>JAGRFZ010000076.1 GCA_020445785.1 Rhodocyclaceae bacterium
TCTGGTCGCCGGCCACCGGCAGCACTGCGGTGTGACGGATCGCTCCGCGCGTGAACACCGCGATGTCGGTGGTGCCGGCGCCGATGTCCACCAGGCAGACGCCGAGTTCCTTCTCGTCGTCGGACAGAGTCGCGTAGCTCGACGCCAGGGGCTGCAGGATCAGGTCCACCACTTCCAGGCCGCAGCGCCGCACGCACTTGATCACGTTCTGGGCGGCGGAGACGGCGCCAGTGACGATGTGCACCTTGGTCTCGAGTTTGACGCCGCTCATGCCGATCGGCTCGCGCACACCGTCCTGGCCGTCGATGATGAATTCCTGGGTCAGGATGTGCAGGATCTGCTGGTCGGCCGGGATCGGCATCGCCCGCGCCACCTCGATCACGCGCTCGACATCGACCGGGGTCACTTCGCGATCCTTGATCGCCACCATCCCGTTGGAGTTGAAACTGCGGATGTGGCTGCCGGCGATACCGGTGAACACGTCGCGGATCTTGCAGTCGGCCATCACCTCGACTTCCTGGATGACCTTGGAGATCGTCTCCACCGTCGCCTCGATATTCACCACGACACCGCGCTTCAGGCCGTTGGTGCCTTGGGTGCCGAGGCCGACCACGTCGAGGCTCCCGTCCGGCAGCGATTCGGCCACCAGGCAGGTGATCTTCGACGTGCCGATATCCAACCCGACAATCAGTTCCTTCTGTTCCTTGCTCATTTGCTGCCCTTTTCGGGCTTCTCCTGCCGCGCTGCGCGCAGCGCATATCCACCGGGGTAGCGCAGGTCCGCCACCGCCACTTCGATCTCCGACCTCTCCCGAACACCGGGGAAGGTGGCCACAAAATCTCTCAGGCGCCGGTCGCTCGGCGCCGATTCCTGGTCCCTGCCGAGTTGGATCACGAGGCCGCCCGACAGCTTGAGCTGCCACGCCTCGCGCGCCGACAGGGTGACGTCGGTCAGCGGGTCCTCGAGCGGCGCCACCGCCTCGACCAGAGCGCCGAAGCGGTTGAGGACGTAGGCGGCCGTGCCTTCGGGTCCGGACAGCTTCGGCATGGCGGCGTCGCTGGCGGCGACGAAGACCTCACCTTGCCGATTGACGAGGCGGGTCTCGCCGCTGCCGTCGGGACTCCAGTAGGCGACCGCGACATGCTCCTCGAGCCGCAATTCCAGACTGGCCGGCCAACGCCGCCGTACCTCGGCGCGTCGCACCCACGGCAGCTTCTCGAAGGTCTCCCGCACCCGGTCCAGATCCACCGTGAAAAAGCCACCGTCCACGGCGCTGCGCGCCGCGTATTCGAGCTGGGCCTCGGTAACCTGGGCCGGCGGAGTCAGCAGCACCAGTTCGTCGAGGGGAAACAGGGGCTGGCGCAGAAACCACGAGAAGGCGGCGTAGGCCAGCGCCGTCGATCCGAACAGCAGGCAGACGTCGGCGATCAGGTTGAGCAGCGCCGGGTTGTGCCACAGGACGCTGCGACCACCATGGGCGCTGCGAGCCTGCTTGCGGGTCTTGGTGCCGGCGGCGCGCCGACTGCGGGCTTCAGCCAACGCGGGCCTCCTCGAGAATACGCCGGCACAGGGCGCCAAAGGACAGGCCGGCGGCGCGTGCCGACATCGGCACCAGCGAATGGCTGGTCATGCCGGGGATGGTGTTCATCTCCAGCAACGTGAAGCTGCCGTCGCCCTTCAGGATCAGGTCCGCGCGCCCCCAGCCGCGGCAGCCGAGCACCCGGGCCGAGTGCAACACGACCTCGCGCATGCGGCGCTCGAGTTCCTCCGGCAGGCCGGCGGGACAGAAATACTGGGTGTCGTCGGTGAAGTACTTGTGTTGGTAATCGTAATTGCCGTCGGGCGCGACGATTCGCACCAGCGGCAGGGCCTCGTCGGCCAGGAAGGGTGCAGTGAGTTCTTCGCCCGCGACGAATTCTTCCGCCAGCACCAGACTGTCGTAGCGGGCGGCCAGCGCCCAGGCCGCCTCGAGGTCCTCGGCTCGGGTGACCTTGGTGGCACCCATGCTGCTGCCTTCGTGCACCGGTTTGACGAAGATCGGCAGGCCGAGATCGGCGACCACTGCAGCCCAGTCGGAACGCTCGTCGAGAATCGCATAGCGGGGGGTGGGCAGGCCGACCGACTGCCACACCATCTTGGTGCGCCACTTGTCCATCGACAAGGCCGAGGCCATGACGCCGCTGCCCGTGTAGGGAATGCCCATCAGTTCGAGCGCGCCCTGCACCGTTCCGTCCTCTCCGCCCCGGCCGTGCAGAATCACGAACGCCCGATCGAAGCCATCCTGCTTCAGTTCGAACAGGTCACGTTCCGCGGGGTCGAAGGGATGCGCGTCGACCCCCTCGGCCAGCAGCGCGTCGAGCACCGCCCGACCGGACATCAGCGAGACGTCCCGCTCGGCCGACGAGCCACCGAACAGCACCGCCACCTTGCCGAATCCTTGCGCCATTCCGCTCAATCCTCCCGATTCGCCAGACGCCCGGGCACCGACCCGATCGATCCGGCCCCCATGGTGATGACGACGTCGCCGTCCTGGGCGGCATCCATGATCGCCTCGGGCATCTGCGCGACCTCCTCGACGAAGATCGGCTCGACCTTGCCCGCGACCCGGATCGCACGCGTCAGCGAGCGCCCGTCGGCGGCCACGATCGGCGCTTCACCGGCGGCATAGACTTCGCTCAGCAGCAGCAGGTCGGCGGCGGCCAGCACGTGCACCAGATCCTCGAAACAGTCCCGGGTGCGGGTATAGCGGTGGGGCTGGAAGGCGAGGACCAGCCGACGCCCGGGGAAGGCGCCACGGGCGGCCTCCAGCGTTGCCGCCATTTCGGCGGGATGGTGACCATAGTCGTCGATCAGGGTGAAACCGCCGCCACCCGGCAGCGGTACTTCGCCGTAGCGCTGGAAGCGGCGGCCGACGCCGTGGAATTCGTCCAGCGCCTTGGCGATCGACTCGTCCGGCACGCCGACTTCGGTCGCCACCGCGACCGCGGCCAAGGCATTCAACACATTGTGGATGCCGGGCAGATTGAGCACCGCCGGAAAGCGCGAGATGCTGCCGTTCTCGCGCACCACGTCGAAGCGCATCCGACCGCCTTCGGCGCGGACGTTCTCGGCACGCACCGATGCAGTCGGCGAAAGACCGTAGCGGACGATCTGCTTCGAGACCAGCGGCATGATCGAACGCACGTGCGGATCGTCCTCGCACAGCACCGCGACGCCGTAGAACGGCAGATGCTGCAGGAAATCGACGAAGGCCTGCTTGAGCCGGGCGAAGTCGTGGCCGTAGGTCTCCATGTGATCGGCGTCGATGTTGGTCACCACCGAGATCACCGGGTTGATCAGCAGGAAGGAAGCGTCCGACTCGTCGGCCTCGGCCACCAGAAAGTCGCCCTTGCCGAGGCGGGCGTTGGCGCCGGCGGCATTGAGGCGGCCACCGATGACGAAGGTGGGATCCATGCCGCCTTCGGCGAGGATGCTGGCCACCAGCGAGGTCGTGGTGGTCTTGCCGTGGGTGCCGGCGATGGCAATGCCCTGCTTGAGGCGCATCAGCTCCGCCAGCATCTGCGCCCGCGGCACTACGGGCACGTGGGACGCGCGCGCCGCCACCACTTCCGGATTGTCACCGCGCACCGCGGTCGAGGTGACGATCGCATCGGCACCGGCGATGTGTTCGGCTGCGTGGCCGCTGACCACCGTCGCGCCCATCGCCGCCAGCCGCCGGGTGGCCGCGTTGGCGCCCAGGTCCGATCCGCTGACGATGAAGCCGAGGTTCACCAGGACCTCGGCGATCCCGCTCATGCCGGCACCGCCGATGCCGACGAAGTGGATGTGCTTGACCTTGTGTTTCATTGCCCGGGGTTCCTCACAATCGCCTCACAAGTGTCGGCGACGGCTTCGGCAGCGTCGGCTCGCGCCAAGGCCCGCGCCTTCTCCGCCATGTCCTGAAGTTGCGAACGGTCGAGACCCTCGAGCCGGGCCGCCAGCGATGCCGGATCGAGTTCGTCCTGGGGCAATAGCACTGCCGCGCCGCGATCGGCGAGGAAGCGCGCATTGCCGGTCTGATGGTCGTCCACCGCGTGGGGCAGGGGCACCAGCAGGCTGGCGACACCAGCGGCAGCCAGTTCGGCGACGGTCAAGGCGCCGGCACGGCACAGCACGACGTCGGCTTCGGCATAGCGGGCTGCCATGTCCTCGATGAACGGCAGCAACTCCCCATCGACCGCGGCCGCAGCATAGTGCCGACGCAGCTCGTCGATCTGCTGGCGACCGGCCTGATGGACCACTCGCGGGCGGCGGCCTTTCGGCAGGAGGGCGAGGGCGGCCGGTAGCGTCTCGTTGAGCACCCGGGCACCGAGACTGCCACCGACCACGAGCAGGCGCAGCGGCCCCGTCCGCCCGGCGAAGCGCTCGGCCGGCGGCGCCACCGCGGCAATCTCACGGCGCACCGGATTGCCCACCCAGCGTGCCTTCGACAGCACCTCGGGAAACCCGCTCAGGACTTCGTCGGCCACTCCGGCCAGCACCCGATTGGCGAGGCCGGCGACCGAATTCTGTTCGTGCAGCACGAGGGGGCGGCCGAGCGCCACCGCCATCATCCCGCCCGGGAAACTGACGTAGCCTCCCATGCCCAGCACCACGTCCGGCTCGAGACGCCGGATGTGGCCGATCGCCTGCCAGAAGGCGCGCAGCAGGTTCGCCGGCAACAGCAACTTGCGCAGCACTCCCTTGCCCCGCAGCGCGGCAAATCGGATCCAGGCCATGTCGTAGCCACGCGCCGGCACCAGGCTCGCCTCCATGCCGTCCGGGTTGCCCATCCAGGCGATCTTCCAGCCCCGCTCGCCGAGGACCTCCGCGACTGCGAGTCCGGGATAGATATGGCCGCCGGTACCGCCCGCCATGACCAGCAGCGTCTTCATGAGCGGCCCCTCATGATCTGGCGGTTCTCCCAATCGATGCGCAACAGCACCGCCAGCGCGATGCAGTTGGCGAGAATGCCGGAACCGCCGAAACTCATCAGCGGCAGGGTCAAGCCCTTGGTCGGCAGCAGGCCGGTGTTGACCCCCATGTTGATGAAGGACTGGACGCCGATCCACAGGCCGATGCCCTGCGCCACCAGGCCGGCAAAGAATCGCTCCAGGGTGATCGCCTGGCGTCCGATCGCGAAGGCACGTTGCACCACCAGCGCGAACAGCACGACCACCGTCAGCACACCGGCGAAGCCGAGTTCCTCCGCAATCACTGCCAGCAGGAAATCGGTATGGGCCTCGGGCAGGTAGAAGAGCTTTTCGACGCTGGCACCGAGGCCGACGCCGAACCATTCGCCGCGACCGAAGGCGATCAGCGCATGGGATAGCTGATAGCCATTGCCGAAGGGGTCGCGCCACGGATCCATGAAGCCGAGAATGCGGTCGCGACGATAGGGTGACCACCAGATCAGCAGCATGAAGCCGATCACCGCCACCACCAGCAGCAGCACGAAGATGCGCACGTTGATGCCGCCCAGGAACAGGATGCCGAAGGCGATTGCGGTGATGACGACGAAGGCGCCGAAGTCCGGCTCGCGCAGCAGCAGCGCGCCGACGAACAGGATCACCGCGGCCATCGGCAGAAAGGCCCGCCGAAGGCTCGACATGTGGGGCAGCTTGCGCACGGTGTAGTCGGCAGCGTAGAGGGCCACGAACAGCTTCATCAACTCCGACGGCTGCAGACTGACCGGGCCGAGCGGCAGCCAGCGGCGTGCGCCATTGACCTCGCGGCCGATGTTCGGGATCAGCACCACCACCAGCAACAGCACGCCGATGGCGAACAGCCAGGGTGCGCTCTGTTGCCAGATCCGCACGGGCAGTTGGAAGGCCAGCGTTCCGGCCACCACGCCGATCATCATGAAGATGGCGTGGCGAACGAGGAAATAGGTCGAGCGGTGGCCGGTGAACGCACTGCCCTCGGACATTGCGATCGACGATGAATAGACCATCACCAGCCCGAGCAGCAGCAAGGCCATGGCCGACCAGATCAGCACCAGATCGAGCTCTGCCGGCGGCTTGCCGGGCCGGGTCAGCCGACCGACCGCGCGAGACGTCGCGACGCTGCTCGTTTCGCTGGCGCCGGCGCCGAGGCCGAGGGGAAGAACGAGCTTCATAGCGCCCGCACCCCCGACAGCCTGTGCACTGCGGCGACGAAGACCTCCGCCCGGTGCGCGTAGTCGCGGAACATGTCGAAGCTGGCGCAGGCCGGCGACAACAGCACGGCATCGCCGCTCTGTGCGGCTTCGTGGGCTTGGTGAACGGCGACTTCCAGGCTCGGTGCGCGCACCAGGGGCACGCCGCAGCCGTCGAGGGCACGTTCGATCAACGGCGCGTCGCGCCCGATCAACACCACGGCGCGCCCGTGCCGGGCCAGCGCCGGCGCCAGCGGCGCAAAGTCCTGGCCCTTGCCCTCGCCGCCGGCGATCAGCACGACCGACCGCCGCAGGCCCTCGATCGCCGCCAGCGTCGCCCCCACGTTGGTACCCTTGGAATCGTCGTAATAGGTCACGCCGTCGTCGCGCCGGGCCACCGGTTGAACGCGGTGGGGCAAACCTTCGAAGCCACACAAGGCGTCGATCAGGGGCGCCCAGGGCAAGTCGATGGCGCGGCACAGCGCCAGCGCCGCGAGCGCATTGGCGAGATTGTGGGTGCCCGCCAGACGCAGGCGATCGGCCGCGACGGGCGCCTGGCTCGGCAGAACCAGCGACAAGCGATCGCCTTCGCCTTCGAGCCCGTAGTCGGTGTCCCCCGGTCGATCACAGCCGAAGCTGACACACTCGCGCCCGGCACGACGCATCGCCATCACGCGCGGGTCGTCGCGATTGAGCACCATGCAGCCCGATCCGTCGAAGATCCGGGACTTGGTGGCCGCGTAGGCGCCGATGTCGCTGTAACGATCGAGGTGATCGTCGCTGATGTTGAGCACCACCGCGGCGTCTGGGGCGAGACCCTGCATGGTCTCGATCTGGAAACTCGACAGCTCGAGCACCCACACCTCGGGCAGCCCCTCACCGCGATCGAGCGCCGCTCGCAGCGCATCCAGTGCGGTCGGGCCGATGTTGCCGGCGACGGCGGTACGACGCCCGGCGGCGCGACACATCTCGCCGGCCAACGCCGTTGTCGTCGTCTTGCCGTTGGTGCCGGTGATCGCGAGGATCCGTGACTGGTCGCGCGCGCCGAGGTCTTCCAGCGCCTGCGCCAGCAGGCTCATTTCGCCGGTGACCACGATGCCGCGACTGCGGGCCTCGGCCACCAAGGCCATGCGCGGGTCGAGACCCGGGCTGATCGCGATGGTCTCGATGCCATCGAGCAGACTCGGGGCAAAGGGGCCGAACGCGGTCCGTGCGGCGAGCTGCTCGCGCCGAAGATCGTCGGCACCGGGAGGCGTCGGGCGGCTGTCGGCGACAGTCAGGCGAGCGCCGGCGCGCGCCAGCCAGCGCGCCATCGCGAGGCCGGATTGACCGAGCCCGAGCACCAGAACCGACTTGTCTTGCCAGCGTCCCTTCATCGTCTACCTGAGCTTCAGCGTGGACAGCCCGAACAGCACGAGCATGATCGTGATGATCCAGAAGCGGACCACCACCTGGGTTTCCTTCCAGCCCCCCAGTTCGTAGTGATGGTGGAGCGGAGCCATGCGGAAGATGCGGCGCCCTCCGGTGACGCGGAAATACAGCACCTGGACCATCACCGACAGCGCTTCGGCGACGAACAGGCCGCCCATGATGAACAGCACGATCTCCTGGCGAACGATCACCGCGACGGTCCCCATCGCCGCCCCCAGCGCGAGGGCACCGACGTCTCCCATGAAGACTTCCGCCGGATAGGCGTTGAACCACAGGAAGCCGAGACCGGCGCCGCACATCGCACCGCAGAACACCGCCAATTCGCCCGCGCCGGCGATGTAGGGCAAACCCAGGTATTTGGAAAAGCCGGCGTGGCCGGCGACGTAGGCGAACACGGCGAGCGCCGCCGAAACCATCACGGTCGGCATGATCGCGAGGCCGTCGAGGCCGTCGGTGAGGTTGACCGAGTGGCTGGTGCCGTTGATCACGAAATAGGACAGCACGACGAAGCCGAAGGCGCCGAGCGGGTAGGCCACCGACTTGAAGAAGGGTACGATCAGTTCCAGTTGCGCCGGCTCGGAAGCGGTGAGGCCGAGGTAGGCTGCGGCGCCGGCCGCGATCAGCGAGGTCCAGAGGTACTTCCAGCGACTGGCGAGGCCACTCGGGTCGCGATGCACGACCTTCTTCCAGTCGTCGATCCAGCCGACCGTGCCGAAACCCAGGGTCACTACCAGCACCGTCCACATGTAGCGGTTGCCGAGATCGCCCCACAGCAGCATCGTGATCGCGATCGCGATCAAGATCAGGGCGCCGCCCATGGTCGGCGTGCCCGCCTTGGTCAGATGCGATTTGGGGCCGTCGTCGCGCACTGCCTGCCCGATCTTCTTGGCCGCCAACCAGCGGATCACCGCCGGCCCGAAGATGAAGGAGATCACCAGCGCGGTCAGGGCGGCCAGCACCGTGCGCAGCGTGATATAGCCGAACACGTTGAAGGTCCTGATGTCCTGCCCCAGCCAGTTGGCGAGTTCCAACAGCATTTGCTCTTCCGCTCTCCCTGGTCGCCCCGCACGGCGCGACCCGAATGTCCGTCAGGTCTTCGGCACCACGATGCCGTCCACCACCCGCTCCATGCGCATGAAGCGCGACCCCTTCACCAGCACCACGGTGTCCGCGTCCATGGACCTGCGCAAGGCACTGACGAGGTCTTCGCGGCGGCCGAAATGGCGACCTCCCTCACCAAAATTGCGTGCCGCGACCTCGCTCATCTCACCCAGCGCGAAAAGCTGGTCGACGCCCTCGCTCTTGGCATAGCCGCCGACTTCGTCGTGCAACTGGGCACTGTTGGGGCCGACCTCGCCCATGTCGCCCAGCACCAGGATCGTGCGCCCCGGGGTCGCGGCAAGGACGTCGATGCCGGCCATCACCGAGTCCGGATTGGCGTTGTAGCTGTCGTCGATGACCACCGCGCCGTTGATGCCGGCCTTGCGCTCCAGCCGCCCCTTGGTACCGGTGTAGGCTTCGAGCCCGCGGCGGATCGCCTCCACGCTGGCGCCGGCGGCGAGGGTCGCGGCGGTCGCAGCCAGCGCGTTGGAGACGTTGTGGCGTCCCGGCACCGGCAACTCGAAGGCGAACGCACCGGCGGGAGTTTGCACCGACAGGTCCGAGCCCTGCCCTTTCAGGATGTAAGTCGCCCGAACGTCGGCCGCCTGATCGATGCCGAACTCGCGCCGCGCCGAGGCCCCGCTCTGGCGGCGCCACAGTTCCGCATGGGGATCGTCGGCATTGATCACCGCCGTCCCCGTCCGGGTCAGGCCACCGTAGATCGCACCCTTCTCCTGCGCCACCGCGTCGAGGCCGCCCATGCCCTCGAGATGGGCCCGGTGGGCATTGGTGACGACGGCCACCGTCGGTGCGGCAATCGAGGACAGCCGGGCGATTTCGCCGGGCCGGTTCATGCCCATCTCGATCACCGCGAACCGGTGCTCGGGCGCCAGCTTGAGCACCGTCAGCGGCAGCCCGATGTCGTTGTTGAGATTACCCTCGGTGGCAAGCACCGAAACGCCGGGCTCGGCGCCGTCGAGGGCCGCCTGGGCCCGCAGGATGGCGCCACACATCTCCTTTACGGTGGTCTTGCCGTTGCTGCCCGTAACCCCGATCAACGGGATCGAAAATCGCGACCGCCAAGCACTGGCGATGTCGCCGAGGGCGATGCGCGTATCCTCCGCTACCACCAACGGCGAGGTGGCGGCGGGCTGCACGGCATCGAACCAGCGCCGATCCACGAGGGCCGCCGCGGCCCCACGGGAAAACGCGGCGTCGATGAATTCGTGCCCGTCGAAATTGTCGCCGCGCAAGGCCACGAACAACTCGCCGGCAGCAATCGTACGGCTGTCGGTGGCGACCCCGTCGCACCAAGCCTCGGCCGTGGCGCGCCCGGCGCAGGCCTCGGCCGCAAACGACAGTTGGGCCTTCATGCCGGCCTCCCGCGCATGCGCCAGGCGGACAGGGCACCGCGCGCCTGCTCGATATCGGAGTAGGGCCGGCGTACGCCTTCGACCTCCTGGTAGTTTTCGTGCCCCTTGCCGGCCAACACCACGACGTCGTCGGCGGCGGCCCCGAGCAAGGCCTGGAGGATGGCCTCTGCGCGGTCGGCGATACGTTCGGCCTGGGGCGCGCCGGCGGCGATGTCGGCCAGAATCGACGCCGGGTCTTCGCCGCGCGGATTGTCGCTGGTCAGGATCACCCGGTCTGCCAAGCGTGCTGCCACTTCCCCCATCATCGGTCGCTTGCCGGCGTCGCGGTCGCCGCCGCAGCCGAAGACGCAGACCAGCCGACCCTCCCGCGTCTCGGCGGTCGCTCGCGTGGCGCCCAGGACCTGGGTCAGCGCGTCCGGCGTGTGGGCATAGTCGACCACGACCAGGGGCTCGGCGACGCCGCCGAAGAGCTGCATCCGCCCCTCCGGCGCCCGCAGATGGCCGACCACCCGTGCCGCCTCGTCCACAGCGACACCGCGGGCCAGCAGGCTGCCGATCACCGCCAGCATGTTCGAGACGTTGAACGAACCGATACTCTCCGGGCTCATCGGCAGTCGGCTGCCCTGCCAGCAGAGCTGGAACTGCTGGCCGGCGATGGTGTTTCTCATGTCGTCGGCCAACAGAAACTCGGCGCCCGGCAATTGCGACGGTCGCGCCCGGTCGAGGCCATAGGCAATCACCCGAACGCCGCGATCGATCAGCTTGTGTGCCTGCTCGCGACCGAAGGGATCGTCGGCATTGACCACGGCCGCAAGAATGCCGTCGGCATCGAACAGGCGCGCCTTGGCCTGCGCATAGCGCGCCATGTCGCCGTGGTAGTCGAGGTGGTCGCGAGTCAGATTGGTGAGGACTGCCAAGTCGAAGCGCACGCCATTGACGCGCCCTTGGTCGAGGCCGATCGACGACACTTCCATCGCGGCCGAGTCCGCCCCCGCCCGCACGAAGCGATCGAGCTGGCGATGGACGTCCACCGCGTCCGGGGTGGTATGCATTCCGGCTTCGAGGGCACCCGGAAAACCACAGCCCAGCGTACCGATGATGCCGCAACGACCGCCCAGTTCCTGGGTCGCTCGGGCGAGCCACTGGCTGACCGTGGTCTTGCCGTTGGTCCCGGTGACGCCGGCAACCCGCAAGCGGCGGCTCGGCGCGCCGAAGATCCGGTCGGCGAGATCGCCGACTTCGTCGCGCAAGCCCTGCACTGCCAGATTCGGCAATTCGATACCCGCCGGCCATTCTCCGCCTTCGGCTTCCCACAGCACTGCCGCGGCACCACGTGCGGCCGCATCGCCGATGAAGCGGCGGCCGTCGTTTCGAAAGCCGGGAAAGGCCACGAACAGGTCGCCCGCCGCGACCGACCGGGAGTCGGCACAGATGCCGCTCGGCCGGACCCCGAGTTCCTCGAGCCGCCGGATCAGGTGCTGGGCGCGCTCGCTGGTCACATCCGCTCCGCACTGCGGTCGTGCTGGGCCACGTGGACCGGCACCGGCGGCGCGTCCGGCGGCACCCCCAGCGTGCGCAAGGCGCCGGCGACGATCTGGGCGAATACCGGCCCGGCGACCGAACCGCCGTAATGCTTGCCGTTGTCGGGCTCGTCGATCATCACCGCGACCACCAGCCGTGGCTCCGACATCGGCGCGATGCCGACGAAGGAAGCCACGTATTTGTCGGCGTAGCGACCGCCCTCGATCTTGTGGGCGGTGCCGGTCTTGCCGCCCACCCGGTAGCCCGCGACCTGGGCCATCGGCGCCGTGCCCCCTTCCTGCGTGACCAGTTCCAACATGCTCCGGACCTCGCGCGCGGTCTGTACCGAATAGACGCGCCGACCTTCGATCGGGCGACCGGGGGAGCGCATCAGGGTGACCGGAATCAAGTCGCCGTCGCGGGCGAATGCGAGGTAGGCGTGCGCCATCTGCACCAGCGTCACCGAGAGGCCGTGGCCATAGGACATGGTGGCCTGCTCGATCGGCTTCCACGTGGCCGCCGGACGCAGCCGCCCGCCCGCCTCGCCGGGAAATCCGAGGCCCAACGGTGCACCGAAGCCGAGCCGGTCGAAGTAGCCCCACATGACCTTGGGATCGAAGGACAGCGCCATCGTCGCCGCACCGACGTTGGACGACTTCTGGATCACTTCGGCTACCGTCAGTTGCCCATGCTTCTTGGTGTCCCGGATCGTCGCGTTGCCGATCGTCATGCGGCCGTCGCCGGTATCGATCTCGGAATCGAACCGGTAGGCGCCTTCTTCCAGCGCAATCGCCGCGGTGAACGGCTTCATGGTCGAGCCGGGCTCGTAGGTGTCGGTGAGCGCACGGTTGCGCAGACGGGCGCCGAACAGCTCGCGTCGATCGTTCGGATTGAAGCTGGGGCTGTTGACCAGTGCCAGCACTTCGCCGCTGCGGGCGTCGAGCACGACGACACCGCCGGCCCGCGCCTTGTGCTGCGTGACCGCTTCCTTCAGCACGTTGTGGGCGAGATGCTGGATCTTGCTGTCGAGCGACAACTGCAGATCCGTGCCCTCCTGCGGCAGTCGGATCGACTCGACGTCTTCGACGATGTGGCCCCGACGGTCCTTGATCACGCGGCGCGAGCCGGCAACACCCGCCAAGCGATCGTCGAAGGCGAGCTCCACGCCTTCCTGGCCGCTGTCGCCGACGCCGGTGAATCCCAGCACGTGGGCGGTCACCTCGCCGCCCGGATAGTAGCGGCGGTACTCCTGCTCGAGATGGATGCCGGGAATCGCGAGCGCCGCAACCTGCTCGGCGACGACGGGCGACAACTGGCGCTTCAGGTAGGTGAAGTCGGCGGCCTTGCCGAGCTTGCTGGTCAGCGCGCGCACATCCATTTCGAGCAAACCGGCGAGCTTGCGCAGTTCGGCCGGTCGCGGGCGCACGACATCGCCCTCCCCGGCCGCCGTCACCGGCGGCGACCAGGCCACGGACTGGACCGGCGTGCTGATCGCCATCACGTCGCCGCCGCGATCGAGGATGCGGCCGCGGGTTGCGGGCATGGTCAGGATTCGCGTGAAGCGGGATTCGCCCTTGGCCTGGAGGAAGTCGTCATTGACACCTTGCAGGTAGGCAGCCCTGCCCACCAGCGCGAAGGAGCCGGCGAGCAAGGCCAGCAGCACCGCGCGGGGTCGCCAGATCGGGAGATCCCGGGTCAGCAGCGGATTGCGATTGAAGGTGACGCTCTTGTTGTTTCGCTTCATTTGCGGCGCTCCAGCAGCAACACGCTGGCCTGATCCGGGACGCGCATGTGGAGTTGCTCGCGGGCGATGCGCTCGACCCGCGAATGGTTTGCCAGGGTGCTCTGCTCGAGCTGCAGTTGGCCCCATTCGACGTCGAGTTGCTGCATCCGCGTGCGCTCCTGTTCATAGGCCGAAACCAATTTGCGGGACTCATGCTGGGCCGAGACCACCCCGAGGGCACTCAACACCACCAGCGCAACCAGGAGGATCTGACTCCGGCTCACGGGGTGAACCTCTGTTCGCGGGCATGCGGAATCCGGCCAGGCGCAGGAGGCAGGCAACGGACGCTCACGGGGCGAACCGCCGGTCGCGATGCGAGATCGGAAATTCGGCTTTGCGCAGCCGGCCCGTTCGCCGGGCGCGCAGCCGTGCTTCGCGACACTCCTGTCTCGGCGCGATGGCAGGGCGGCCGTCTCATGCCGCCTCCCGTCGTTCGGCGATTCGCATCACGGCGCTGCGGGCCCGCGGATTGGCGGTACGTTCGGCCTCGCTCGGACGCTGGGCGCGTCCGATCAGGGTCAGGACAGGCTGCGGCAGTTCGCACTCGCGAAGCGGCAGCCGCGAGGGCAGTCGTGGCGGCCGGGACGCGTCGCGCAGGTAGCGCTTGACGATGCGATCCTCCAGCGAATGAAAGCTGATCACCACCAGGCGGCCACCGGGCGCCAGCCGATCGACACACTGCGGCAGGACTAGCGCGAGCTCCTCGAGTTCCTGATTGACGAGAATCCGTAGAGCCTGGAAGGTGCGCGTCGCCGGGTGCTGGCCCGGCTCACGTGTACGGACCGCTTTCTCCACGATAGCGGCAAGTTGTCCAGTGGTTGCAACAGGTTGCCCTGCCCGAGCAGCAACAAGCGCCTTTGCAATCGCATGAGCAAACCGTTCTTCCCCATAATCCCTCAGCACCTCCCTGATCTGACCCACCGAAGCCTCGGCCAACCACTGCGCCGCGGTCGCACCGCGACTGGTATCCATGCGCATGTCGAGCGGCGCATCGAATCGAAAGCTCATCCCCCGCGCGGCTTCGTCCAGTTGTGGCGACGACACCCCCAGGTCCAGCAGCACCCCATGAACGCGTCCCACCTCGTGCGCGTCGAGGGCGCGATTCATCTCGCTGAACGGCGCATGCACGATCGTGAAACGCGAATCCCGAATCGCCTCGGCAGCCGCAACTGCGGACGGATCGCGATCCAGCGCAATCAGGCGCCCACCGGGCCCGAGATGCGCGAGAATCGCCCGGCTGTGGCCGCCACGACCGAATGTGCCATCCACGTAGACGCCGTCGGCGCGGATGGCCAGCCCCTCGACCGCCTCCTCGAGCAACACCGTGACATGTCCGGAAATCGCGCTCACAGCGAGAAATCCTCCATGCCCGGCGGCAGCAGATCGACACCGATGGCCACCATCTTCTCCAACTGGCTGCTCCAGCCCTCGTCCGACCAAAGTTCGAAATGACTGCCCTGCCCCACCAGCCAGACCTGCTTCTCCAATTGTGCGAATTGCCGCAACGACGGAGAGACCAGCACCCGCCCGGCCGCATCCATGCTCTCTTCCTGGGCGAAACCGACCAGCAGACGCTTGAGCAAGGCCGCGCGCGGCTCGAAGCTCGACTTACGCAAGACTTCGTCGCGCTTGGGCTCCCAGGCGGGTTCGGGGTAGAGCAGCAAGCAACGATGGGGGTGGGCGGTCAGCACCAGGCGGCCGCCCGACAGGGTCGACAGCGCCTCGCGATGCTTGGCCGGTATCGCGACGCGACCCTTGGCATCGAGCGTAAGCTGTGACGCGCCCTGAAACATGCCTGCTTGGCCCCTCCCGCCGGGTGACACTGCCACCCACTTTCACCCACTTTTCTCCACCAATCACCACTCTAGTGTAAAGACCAACCCGGGTCAAGCGACGCAAATGGAATTTCTCTCGTAGACACAATGACTTAGCAATTCTGCCGCAAAGGGTAACAGACCGCAGAAAAAAGCCTTTCAAATCAATAGCGACGAAGCAAGAGGGGACAAAGAGCCTTAATTGCGGCAGCGATCGCCGCCAGGCGGTGGGGAAAAGTGGGGCGAAAAGTCCCCGAAACAGCGGAACGTGGCGAGAAGTGGGAAGTTCGCCGATAAGCCGGGTTCTGTCGGGCACCCCGCGGGGTACCGGGCAACCATTCCTCTGGGCGACCCGTTGCCGAGCCGCTCTAGCAGCCTACCCGGGAGCGGCACGAGCCATGCCGTCGCCCCCCTATTTGGCCTTGCCCCGGATGGGGTTTACCGTGCCACGGCTGTTGCCAGCCGCGCGGTGGGCTCTTACCCCACCCTTTCACCCTTGCCCGGCATCCGGTGCCGTCGGCGGTATCCTTTCTGTTGCCGGCAGAGTCCACCTCGGGTCACCCCACCGGCGAGGCCGGTCCGGATCGATGTGCTCTGCGGGTCGCCCCTTCGGGCGACACTTTCCGTCGCTTTCGGTCTCGCGACCTATGGCGCCCGGCGGTTAGCCGGCATCCTGCTCTTTGGGGCCCGGACTTTCCTCGACCCGTGGGCCGCGGTTGCCTGGCGAACTTCCCGTCGGCGATTATCCCGCAAACCGGCGGACAGCGCCTCCGGGCGTGGGCACACCGAACAATCGGCGGGGCCGGCGCGCCTGACCGCCTTGGGCGAGCCCGCGCCTCCAACCACGAATCGCGCAACTACGAGCAGCGCAGGCCGCCCAGGCCGGGCGCCCGACGGGGACGGAACTGCGCGCTGTCGCGGTAGTAGTCGGCACAGGCATTGTCCGGCGTCACCTGGGGCAGGCCCAGCAGTGGCAACGGTGCGAAGGCGCGTGGCGTGAGCATGTCGCCTCGTCCCTCGAGCCAGTCGGCGAGCCAGGCATCGGCCTCGCAGACGCGCTGCACCGGATCCGCCGACAGCCAATGCGACGGCACTTGCCGATACAGAGCCTTGGCGCACAAGCCGGAGAATGGCCGTCGAAGCGCATCGAGGGTGGCGTGGCCGACGATCAGCACGCGGCAATGCCGCATGAAATGCTCACGCTGACGCCACAGGACAGCCTCCCAGCGGTGCCCGCGGAGGCCGTCCAGCAGATCCGGGTCCGACGACACCACCAGTGCGCCACATTCGTCGAACTGGGTCAGCGCGTCGCGCACCGCGCCGCGCTCGCGATCCCCGCCGGCGGCCTCGCAATGACGCTGGTTGATGACTGCCTTGCTCGCCGGAAAGACGCACCACACCAGTGCATTGAAGTAGTCGTGCCAGCATCCTGGCCGGGTCGCCAGGGCGCCGGCCCCGCGGATTCGCCGCTCGTAGTCCAGCGCCGAATCGTTGCCGGCGCCGGCCACCTGGAGCATGCGCCCTTCGGCCGTGCGCGGGCGACGACGGGCCAGCAGCGCATCGATCGCCGGCGGCGCCGGGGGCACGCGCAATGGCGATTCGCCGATCAAAGCGCGATAGGGCGCGAACAATTCCTGCACGCCAGGGGGCAAGCGCCGCAATTCGAAGCTCACCGCCCGCCTCCGGCGCCGACGCGAGATCCGTACCGGGCGCGTCGCCCCGGCCCGACGCGAAGGCCCCGATCAGCGCACGCTGCCGCTGACGCCATCGGTCGGCGCGAACACCAATGCACCGTCGCGGCGCAGAAAGCGACCGATCTCGCGACCCGGCGGTTCGGCGGGCGGGTCCTGCCACTCCTGCAGCAGGCATTTCTCGGTACTGGCCAGATACCAGCGGCGCTGCTGACGCAGCGCCCACAGCAGGTGCCCGGCCTCGAAGACTTCGATGTTCGCGCCATCGGTGGTGCCGGCAACGATCGGATAACGGCGCTGGCAAGCCGGCAGGCGTGACACCACCAGCGACTGCTCGACCTCCGAACTCCAGAAATAGCGCTGCTCGCGGATCAGTGAAATGGCATGCTGGCTGCCATCGACCATGAAGGGGGCGGCCGAATTCTCACAACCCGCGAGCAGCATGAGCAGCGCGGGCAGGAGGAGATCGAGGCGTGCGCGGATCATCGGCAAGCCATTGTCAAGCCAGCCGCCATGACACGGATTCGCCGGCGCGTAGCGGCACCAGTACGTCGTCGGCGAGATATTCGAGCGCAGCCGGCACTTGCCAGGGTTCCCGGACCAAGGTCACGCGGTCTGAATTGCGCGGAAGGCCATAGAAGTCGGCGCCATGGAAACTGGCAAAGGCTTCCAGTCGGTCGAGGGCGCCGGCCCGCTCGAAGGCTTCCGCGTAGAACTCGAGGGCGGCATGGGCCGTGTAACAGCCGGCACAACCGCAGGCGGCCTCCTTGGTGCTCCGCCCGTGGGGCGCCGAATCCGTGCCGAGGAAAAACCGGGGGTCGCCCGAGGCCGCCGCCTCGACCAGAGCCTCGCGATGGCGCTCGCGCTTGAGCACCGGCAGGCAATAGTGATGCGGACGGATGCCGCCGGCCAGAATGGCGTTGCGGTTGAGCAGCAGATGGTGGGCGGTGATGGTGGCGCCGATTTGGCTGCCCGCGGCCTTCACGAACGCCACTGCCTCCGCGGTCGTGATGTGCTCGAAGACGATACGAAGACCGGGGAAGCGCGTCGCAAGCGGCGCCAGAGTGCGATCGATAAAGACGCGCTCGCGATCAAAGATATCCACATCAGCATGGGTCACCTCTCCATGAACACACAGCACCAGGCCGCATTCCTGCATTGCGTCCAGCACCGGCGTCAGCCGCTCGATCGCGGTGACCCCGGCATCCGAATTGGTGGTCGCCCCGGCCGGGTACAGCTTGGCGGCCTGCACGAAGCCGCTCTCCCGCGCCCGCCGGATCTCCTCCGGCGACGTATTGTCCGTGAGATATAGCGTCATCAGGGGCTCGAACTTGAGATCGGGCGGCAGCGCGGAAAGGATCCGCGTGCGGTACTGCCCAGCGGCGTCGACGGACGTTACCGGCGACTTCAGGTTGGGCATTACGATCGCCCTGGCGAAGCGGCGTGCACTATCGGGGAGCACGGCCGACAGCGCGTCGCCGTCGCGCAAATGCAGGTGCCAGTCGTCGGGCCGGGTGATCGTCAAGGTTTGCATGGACTTCGTCATCAGCGGATGGATGGCCTCGATTCTATCGTCGCCGCCGCGCTCAGGCCTCGGCGCGCAGTGCGAGCGCACGCCGATAGAGCGGATTGCGCCCGACCCCGGTGATCTCCGCCGCCAGCCGTGCCGCACTCTTGACCGGCAGTTCCTCGAGCAGCAGCCGCAACACCCGCTCGGCCTCGTCCGGCAGGCCCTCGCGGACCGGGGCCGCCGAGACCAGCAGCACGAATTCGCCCCGCATGCGGTTGGCGTCGGCATCGAACCAGTCCGGGCCCTCCTCGAGAGGCATGCGGCAGATCTGCTCGAACAGCTTGGTCAACTCCCGGCACACCACCAGCTCGCGACCGCTGCCGAGCACCGCGAGCAGATCGCCGATGGTCTCGCGAACGCGGTGGGGCGCCTCGTAGAACACCAGGGTCAGCGGCTGTTCACGCAGCGCTTCGAGCGCGGTACGGCGCGCCGCCGGCTTGGCCGGCAGGAACCCATGGAACAGGAAGCGCCCGTCCGTCAGCCCCGCAGCCGAAAGCGCCGCGCCGAGCGCGCTGGGTCCCGGCACCGGCACCACCGGATGACCGGCCTGCTGGACCGCGCGCACGATGCGGGCGCCGGGGTCCGAGATCGCGGGCGTGCCGGCGTCGCTGACCAGCGCGACCTGCGTCCCCTGCGCCAGCAGCGCACAGATCTTGCCGGCGGCTTCCTGTTCGTTGTGCTCGTGAGCCGCGATGAGGCGCGTCGCGATGCCGTGGGCATCGAGCAGCACTCGCGTGTGCCGGGTGTCTTCGGCCGCAATCACGGCCACCGCCGCAAGCACGTCGAGCGCGCGCAGGCCGATGTCGCGCAGATTCCCCAGTGGGGTGGCCACCACATACAATGACGGTGTCTTGTTCAGCACGGAATCGGGAGAATTCATGCTCCGCTGGCTCGGTATTCGACTCCGGCGCATTGTCGACTCCCGAAGGCCGCCACCGCAAGCCGCCGGCGCCGCCGCGGAAGCCCGCGCAGCTCGCCTCTTGCAGCGCTACGGGGCCCGCGTGCTGGCCCGCAACGTGCGCTGCCGCGGCGGCGAGATCGACCTCGTGGTGAACGACCGGGGCACCATCGCCTTCGTCGAGGTGCGCTATCGCAGCGGTGACTCCCACGGCGGCGCTGCAGCGAGCATCACCCCCGGCAAGCAGGCGCGTATCGTGCGCGCCGCCCGCTACTGGTTGGCCACCGAGGGGCACGACCAGGCCCATCGCGCCTGCCGTTTCGATGCCCTCGTCTTCGAGCACGGCGGCCGCGGCCCGGCAAACTGGTTGCGTGGCGCCTTCGACGCCGAGTGAGGGCCGCCCGGCCGGCACTGCGGCGCCCGCCGACGGCATGCTAGACTGATTTTCCCCCCTTACAGATTGTTGCCCTATGGACCTTGCCTCGAGGATCGCCCGCCAGTTCAATGACAGCGCCGAAGTCAAGCGAAGCGCCGCCGAGTTGATGACCGCGGGCATTGCCGACGCCGTGTCACTGATGACCGAGTGCCTGCTCAACAACGGCAAGATCCTGGCCTGCGGCAACGGCGGATCGGCGGCCGACGCCCAGCATTTCGCTGCCGAGTTGGTCAATCGCTTCGAGATGGAGCGGCCGCCGCTGGCAGCCATCGCGCTGACCACGGACAGCTCGACCCTGACCTCGATCGCGAACGACTACCGATTCGAGGAAGTGTTCAGCAAGCAGGTGCAGGCGCTGGCCCGATCCGGCGACGTACTGCTGGCGATTTCGACCAGCGGCAACTCCCCCAACGTGGTGGAGGCGATCAACGCCGCCCACGAGCGTGAGGCCCGCGTGGTGGCGCTGACCGGACGTGGCGGCGGAGTGATCGGCGGCATGCTGCAGGACGGCGACGTCCATCTGTGCGTGCCCTCGGACCGCACCGCGCGGATCCAGGAGGTGCACTTGTTGACGCTGCATTGTTTGTGCGACGGCATCGATTGCCTGTTACTCGGAGTGGAAGAATGAAACTGGATGTTCGCGGCAGCCTCTTTTGCCTGACCCTGATTACTGCCATCGTGCCGGCCCTGCAGGGCTGCGTCCCGGTAGTGGCCGCCGGCGCCGCCACCGGCGCGATGATGGCGGCGGACCGCCGCAGTTCGGGTGCCTACGTCGAGGACGAGGGGCTCGAATGGAAGGTCGGCAACCGCATCAAGCAACGCTTCGGCGAGGCCGCCCACGTCAATGTCACGGCCTTCAATCGGGTGGTGCTGCTGACCGGTGAGATCGCCGATGACGCGGGATTGACGGCGCTCGACCAGATCGCCGCCGGTGTACCGAACGTGCGCGGTGTCACCAACGAGGTGCAGGTGGCCGGCGCCAGTTCGCTGACCTCGCGCGGAAACGACGCGGTCGTCACCTCCAAGGTCAAGGCCCGCTTCGTCGACGACAACACCTTCAGCGCCAATCACGTCAAGGTCGTGACCGAGGCCGGCACGGTATTCCTGATGGGTCTGGTCACGCGCGACGAAGCCGACCGCGCCACCGAAATCGCGCGCACCACCAGCGGCGTCCGCAAGGTGGTCCGGGTTTTCGAATACATCACCGCCGAAGAGGCCCGAAGCCTGCAGTTGCAGAGCCGGCAGAACGACAGCAAATCCTGAACGGAGCGGCCGCTCAGCCGCGCGTCGCGAGGGCATCGAGCAGGCGCTGGTGGATGCCACCGAAGCCGCCGTTGCTCATCACCAGCACGCGGTCACCCGGCCTGGCTTCGGCGCTGATGGCGCCGACCAGGCGATCGAGATCGTCTTCGACCCGACTCCGATCGGCGATCGGCGCGAGCGCCTCCGCGACGTCCCAGGCAATCCCGTTCGCGTAGCAGAAGACCCGGTCCGCGGCGGCCAGGCTGTCGGCCAGGCGCGCCTTCATGGTGCCGAGTTTCATCGTGTTGGAACGGGGCTCCAGCACGGCCAGGATTCGCCCCTGCGGCTGCTGGCGGCGCAACGCCTCGATGGTCAGGCCGATCGCGGTCGGGTGGTGGGCGAAGTCGTCCAGCACCTCGACGCCGCCGACGCAGCCCCGCAACTCGAGCCGTCGTCGGATTCCCTCGAAGCGACCGAGCGCCGCAATGGCGTCGGCAGGGCGCACGCCGACGTGGCGGGCAGCGGCGATCGCCGCCAGCGCATTGGCTCGGTTGTGGCGCCCGGGCAAAGGCATGCGGCACTGGCCGAACACCTCTTCACCGAACCCAAACCAGGCCTGATCGGCCCCGTCGCCTTCGCCGGCGTGCCAGCCGGCCTCGTCTTCGAACCATTCCAATTGCGACCAGCAGCCGCGCGACACCACCCGCCGCAGGCTCTGTTCACGATGATTGGCGATGATCCGGCCGCCGGCGGGCATGGTCCGCAGCAGATGGTGGAATTGGGTCTCGATCGCCGCCAGATCTGCAAAGATGTCGGCGTGGTCGAATTCCAGGTTGTTGAGGATTGCGGTACGCGGCCGGTAATGGACGAACTTGGATCGCTTGTCGCAGAAGGCGGTGTCGTATTCGTCGGCTTCGATGACGAAGAACGGCGTCTCGCCGAGCCGCGCCGAGACGCCGAAGTTGGCCGGCACCCCGCCCACCAGGTAGCCGGGCGCAAGACCGGCATCTTCCAGCATCCAGGCGAGCATCGAGGTGGTCGTGGTCTTGCCGTGGGTGCCCGCCACGGCCAGCACCCAGCGGCCGGCAAGCACCGCCTCGGCCAGCCACTGGGGGCCCGACGTATAGGGCAGACCGCGCTCCAGGATTTCCTCGAGCAGCGGGTTACCGCGCGACACCGCATTGCCGATCACGAACAAGTCGCAGCCGATACCGGCCTGCGCGGCGTCGTAGCCTTCGATCAGCGCGATGCCCTGGGCCTGCAATTGGGTGCTCATCGGCGGATAGACATTGGCGTCGCAGCCGGTGACGCGGTGGCCCGCGGCCCTCGCCAGCGACGCCACGCCACCCATGAAAGTGCCGCAGATGCCGAGGATATGGATATGCATCGGTACTCCGTCGCGGGCCGCCTTGGCGCAGGCGCCGCGCTTTTGCGCGACTCGCGTCGGGCGCTGTGTAGAATGGGCGCCAATTCTAAACGATGGCGGAGAGGTGCCCCGATGAACCACCGCGGCTCGACCCATCGCTTCCACCCTCTGCGCCGGGAAATCGCGGCGCAGGCCGCCCGCATGATGGCTGAGGACGGAATCCAGGACTACGGATTCGCCAAGCGCAAGGCGGCCCGCCAGCTCGGCGCCAGCGAAACCGAGGCCCTGCCCACCAACGCCGAAATCGAAGCCGAGCTGCGCGCCTGGCAGGCCCTCTATCAAGACGAGGAGCATGCCGAACGACTGCAGGAAATGCGTACCGCGGCGGTTTCTCTGATGCGTGAGCTCGACGAATTCCGGCCCTATCTGACCGGCGGTGTGCTGGACGGTACGGCCGGGCGCTTTTCGCAGATCGACATCGAACTGTTCGCCGACAGCGCCAAGGACGTGGAGATCCACTTCCTCAACCGCGGTCTGCGCTACGAGCACCGCGAAGTTCGGCGGCAGGGGCCGGACGCGCCCGAGGCGGTGCTCGAATTCGACTGGCGGGAGGTGCCGGTGCGCGTCGCGATCTATCCCAACCACCTGGAGCGGGTCGCACGCAAGGGATCGGATCGGGCCAGACTCTCCGGCGTCGAGGCCTTGCTGCGTCCGCTGACGGATCCGGCGGCATGACGCGTACCCCACTGCGGAGCGGCGGCCGGTGAGCACCTGGGGCCGCCGGGTCTTCGTCCTGGCATTGCTGGCCGCTGCGGGCTTGGCCGGCTGGTTCGCCGCCGGCGGACCACCTCCCCTCCCCCTCGCGGGCGAGGACACGGGCGGTGGCGACGTCACCCTCAGCGTCGACCAGTTCTATGCGCTCAGCTTTGCGGACAGCGACGGCAACCGACAGCGACTGGGACAATGGCGCGACAAGCTGTTGGTCGTGAACTTCTGGGCGACCTGGTGCCCGCCGTGCCGCAAGGAGATCCCCGATTTCGTCGCCGTCAGCCGGGAATACGCCGACCGCGGCGTTCAGTTCGTCGGCCTCGGGATCGACAACGCGTACAATGTCAGCCGCTTCGCCGACGAGCAACAGGTCGACTACCCGCTCCTGGTCGCCGGTGCCGGTTCGTTGCCGATCATGTCGGCCCTCGGCAACCCGGCGATGGCCCTGCCCTACACGCTGGTGGTCGGCGCAGGCGGCGAGATCCGCTACACCAGGCTCGGACCGATGGACCGCGACGCGCTGAGGAACACGTTGGATCGCCTGCTGAGCCGGGCAACAGGCGCTTCGAAGCCACAGCCGGGCTAGACAATATGCATCATATTGCGGCAAACTCCCGCGATCATGCATTCAAGTCGCAAGAAAAAAACCACCAACAGGTCTACGGCGGACGCCGCTGCAGAAGCCATCGACCAGGCCCGGATCCTCGTCCTGCACGGCCCCAATCTTAATCTGCTGGGCACTCGCGAACCGGAAGTGTATGGGCGCACCACCCTGGCCGACATCCACACGGCGATGGAAAGCCGGGCGCGGGCATCGGGCGTACAGATCGAATCCTTTCAGAGCAACCACGAAGGGCAGTTGATCGATCGCGTCCAGGCCGCCGCGGCCGAGGACGTGGACTTCATCATCATCAACCCCGGCGGCTACACCCATACCAGCGTGGCGTTGCGCGACGCCCTGGCCGGGGTCGCAATTCCGTTCGTCGAAGTGCACTTGTCGAACATCCACGCCCGCGAAGCGTTCCGCCGGCATTCCTATTTTTCGGATCAGGCGATCGGCGTGATCTGCGGGCTCGGAGCCCATGGCTACATGGCGGCGCTCGATTACGTGCTCGCCCAATTCAACAGCGAATGACACCCAGTGCCCTGGGGCACGGCAAAAACTCCTGGAGAACCTCAATGGATCTGCGCAAGCTGAAGAAACTCATCGACCTGGTGCAGGAATCGGGCATTTCGGAGCTCGAAGTCACCGA
This sequence comes from Rhodocyclaceae bacterium, assembly GCA_020445785.1. Classification (GTDB taxonomy): domain Bacteria; phylum Pseudomonadota; class Gammaproteobacteria; order Burkholderiales; family Rhodocyclaceae; genus Cognatazoarcus. Next base: position 24,402 of record JAGRFZ010000076.1, read on the forward strand.
AGGCGAAGAAAAAGTGCGCATCGCCAAGCACCAGGCCCAGCCCGCAGTCATGGCGTCGTCGCCTGCCATGCTTCACGCAGCGCCCGCTGCGCTGGGTCCGGCCACCGCAGTGCCCGAGCCGGCACCGGCCGAAGATGCACTGCCCGAAGGTCATGTCGTCACCTCGCCGATGGTCGGCACCTTCTACCGCGCTTCCGCCCCGGGCGAGGCCCCCTTCGTCGAGATCGGCGACTCGGTGACGGTGGGCGCGGCCCTCGGCATCATCGAAGCGATGAAGCTGATGAACGAGATCGATTCGGACGCCGCCGGGGCGGTCAAGGCGATCCTCGTCGAGAACGGGCAACCGGTCGAATACGGCCAACCGCTGTTCGTGATCGGCTGAGCGCGCGGCCATGTTCGAAAAGATCCTGATCGCCAACCGGGGGGAGATCGCGCTGCGCGTACTGCGTGCCTGCCGGGAACTCGGCATCCGCACCGTCGCCGTGCATTCGGTGGCGGACACCGAGGCCAAGTACGTCAAGCTCGCCGACGAATCCGTGTGCATCGGACCCGCGCCGTCGGCCAAGAGCTACCTCAACGTACCGTCGATCATCGCGGCGGCCGAGGTCACCGACTCCGAGGCCATCCACCCAGGCTACGGCTTTCTCTCGGAAAACGCGGACTTCGCCGAGCGGGTCGAGCAATCGGGCTTCGTCTTCATCGGCCCGCGGGCCGAGACCATTCGCCTGATGGGTGACAAGGTCTCGGCGAAGGACGCGATGAAGACGGCGGGAGTTCCGTGCGTCCCCGGCTCGGACGGTGCGCTGCCCGACGACCCGAAGGAGATCATGCGCATCGCCAATGCCATCGGCTATCCGGTCATCGTCAAGGCCGCCGGTGGTGGCGGCGGACGCGGCATGCGTGTCGTGCATACGGCGGCGGCGCTGCTCAATGCGGTGACGACGACCCGGGCGGAAGCCGAGGCGGCATTCGGAAACCCGGTCCTGTACATGGAGAAATACCTCGAAAACCCGCGCCACATCGAGATCCAGGTCCTGGCCGACGAGCATGGCAACGCGGTCCATCTGGGTGAGCGCGACTGCTCGATGCAGCGACGCCATCAGAAGGTGATCGAGGAGGCGCCGGCGCCCGGAATCGACCGCAAGGTCATTGCCAAGATCGGCGAACGTTGCGCCGAGGCCTGCCGCAAGATCGGTTACCGCGGCGCGGGAACCTTCGAGTTCCTGTTCGAAGGCGGCGAGTTCTATTTCATCGAGATGAACACCCGCGTCCAGGTCGAACATCCGGTCACCGAGTTGATCACCGGCGTGGACATCGTCCAGGCCCAGGTGCGCATCGCCGCCGGCGAAAAGCTGTGGCTGAAGCAGAAGGACATCGCCTTTCGCGGCCACGCCATCGAGTGCCGGATCAATGCCGAGGACCCGTTCCGATTCACGCCGAGCCCGGGACGGATCACCAACTGGCACGTACCTGGCGGCCCGGGCATTCGGGTCGACTCCCATGCCTACAACGGCTACACGGTACCCCAGTATTACGACTCCATGATCGGCAAGCTGATTGCCGCCGGCGACAGCCGCGAGCAAGCCGTTCGCCGCATGCGCATTGCACTGTCCGAGATGGTGATCGAGGGCATCAAGTCGAACATCCGCCTGCATCAGGAGCTGATGCAGGATGCCGGCTTCGTCTCCGGCGGCGCCAGCATCCACTACCTGGAGAAGAAGCTGGAAAGCCAGCCTGGTGACGGCCGGGACTGAGACGATGTGGCTGTCGCTGATCGTTCTCGCCGATGCGACGCGGGCGGAAGCCCTTTCCGACGCACTGCTCGATCATGGCGCACTGACCGTCAGCATCGAGGACGCGGACGCCGGCACCGACGCCGAGCGCCCGCAGTTCGGCGAGCCCGGCAGCGAACCCGCCGCGCTGTGGGACCACAGCCGGCTGGTGGCGCTGTTCGACCGGGGCGACGATCCGGCAGCAGCGCTGGCCGACGCCGCGCAGCAGGCCGGCTACGCCCGGCTGCCGGCATTTCGCATCGAGGAATTGGCCGAGCAGGACTGGATCCGCCTCAGCCAGGACCAGTTCGAGCCGATTCACATCGGCGGGCCACTATGGATCGTGCCGACCTGGCATCAGCCACCCGAGGCGGATGCGATCAACATCCGGCTCGACCCCGGCATGGCCTTCGGCACCGGCAGCCACCCGACCACGCGACTCTGCCTGCAATGGCTGCAGCGCGAAATCGGCCGGCAATCGCAGGTACTCGACTACGGCTGCGGCTCCGGCATCCTCGGCATTGCCGCGGCACGCCTCGGCGCGCAGCGCGTGGTCGGCGTCGACATCGATCCCAAGGCGATCGACGCGGCGCGTGAGAATGCCGCGGCCAACGCGGTCACGATGGCGCTGCAGCAGGCCGACCAGCCGCTGCCCGGCCAATTCGACGTCGTCGTTGCCAACATCCTGACCAATCCGCTGTGCGCGCTGGCCCCGGCGATCTCCGCCACCGTCGCCGCGGGCGGCAAGCTGGCCCTGTCCGGCGTGCTCGAGGGCCAGGCGCCCCGGGTGATCGACGCCTACGCGCCGTGGATCCGCCTGACGGTAGGTGACGAGGCGGATGGCTGGGTGCGCCTGGAGGGCCAGCGATGATGCGAACCCGCTGCCCCCATTGCCAGACCAGCTTCCGGGTACGGCCCGAACAACTGCGGATGCGTGGTGGCCGCGTGCGCTGCGGCCACTGCAGCAAGCCCTTCAATGCCCTCGAAGCCCTGCTCGACGAGGACGGACGCACGCCGGCGGCCACCCCGACGGCGACGGATGCCGATCTCGCCGGGCCCGCCGCGGCAGCGTCCGAGGCCGCGCCAGCGGACGACGCACGCGCACCGCTCTTCATGCTGGAGGAAGCGGATTCCGACGCCGCCCGCGTGGTCGCCGAGGACGACGACGAGGAAGTTCCCGAACTGTTCATCGACGGCTGGTCGTGGCGCCGCCCGCAGACCGACGCAACGCCGTCACCCGGCCAGGAGCCGCCAGAGCCAGAGCCAGAGCCAGAGCCAGAGCCAGAGCCAGAGCCAGAGCCAGAGCCAGAGCCAGAGCCAGAGCACGATGACCGGATCTCGAACGATGCGCCCGTGGAATACGACCTCGGCTCGCAGCCGTGGCCGGCTACGTCTGCCAAGCCGGCCGCCGCCGATCCCAGCCTCGACCCAGAGGAGGCACCAAAGCTGGCCGAGGGGTCGCAGCGGCGCGAGGCGGACGACGAGCGCCCCCGAGAAATGTCGCCAGACGAGGATTTCGGCTTCGAAATCGTCTATCCGTCGCTCCCCGACGCCGGCGACGCGGCGACGACGGCCGACGCTGACGCCGAGCCCCGGGACGAAGTCACGGCGGAAGATGTGCCGCCCGACGACCTCGATCCGCGCGGGGCCTCCACGGCGGACGCCACCGACCGCCTCGTGCCGGCGATCGTGGCGGACGACGAATCGCCCCGGGCCGCCGACCGGCACGAGACCGATGTCTCGCAGACCCCCGCGGCAATTCCCCGTATTCGCGACGAAGACGACTCGGCCCTGCTGAGCGACGACGAACTGCCCCGCTATCCCGCCGATCGTCCGGCAAGCGGCAGCGCCGGGTACTGGGGCATCGGCATCGGCACCCTGTCGATGTTGCTGGCAGTGCAATCCGTGCTGCTGTTCCGCCATTCCGTGGTGCAGTGGATGCCGGCGAGCCAGCCCTTCTATACGAGCCTTTGCGCGCGACTGGGCTGCGAGATGCCGCTACCGACGGAAGCTTCGCTGATCGCCATTGCCGGTTCGGATCTCCATCTGGACGAACGCCGGCCGGGGCTGTTCATGCTACGCACCGAAATCGAGAATCGTGCCGGCTTCGACCAGGCCCTGCCGCACCTCGAACTTACCCTGACCGACGCCCGCGACCGTGCCATTGCGCGTCGCGTCGTCACGCCCGAGGAATGGATGCCGACTGCTGCCGCTGACGAAGCCTTCCCCGCAGGCCGGCACATCGAAGCAACGATTCCGTTCATGGCGGACGGCATCCAGCCGATCGGCTACCGCGTCTACGCGTTCTACCCGTGACCCCGTGCGGCCGTGGTCAGCGCGAAACCCGCGTCGTGCCGCGGCCGTCGAGCACGCGTACGCGCTCGCCGAGTCGGAAGTTTTCACCGCCGTCCTCCTGGACCACGGCGATGTACTGACCGCTGTCGAGCTTGACCGTGACTTCGACCCCGGCGCGTCGCGTGGTGCTGTCCTCGATCGCCGCACCCGCCATGCCCCCCGCCACCGCACCGATCACGGCGGCGATCGCCGAACCACGTCCGCCACCGACGGTGCTGCCGGCGATGCCGCCGACTGCCGCACCGGACATCGTGCCGACACCGGATTCGGTCCCCTCGAGCTTGACCGGGCGAACCGTCGTGACTTCCCCAAAGCGCACCGACATGACGCCGCGGGCTTCGCTACGTTCGTAGCTGCCCCCGCCGAGGTCCGAAGCGCAGCCCGCAATCAGCGAGAGCACCAGCACCGACAGCAGCGAAGCGATGCCGGCGCTCAATTTCTCGATCACCATGGCGATTCTCCAAATGCTGCCGCGTAGCGAGCAGCAATGTCGTCCCTCGTCGGGACATGATTCTGACCGCCCCGGTGGGCGATCTTGATCGACCCCATGACCGCCGCCAGCCGAGCCGCACGGACCAGCGGCATGCCGTTGGCGATTCCATACAGCAGCCCGCCCCGATAAGCGTCGCCGCAGCCGGTCGGATCGACGACCGTCTCAGCTTCGACACAGGGAATGGGAATACATTCGCCATCGACGAAGATGTCGGAGCCCTCACCGCCGCGGGTCACGACGAGACCGTCCACCAGCTTGGCGATCGCCTCCAGCGAAAGGCCTGTCCGGTCGCACAGCATGCGCGCCTCGTAATCATTCACCGCGCAGTAGGTCGCCATGCGCAGGCAACCGAGAAGTTCCTCGCCGGAGAACATCGGCAGCCCCTGACCCGGGTCGAACACGAACGGAATGCCCGCCGCGGCGAAGTCGCGGCAGTGCTCCAGCATGCCGTCACGCCCGTCCGGCGCGACGATCCCCAGCCGGATCGCACCGGCATCGGCGACGCGATTGCGGTGCGAGTGGCTCATCGCGCCCGGGTGAAATGCGGTGATCTGGTTGTCGTCGAGATCCGTCGTGATGAAGGCCTGCGCGGTGAATGTACCTTCGATACGACGCACATGGTCGAGGCTCAGGCCGAGTGCATCGAGACGTTCCAGATAGGGCCCTGCGTCGTCGCCGACGGTGGCCATGATGCGCGGCTCCCCGCCGAGCAGTTTGAGGTTGTAGGCAATGTTGCCCGCACACCCGCCGAACTCCCGGCGCATGTCGGGCACCAGAAACGCAACGTTCAGGATGTGGATCTGCTCGGGCAGGATATGATCGCGAAAGCGGTCGCCGAACACCATGATCGTGTCGAAGGCGAGCGAACCACAGACGAGGACGGTCATCGGGCTTCCTGTTGGCAAAGCTCGACATTATATTGGCCTATCCTTGGGTGTGCGGCGTGCCAGCGGAGGTAAGCATTTGCAAGAAGCTCGCCGGAGCGGCACCGCGCCAGGCCGGACTACCCGCGCACGCTGGAGGAGACCATGGAATTACTGCTTTGGCGCCACGCCGAGGCGATCGACGGCACGCCGGACGCCGAACGGCCCTTGAGTGATCGCGGCCATCGGCAGGCACGGCGGATGGCCGCCTGGCTCGAACGCAACCAACCGGACGCGTTGCAGGTGATCGCGAGCCCCGCCCTGCGCACGCGCATGACCGCGGACGCACTGACCCGTGACTATCGCGTCGATGAGCGCCTCGGCACCGCCGCGTCGGCCGCCGACCTCATGGCCGCGGCCGGCTGGCCCCACGGCACGGGTGCGGTCTTGATCGTCGGCCACCAGCCCACGCTGGGAGAGCTCGCCGCACTGCTGCTTACGGGCGAGCCGTCGGGCTGGTCGGTCAAGAAGGGCGCCTTGTGGTGGTTTCGCAGCCGGATCCGCGATCACCGGACCGAGGTCGTACTGCGTGCCGTGCTCCCGGCCGAACTGTGCTGAGCGCTCCAGTCACGGCCAATCCGAACTTCCCGGTGCGAGATGCGGCGTTGCATCGGCAAGGCGACCATACGGTGGCGGCTGGACTCCTGCTGGGCATATCATCTGCGGTTACAACCCGCCCGGACAGAGGAGAGACCACCATGCACCGCGCCATTTCCGAGATCGTCGAAGGCCAGTCCGTCATCACCGCCAAACCGACCGACACCGTACTGTCCGCGGCCGAACGGATGAAGGAGCAAAGCATCGGTGCGATGCTGGTGGTCGAAGGTGACCAGTTGGTCGGCATCTTCACCGAGCGCGATGCCCTCTATCGCGTGCTGGCGGCCGGCGCCGATCCGGCAGCGGTCACGTTGTCCGAGGTGATGACCCCGAATCCGCAGACCATCGACGGCGACAAGCCGTTCCGCAACGCACTGCACCTGATGTACGAAAACGGCTACCGCCACGTTCCGGTGGTCGAGGAGGGACGCCCGGTGGGCATCGTCTCGGCCCGCGACGCGCTCGGTAGCGACCTGATGGAATTCGAATCCGACCTCGAGATCCGCGAGAACATTTCCGAGATCCTCGGCTAGATCTTTCCCGCCGTGGGGCGGGGAAGCAGATCGCGTGTCGGCTCGAGCCTCTCGGTCCCGGCCACCGGCGCGGCGCCTCTCGTGACGACCGCCGCACCGGTCGTCTCCTACCGCCTTTCTTTCCGCCCCGGGACGCATCCCCGACGCCTGGTCTCCTCGCGCCCCGCTGCGGCTGAGCGCACCGACGATCTCGGCCGGCCGGCGACGTTCCGGCCGAGCTAGCGGCGGACCGGCGACAGCGCGCTCGCCGTTTACGCCGGTTTCTCCCGCCGCCGACGGCATAGTAAGCTTCGCCAGCACCACGCCGGACACGCGACATGGAACTGTGCCACCTTCGAAGCCTGACCGCTTTGCTCGCCCTGGGGTTGCCGCTCGCCGCGACCGCCGAGGGACCGCCGAGCGGCCGCTACCGCTGCTACCAGCCACCCAACTACCAGGTCACTGCCTGGTTCGATCTCATCGATGACGGCCAGTACCTGTTCCAGGGCGGCCCACCTGCCCGCTACGCATTCGACGCGGCCTCCGGCCGGCTGACCTGGATGAACGGGGATCTGGCCGCGGAACACACCGGGGCCCGCTACCATCCGCCCTCGACGCAGGCCCCCAACGGGCGCCGCCACGCGATCGTGCTCGAGCGTCGCGAACCGGGGCAAGCCGGCAGCGAATGCTTTCTGACCACCCACTGATCGCAGCCGCAAGGGCTGCCGCTCCGCCTCAGCGCAGGGCCGATCGCCCCGCAGCGCTCGGGCGCGACGCGAACTTGCGATCGTACATCTCGCGATCGGCACGACGCACGAGTTCGTCGGCCGCGGTTCCGTCGCGCGGATAGAGGGCCATCCCGACCGCGCCGCCGAAGCCGATGCGGCTCAGGGTGACCTCGCGATCGCCGACGTAGGGCGCGGACAATGCCGCTTCGATCTCCGCCCGCACCCGTTGCACTTCGTCGTCCGTGTCGACCGAATCGAGCAGGACGACGAATTCGTCACCGGCATAGCGCGCCACCAGGTCGCCACTCCGGACCTGGCCGGCGATGCGCTGGGCGACTTCCACCAGCACATGATCCCCCGCGTCGTGCCCCAGCGCATCGTTGACTTGCTTGAAGTGGTTGAGATCGACGAACAGCACGGCAAATCCGTCGCCCTTGCGCCCGCTCGCCTGGCGTCGTGCGATGCGCCGCTCGAGTTCGCGGGTGAAGGTTTCGCGATTGGCCAGACCGGTCAGCCGATCCGTTCGCAGTCGATACTGCATCACCTCGAAGCTGCGGGCGAGATCGCCGATTTCGTCCTGACGATCGATGCCGAGTGGCGGCAGGCTCTCGCCGTCACCCAGCCGGCGTGCGGCGTCTGCAACCCGACGCAGGTCCTTCGCCACCCATTCCATCACCCGCATGCCGATCACCAGCGCCAGGGCCGCCGCGGTCAAACCCGCGGCAGCGACCAGCAGCAGATTGTCGCTGACGCCATGCATGAAGTCGCTGCGGGGCACCACCACCGCGGTGATCCAGTCGAGCCCGGCGTCGTCCTTGATCCGATCGAACGCGATATACACGGCGTCCCCGAGCGGGCCTTGCAGGGTGCGGGCCACCGGACCATCGAACTTGCCGCGGCTCGCCGCGCCCGCCTCGCGGATGACCTCGTAGGCCCTCCGCACCAGTGGGTTCTCGCTGTCCGCGGCGTTGACCCGCGCCGAATCTCCGTCGGCCAGCCCCCGCACGTTCTCGCCGACCGTGGACGCGATCAGCAGACCATCGGGCTCGATGATGAAGGCGAGACCGTTCTCGGAGATCTTCAGGCTCCCGACGAACTCGTTCAGATCCTTCAGCGAGACGTCGGTCGCGACGACACCGGCGAATGCACCGTCCTTGTCGAGCACTCGCCGCGCCCGGGTGGCGACCAGTTCGAAGGTCGTGAAATCGATGTACACCTCGGTCCAGGTGTGACTCGGCGCGGTCTGGCCGGCCAGATACCACGGCCGTTCACGCGGATTGTAGACCCGCTTTTCCCGTGCACTGAAGTCGAGGTAGCCATCGATCCCGATGAAGCGAAAGATCGTCCGGGTATCACCCGCAGCCTCCTTGAAGCGAAGCTCCGCCTCGTGCTCCGAATGTCGGTACAGGCCGATGAACTGGCCTTGCTGGTTGCCGAAATAGACGTAGTTGTTGGGATCGCGATGCAACGAAGTGGCGATCCAGAATCGGGTGCGCAATTCGTCGAGTTCCGAAGTCAGCGACTCGGGCGCATGCACTCCTTCGGGAAACGCCGCCTCCAGCACGGCCGCGGACCCGACGATGTGGCGATCGACGGCCTGGGCGATGCGCCCGACGATCTCGCGCAAGTGGGTCACGGAGACCGCGTCCACCGCACGGCTACCCGCGAAATAGGACATTGCGCCGAGCGCCAGAGTCAGCACCAGCACGAGCACGACGTAGGGCGCGGTCAATACCTGGCGCAGCGAATACTTCGAAGCGATGCGGCTCAAATGCCCCATGAAAACTGCCCTATCAGGCCCGCCGAGGTGCTGGCGGGGGTCCCTTGCGTCCGGGGTCGTCAGGGTCCCGCAGCGACGCCGTCTCGGCGGCTCCGGGGAGCGAAGTCCGCAGATGCGGTGGCCGGATTTTACCCGTGCCAGCCGATGCCGGGAAGAACAGGGGCAGCAATTTGCACGGGACTTGCGTACAGTGGACGGGACACCGGGCACGGATCATCCGTGTCCGGCCATGCAGCATAGGAGGCGACGATGAGCGAGCCCATGAACGGCACCGACGAGAACATTCACCGAATGGCCCTGACCCCGCTGCTGAGCCTGTGCGAAATGCAGCAGGACCTGTTCAGGCTCAACGTAGCCGCCAGCGTCGAATTCTCTCGGCGCATGCTGGAACTCGTCGACACCCGTGTCGAAACCCGGTTTCCGAAGGCACCGGTGCAGGTGCTGGCTTTCTATCGGGACTGTGCCTCGCTGGCGTTCGCGCCGCTCACGCTGATGGCGGCGGCGAACCCGGTCGGCCCGCTCGCCTGGCAGGAGATCTAGCACACGGCGGCCGGATTCGGCCGCGATCGTCTTTCTGCCGACACCCTTTCGCACGGCGACCAGCACGCGATCACCGGGCGCAGATGGCCCCATGACTGGGCATGCTGCACCGCAATGGTGCGGCAAACATCCGGATTCGATCCACCCGGGACCCTTCTCGACCGGCAGCGTCCGTTCCGGCCCTTGGCATGTCGCTTGCTCGGGGCCAAGACCGAACGGAGCAAGCCGATATGTCCGAAACCCGATCCACCTGTTGTTACTGCGGCGTCGGTTGCGGCGTCATCATCGAACACGACGACGGCCGCATCACCGGCGTGCGGGGCGATCCCGACCACCCGGCCAACTTCGGCCGGCTGTGCACCAAGGGCGCGACGCTGCACCTGACCGCAGTTGACGAAGTCCTGCAGGCCCGCGCGCTTCACCCGGAATTGCGGACGAGCCGCGCCGAACCCCGCAAGCGAATCTCGTGGGAGCAGGCACTCGATCACGCGGCCCAGCGCTTCGCCGCCATCATCGACGCCCACGGTGCCGATGCGGTCGCCTTCTATGGTGCGGGCCAATGGCTGACCGAGGACTACTACGTCTTCAACAAGCTCGCCAAAGGCCTTGTCGGGACCAACAACATCGACACCAACTCGCGCCTGTGCATGTCGAGCGCGGTGGCCGGCTACAAGCTCTCGCTCGGCATGGACGCGCCACCTGCCTGCTACGAGGACATCGATCACACCGACTGTCTGTTCATCGCCGGCAGCAATACCGCCTTCGCGCACCCGATCGTCTTTCGCCGCATCGAAGACGCCCGGGCCGCGCGGCCCGAGATGAAGCTGGTGGTGGTCGACCCGCGACGTACGGACACCGCCGAGGCAGCCGACCTCCACCTGGCGATCCTCCCCGGCACCGACATCGCCCTCTACAACGCGATGCTGCACCTGATGCTCTGGGAAGGCTGGGTCGACCGGACCTACATCGGGGCCCATACCGAAGGCTTCGATGCAGTCAAGCGGGTCGTGCGCGAGTACACGCCGGCCATGGCCGCGAGCATCTGCGGCATCCCGGCAAAGGACATCGAGCGGGCAGCGGAGTGGTTCGCCACTGCGAATGCCACCTTGTCGATGTATTGCCAGGGACTGAACCAGTATCGATTCGGCAGCCACAACAACGCCGCACTGATCAACCTGCATCTGGCCACCGCCCAGATCGGCCGCCCCGGCGCCGGTCCGCTGTCGCTGACCGGGCAACCCAATGCCATGGGCGGGCGCGAGGTCGGCGGCTTGGCCAATCTGCTGTCCGGCCACCGGGACATGTCCGCCGCCGAGGACCGCGCCGAGGTCGCGGCCCTGTGGGGCGTCGATTCGGTGCCGGCGGAGCCCGGACGCAGCGCAGTGGATCTGTTCAAGGCGCTGGACAGCGGTGAGATCAAGGCCGTGTGGATCGCGTGCACCAACCCCGCCCAGTCGATGCCCGACCAGGGTCTGGTGCATCGCGCCCTCGCCAAAGCGGAATTCGTCGTCGTTCAGGAAGCCTTCGCCGGCACCGAAACCTGCGGCTTCGCCGATCTGCTGCTGCCGGCCAGCACCTGGGGCGAAAAGGAAGGCACCGTCACCAACTCCGAGCGGCGAATCACGCGGGTGCGGGCGGCCGTGCCGGCACCGGGCGAGGCGCGTGCCGACTGGGCGATCGGTGTCGACTTCGCCCGCCGCCTGGGCGCCGCCCTCGGGCGTGGCGACGAGGCCGCCCGGCTGTTTCCCTACGACGGCCCCGAAGCGGTCTGGAACGAGCACCGCGACACCACCGCCGGACGCGACCTCGACATCGGTGGCCTGAGCTATGACCTGCTCGAGCGCCAAGGCCCCCAGCAATGGCCCTTTCCCGCCGGCGCAATCGCCGGTCAGGCGCGGCTCTACGAGAACGGACGCTTCCCGACCCCCAGCGGCCGGGCCCGTTTCGTGGTCTGCGAGCATCAGGTCACTGCGGAAGCCACCAACAGCCGTTATCCGCTTCATCTGCTCACCGGCCGATTGCGTGACCAATGGCACGGCATGAGCCGCACCGGCCAGGTGGCACGCCTGTACAGCCACGAGCCGGAGCCGCTGCTGCACATGCATCCGGACGATCTCGCCCGCCGCGGCCTCGAGGACGGCGATCTGGTGCGCATCAAGTCGCGTCGCGGCCAGGCCGCCCTGAAGGTGCTCGCGACCACGACGGTGCGCCCCGGGCAGTGCTTCGCGCCGATGCACTGGGGCGCGAACGCGATGGGCGGTCTCGGCATCAATGCGCTGACCGACAGCACCTACGATCCGATCTCGCAGCAGCCGGAACTCAAGCACGCGACCATCCAGGTCGAGCGCCTGGCGAGCGGCCCGGCGGTGGTCGCGATGTATCGCGCCGGCGACGAGCAGGCCAGCGCGCTGGCCACCCTCGCCCGCCTGCGCCCCCTGCTGTCGGGGCAGCCCTACGCCAGTCTGACGCTGGCGGGACGCGACGAGGCGGTGGTGGTGCTGAAACTGTTCGGCGCGGCCCTCGGCGAAGCCGCGCTGGCCGAACTCGACGAAGCGATCGGCCTCGATCGAGACGAGCTCGTGCTGCGCTACCAGGACAGTCGCCGCCAGGTGGCCAAGCGCGCCCGGCTGCACGGCGAAACCCTGGGGGCGATCCGCCTCGCCGGCGAGACCCGGGCGGCGGAATGGCTGGCGGACGTGATCACTGCCGGCCGGCCGGCCGGTGAGCTGCGACCCTGGTTGTTCGCCCCGCTGACCCAGCCGCCGGCTGGTCAGGCAGCCCGGGGCAAGGTGATCTGCAACTGCTTCGACGTCGCCGAAGGCGAGATCCTGGCGGCAATGGCGCAAGGCGAGACGCTGGATGCACTGCAGCAGCGTACCGGCTGCGGCACCAACTGCGGTTCGTGCCTACCGGAATTGAAGCGGCTCGCGACCCGGGCCGGCTAGCCCTACGCTGCAATTTGGGGCACAGCTCCCCGAAATGGTGCGTCGCAGTATGGACGGCCCACCCGCACATTCCCGATTCCCCGCGGAATGTCTGCAACCTGGACGGTCGGCGCAGTTGGCACACATGCTGCTTAGACCCTATCGGAACCACGGTTGGCCGGGCAACGAGCGCCCGCCCACGGTGACAAGCGAAATTTTCGCTGGCGCAGTTCGGCGTCGGGCAACGTAGCTCGACACCACCAGGATCGACGACGATCCCTGCCGCGGCATGAATCGACGACCGGGACTCGCTTCCGGTCTCTGTTGCGAGGGATTCAATATGCGAAAGCTCAAGTTGGTCATGGTTGGCAACGGCATGGCAGGCATGCGCACGCTGGAAGAACTGCTCAAGCTGTCGCCGGACTTGTACGAAGTCACGGTGTTCGGCGCCGAGCCCCACCCCAACTACAACCGAATTCTGCTGTCGCCGGTGCTCGCCGGCGAGATGACGATCCAGGACATCATCCTGAACGATCGCCAGTGGTACATCGACAACGGCATCGAACTCCACCTGGGCAACCGCATCGCCCGCATCGATCGCCGGGCCCGCAAGGTCATCGCCGAGGACGGCACCGAGCGCGAGTACGACCGCCTGCTGCTGGCGACCGGCTCGAACCCGTTCATCCTGCCGATCCCGGGCAAGGACCTGCCCGGCGTCATCGGCTACCGCGATATCGCCGACACCGACGCGATGATCGCTGCGGCCGCCGAGCACAAGCATGCGGTGGTGATCGGCGCCGGCCTGCTCGGCCTGGAGGCCGCCAACGGGCTCAAGCTCCGCGGCATGGACGTCACCGTCGTCCATATCGGCGACTGGATCATGGAACGCCAGCTCGACAAGACCGCCGCCGACATGCTGCAGAAGTCGCTCGAGGACAAGGGGCTGAAGTTCATCCTGCCGGCCCATACGGCAGAGTTGGTGGCCGGCGAATCGGGCCGCGTGGCGGGCGTCAAGTTCAAGGACGGCAGCACCATCCCGGCCGATCTGGTGGTGATGGCCGCCGGCATCCGCCCCAACACCGGGCTGGCCGAGTCGGCTGGTCTGCATTGCGAGCGCGGCATCGTCGTCAACGACACGATGCAGACCTTCGACCCGCGCATCTACGCGGTCGGTGAATGTGCCAGTCACCGGGGCATCGCCTATGGCCTGGTGGCGCCGCTGTTCGAGCAGGCCAAGGTCTGCGCCAACCATCTGGCGATGTTCGGCATCGGCCTGTATCGCGGCTCCGTGACCTCGACCAAGCTCAAGGTGACCGGCATCGACGTCTTCTCGGCCGGCGATTTTTCAGGCGGGGAAGGCACCGAGGACATCGTGCTGCACGATCCCGGCGCCGGCGTCTATAAGCGGGTGGTACTCAAGAACGACGCGATCGTCGGCGCGGTGATGTACGGCGACACCAAGGACGGCGCCTGGTATTTCCAGATGCTGAAGGACCGCCAGAACGTCGCCGAGATCCGCGACCACCTGCTGTTCGGCAACAGCCACCTGGGCGACACCGGCCACAAGGGCAACGACCTCGCGGCGAGCATGCCCGACGACGCCGAAGTGTGTGGCTGCAACGGCGTGTGCAAGGGCACCATCGTCAAGGCGATCAAGGAAAAGGGCCTATTCTCCCTCGACGATGTGCGCAAGCACACCAAGGCGTCGAGTTCCTGCGGATCGTGCACCGGCCTGGTCGAGCAGATCCTCGCCTCCACCGTCGGCGGCGCCTACGAGCCTGCCGACTCCAACGACAAGGCGGTGTGCGCCTGTACCGACCGATCCCACGGCGAGGTGCGCAAGGCGATCCGCGAGCACAAGCTGCTTTCGGTGCAACAGGCGATCGATTTCCTCGATTGGAAGACCCCGAACGGCTGCGCCTCCTGCCGCCCTGCGCTCAACTACTACTGCATTTCCAGCTGGCCCCACGAGGCGGTGGACGACCCCCAGAGCCGCTTCATCAACGAGCGCG
>JAGRFZ010000011.1:0-10413 GCA_020445785.1 Rhodocyclaceae bacterium
AGATCAGCCAGTACGAACTGCCGGTCGTCGTCGGCGGCGAGATCGCGATTCGCGTCGGCGACGGCGACGATGCCTACGACAAGTCGGTTCGGCTGACTCGCGCCCACCTCGAGGAGGATGCCGGTAAGAGCCTGCACGAGGATTTCCACGGCATGAGCGGCATCGATCTCAACCGCGCGGGCACGCCGCTGCTGGAGATCGTCTCGGAGCCGGACATGCGTTCCTCGGCCGAGGCCGTGGCCTATGCCAAGACCCTGCACACCTTGGTGCGCTGGATCGACATCTGCGACGGCAACATGCAGGAGGGCTCCTTCCGTTGCGACGCCAATGTCTCCGTGCGCCGCCGCGGTACGCAGGCCTTGGGCACGCGGCGCGAGATCAAGAACCTCAACTCCTTCCGATTCCTGCAGCAGGCCATCGACTACGAAGTCCAGTGGCAGATCGAGCTGCTCGAGGACGGCGGCCGCGTGCAGCAGGCGACGGTGCTGTTCGATCCCGACAGCGGCGAAACCCGGATGATGCGCAGCAAGGAAGACGCCCACGACTACCGCTACTTCCCAGATCCGGATTTGCTGCCGCTCGCGATCGACAGCGACTGGATCGCCACGGTGCGCTCGTCGCTACCGGAGCTGCCGGCGGAACTGGCCCAGCGCCTCCAGCAAAGCCATGGCCTGAGCCCCTACGACGCACTCACCCTGACCTCTTCGCGGGAGCTGGCCCGGTTTTACCTGGACACTGTCGATGCCGCCGGCACGGCGCTCGCGAAGCCGTGTGCCAACTGGATCATGGGGGAATTCTCGGCGCGTCTGAACAAGGCCGAGATCGAGGTCGGCGAGGCACCGCTCGCGCCGTCGCAACTGGCCGGTCTGGTCCGCCGGATTGCCGACAACACGATCTCCAACAACATCGGCAAGAAGGTGTTCGATGCCCTATGGAACGGCGAGGGCGACAGTGCCGACGCTGTCATCGAAGCCAAGGGACTGAAGCAGGTCACCGACGTCGGCGCCATCGAGGCGCTGGTGGACGACGTGCTGGCGGCCAACCAGAAGTCGGTCGACGAGTTTCGTGCGGGCAAGGAGAAGGCGCTCAACGCACTGGTCGGCCAGGTCATGAAGGCCAGCCGCGGCAAGGCCAACCCGACCCAGGTCAACGAGTTGCTGCGACGCAAGCTGACGAACTGAAACACACCCCGACGCGACCGTCGGCCGCTGCTGCTAGCATGGCCGCATTCGAACAGCCCGGAGACCCCACATGTTGTTGCGTTCATCCGCCGCGGGATTGGCGCTGTTGCTGCCCGCCCTCGTACTCGCCGAGGAGCTGCCCAAACGCAAGCCAGGGCTGTGGGAGATCAAGACCACGATGTCGGTGCTCGGCGGCCAGCAGATGGTGATGCGCCAGTGCATCGACGAAAGCACCGATGCCGATCTGTTGGCCCAGGCCACTCGACAGCAGGGCGATTGCGACCCACCGCGGATCACGCGCGAGGGCGCACACACGACGATCGAAACCGCCTGTCGCGTCAATGGCGGCACCGCCAGTACGCGGGGCGAGTTCTCCGGCGCCTACGAATCCCATTACACGGGCGAAGTCGTGACCCGCTTCGACCCGCCCCAGCACGGCATGCAGGAAGCCCGCATGCAGATCGACGCGCGCTGGTCGGGTCCCTGCCCGCCCGGGCAGAAGCCTGGCTCGGCCCAGATGCAACTGCCCGGCGTCGGCAACATCAACCTGCCGGAGATGCTCAAGAACATCCCCGGCGTGGGACAGCAATAGGTTGGCCCCTTGCGACGACGCCTCGCGCCATGCCTGGTGAGCGTGGCGGTCGCACTCAACGCGGCCGCTGCGATGGCTGAGACCTATCGCTCCTGTGCCGGCTGGGAGGTCGGCGGCGACGCCGACGCGCCCCCGCCCTGCCCGGACCGCCCGAACTGTGTCCGGGGAACGATCGCGGCCGACAGTGGCCAGGCCCCGTCGCTGGCCGAGATCGCGGACGCGGCGCTCGCCGAACCCCGCAGCCGCATCGAATTGCGCAGCGACCGCGTCCTGATTGCAAGCTTTCGTTCCCGCCTGCTCGATTTCGTCGATGAAGCCGTGTTCGTCCGGCGCGGGAACGGTAGTATCGACTATCGCAGCGGCGCCTGCAGCGGCTATTACGATTTCGGCGTCAATCGGCGCCGCATGACGCGCATCCTCGCACGCCTGGCGAGCACCGGCGGCGAAATCCGGCGTTGAGCGCCAGGGGCGTAAGACCGGGAGGGGAACGATGAGATGCTGACGACGACGCACTATTGCCCACTCTGCAAACCCGACGACGAGCGCGTTTTGTGGCAGGATGCCTATCTTCGCGTCATACGCGTGGAGGACGAAGACTACCCGGGTTATCTGCGCGTGATCTGGACCGGCCATGTGGCCGAGATGTCCGATCTGAGCCCGCGAGAGCGCCAGCACGTGATGGAGATGGTTTTGGCCTGCGAGGAAGCCCTGCGCGAGTGCATCCGCCCGGACAAGATCAATCTCGCCAGCTTCGGCAACATGGTGCCGCACCTGCATTGGCACGTGATTGCGCGCTTTCGCAGCGACCGCCACTTTCCGCAGCCGGTCTGGGGCACGCCGCAGCGCGAATCGCGATTGCCGCGCGGTGCGCACAAGAGCGACGAAGCGCTTGCCGAGGCCCTGCGCAAGGCCGCGGGCCGGATTCTGGCGCGCTGAACGATTGGCATTTTTGGGACGACGACAGGCCAGCCGATGGACTACCGCAACCCTGCAGCCTGCCTCGAATTGCTGGGCAGGCTTCGACAGACCAATGTGGACGAGACCCACGCCGAGTTGACGCGGATCGTCACCACGCTGCGCACCTATCCGCCGGCGCCCAACCAGCACCTGGAAGTGCTGGAGACGGCCCGCCCGCTGATCGTCGACGCCCAGACCGAACTCGGCCGGCGCTATGCCGCCCATCCGTTGCCGCCCCAGAGCCGCGAGAACGCGATCATGGAAAGCGTCGTCACGCTGTGGCGCGAACTTGCCCGGTCTTATACCCGGATCATCCTCGCGGACACCGTCAATGGCAGCCTGGCGGAAAACATGCCGCTGCTGTTTCAGCGCCAGCTCTACTCGCTCGGCCAGGTCATTCTCGAGTACTTCCGTGCGCGCCGCGCCCTGCCGGCCGGTGCATGGACCGATCTCCACGCGGCCTTTGCAGCCGCCGAGCGACACGAAGTTGCCCGCTCGCGGGTCAGCGACCCGCTCAACGAAGTCTGGCGCGCCCAGAGCAGCAGCGAATGCTTCGTCTCGATCCTGCTTACCGATCTGGCCAACCCCTTTGGCCGCACCCAGCGCGAACTGGGCTGGATCATTCGCTGGGCCCAGCGCTTCGCCCCCTACTGTGCCCTCAAGCGGCGCAGCGGCGACGCCAACGAGGTGCCGCTGCGCTACGGGGTGGACCTCGGCGCGGATCACGGCGTGCGCCCCGCAGGCGTCCTCAAGAACAGTGACAGCTTGCGGCATTTCGACGGCACCCGCCTCGCCAGCCATATTCAGGCGGTGGTGTCACAGCTCAAGCAGGGCGTCTCGCCGGCTTCGCTGGGGCTCGGCGAGGACTGCCCGGCGCTCGCCGGCGGGCGTCTGCTGGTACTGCTCTACCGACCCTGGGGGCTGGCCTCGGCGGGCCGCAAGTTCTCTCGCCGTGGCGCGCAGGGAAGCCTCGAGATGATCGCGGACTGGAACGCCATCGCGTTCCACATCGAGGGCCGGCGCTTCATGCCGCCGTCGTCGCGCACGATCTCCAGCGTGACCACCGACATGAACGTGCTGACCTTCGGCGAGCGCGCGCCGGAAGTGCCGATGAGCGTCGACAAGATCCGCGAGGAGGCCGCCCGGCTCGGGCTTGCCGGCACCACCTGGGACGTGCTCGACCAATCGGTCGGCGGCTTCCGGCTGCGCTGCCGTCCGGCAGGCCTGCGCCTCGATCACCACCAACTGGTCGGGATCCGGCCACCCGACGGCGAAGCCGTGCTGCTGGCGCGCATCAGTTGGCTGATGTACCGCGAGGACGGCACGCTCGAAGCGGGGGTCAGCGTGCTGCCGGGCGTGCCCTCGGTCGCCGCCGCGCGCACCCTCAACGCGCGCGCGAGCAGCCACGATCCGTATCAGGCGTGCTTCCTGTTGCCGGCCGTGCCGGCGCTCAAGGCCGACGCTTCGGTGGTTTTGCCCGGCGGCTGGTACCAGCCCGAGCGCATCATCGAATTGCATGCCGAACGGGCGACCCAGGTCCGGCTGGCGTCGATGATGGGCGACGGCTCCAACTTCGATCAGGTGGTCGTCAAGCCGCTTCGTCAGACGCCGGTCTGATCACACGCCGGGCCGGCAATATCGCGCGGAATGTGCTTCCGGTACCGAGCGCGCTCTCGATCTCGAGCCGCCCCTGATGGCGACCCAGCACGTGCTTGACGATTGCCAGGCCGAGCCCGGTACCCCCCGATTCGCGCGAGCGGCCGCGGTCGACACGATAGAAGCGTTCGGTCAGCCGGGGAAGATGGCGCGCGTCGATGCCCTCTCCCTGGTCCCGCACGGAGAACGCGACATCGCCGCCCACGCTTCGCCAGGCCAGGCGGATCGCCCCGCCGGCCTCGCTGTAGCGGATCGCATTGCTGACCAGGTTGGCAAAGGCGCTGTGCAGTTCCTTGGTGGATCCGCGCATCCAGTGCGGGCCTTCGATCTCCAGCGTCAGGCGATGGCGGCCGGCGGACAGGGCGATGCCCTCCCGCAGCACCCGGTCCAGCAGGGCGGGCACATCCACCTGTTCTTCGGCCGGCAAGGGCGCCCCCGTCTCCAGTGCCGAGAGTACGAGCAGATCGAGGATCAGGCGATGCATGCGCTCCGCCTGCTCCCGCGCCAGCGCAAGGTAGTGCAGCCGGTCCCGTGCCGACAAGCCTTCGTCGTCGTCCGCCAGGGTTTCGATGAAGCCGAGCACCACGGTGAGCGGCGTGCGCAGCTCGTGGGAGACGTTCGCGACGAAGTCCCGACGCATCGTCTCCAGGCGCTCGAGGTGTGAAATGTCACGCGAGAGCAACATGCAGCGGGATTCCGCATAGGGGACCAGTTGCACCATCAGGGTCAGCCCCGGCTGGCGCAGCGGCGTCATGATCAAGGGCTCGGTGAAGTCGCCCGCCTCGAGGTAGGTGACGAAATCCGGATCTCGCACGAGATTGGTCAGCGCGGCGTCGGCATCGCGCGCGGCGACGATGCCGAAGTGCTCTTCCGCACGGGGATTGGCCCAGTCGATGACGTTGCCGGGGCCCATGTAGATGACCCCGTCCGGCATTGCCCGGCCGGCCTCGACGAAGCGATCGAGCGCCATCGACAGGCGTTCGCGTTGATCCTTCATCAACCGCGAGCGGCGATTGATCTCCGAAAAGATCAGATCCCAGACGCCACTGGCGACCGGCACCGGCGTGCCCAGCGGCGAGCGCGCCCAGACCACCAACGAGTCGATCGCGGCGACATGCCGGAAGAGTTGGTAGAGTGCGCCGGCGAGCATCGCCGCCAGCCCCCAGGCGGCATCGCCGAGCACGGCGATCAGCGCGCCGGGCAGGAGCCACAGGGCGATCTCCGTCAAGGCTCGCAGTCGGATCTGGCGGGTCGGTCGAAGCATCGGCGCAAAGCAAAGGACGGGTGGGAATTATCCCACGCCGGATTGCGGCCCGGTCTGCACCGAGAGTCGGTAGCCGGCACCTCGCACGGTCTGGATCAGGCGGTCGTGGCCGCTCGCCTCGAGCGCGCTGCGCAGGCGCCGGATATGGACATCGACGGTACGTTCCTCCACGAACACGTGATCGCCCCAGACCCGGTCCAGCAACTGCGCCCGGGAATGGACCCGTTCGGGGTTGTGCATCAGGAAGCGCAGCAGGCGAAACTCGGTCGGACCGAGGCTGAGGGCCCGATCCTCGGCGGTCACCCGGTGGGTCGCGGGATCGAGCCGGAGGCCGGCCAGTTCGACCGGATCGTCGGTTGCCTGGGGTGCGCGACGACGCAGCACGGCCTTGATCCGAGCAACCAGCTCGCGCGGGCTGAAGGGCTTGGTGATGTAGTCGTCGGCGCCGACCTCGAGGCCACTGACCTTGTCCTGCTCCTCGCCACGGGCGGTCAGCATGATGATCGGTATGGCACGGGTGCGCTCTTCCGCGCGCAGCCGCCGCGCGATGTCGATGCCCGGGCGCCCGGGCAGCATCCAGTCGAGCAGCACCAGATCGGGCAGCGCTTCATTGAGCAGGCGCAGGGCGTGCTCCCCATCGTCGGCACGAATCACATGGTGACCGGCGCGGCTCAAGGTGGCACTCAGCAATTCCTGGATGGCGGGTTCGTCCTCGACGATCAGAATGGTGGCGGACAAGACTCTCTCCTGTGTTGTCCGGCAGTCTATTGCAGCTTGTTGACGATTTGATGACACCCGGCGAGCCCCTCACCGGCATCGACGCGCTCGCCTTCCGGCAGGCGACGGCCGGGTCGCCCGTTTCGGTTATCATGACCGGCTACGTGTCACAGGAGAGTCCGATGGCCGGTCTCGACGAAAACACCCCGACGCCGACCGAGATCAAGCTCCACCAGGGATCGCGGGTGATGGAACTCAGCTTCGACGACGGCGCCCATTTCGAACTGCCCTACGAATTCCTGCGCGTGTTCTCTCCTTCCGCCGAGGTGCGCGGCCATGGCCCCGGCCAGGAGGTGTTGCAGGTCGGCAAACGCGACGTCCATATCGCCCAGGTCGAGCCGGTCGGCAACTACGCGATCAAGCCGGTCTTCAGCGATGGTCACGACAGCGGCCTGTATTCCTGGGACTACCTCTACATGCTGGGACAGCGCCGCGACGAATTGTGGCAGGAATACCTGGCGCGCATCGAGGCGGCCGGCGCCAGCCGCGAGGCGGATGCGAACCCCAAGCCGACGGCGTCCGGCGGCGGCTGCGGCGGTCACCACTGACATGAGCGAGAAACAGACCGACTTCGGCTTCGAATCCGTCGCCGAAGACCAGAAGGCCCGGCGCGTGGCCGGCGTATTCAGTTCGGTGGCCGACAATTACGACATTATGAACGACCTGATGTCGCTGGGCCTGCACCGGCTGTGGAAGGCGTTCACGATCCAGATCTCCGGCGTGCGCGAAGGCGAGCGGGTGTTGGACGTGGCCGGCGGCACCGCCGACCTGTCCCTGGCCTTCGCCCGCAAGGTCGGGAAGAGCGGGCAGGTCTGGCTGACCGACATCAATCGGGCCATGCTGGGCCGCGGCCGCGATCGGGTCACCGACCACGGTCATCCACTGCCGGTGGCCCAATGCGACGCCGAACACCTGCCGTTTCCGGATGCCTGGTTCGACTGCGTGACGGTGGCCTTCGGTCTGCGCAACATGACGCACAAGGACCGGGCGCTGGAGGAGATGCGGCGCGTGCTGCGACCCGGCGGCCGGCTTCTCGTGCTGGAGTTCTCGAAGGTCTGGAAGCCGTTGACGCCGGCCTACGATTTCTACTCCTTCAAGGTGCTGCCGTGGCTCGGCCAGCGCGTCGCAAACGATTCCGACAGCTATCGCTATCTCGCCGAATCGATCCGCATGCACCCGGACCAGGAGACGCTGGCGCAGATGATGGAACGATGTGGCCTCTCCCGCGTCGAATACTTCAATCTGGCGGGCGGTGTCGTGGCATTGCACCGCGGCTACCGCGTCTGAACCGACGGATCCCGACCCACAAAGGATGCAAGTTCCCATGAAGAGAGTTCTGCTCGCCCTGTTTACCGTGTTCGTCACTTTCGCCATGAACATTCCCGACGCGGAGGCACGACGCTTCGGCGGTGGTCGCTCGTTCGGCATGCAGCGCGACTCGGGCATCTTCAAGAAGCCGACGGCACCGACGACGGCGCCGGCCACAGCGGGCAAGACGCCGGCCGCTGCCGGACAGACACCGCAGAAGCGTTCCTGGCTCGGACCGCTGGCGGGCCTGGCGGCCGGCCTCGGCATCGCCGCGCTGCTGTCCCACCTGGGTCTCGGCGAGGAGTTCGCCTCTCTCGTCATGCTGGCCCTGCTGATCGCCGCGGCCTTCGCCTTGTTCCGCTTCTTCCGGTCCAGAAGCCAAGGGGCCAGCACGCAGGGCGGCCTCGGCTACGCCGGAGCCGGCTCACCCGGTACCAGCCAGCGCAGCATGCACGGCGGACCGCCCCCGGGCGCTGCGCCCGCAGCGGCGGCGCGGGCCACGGCCCAGTCGGCGGCGCACGAGGACTTCGACACCGCGGGGTTCGAGCGGCAGGCCAAGCTCAACTTCATTCGCCTGCAGACAGCGTCCGATTCCGGCAACGTCGAGGACATCCGCGAATTCACCACCCCCGAGGTGTTCGCCGAGATCGCCATGCAGTTGCGTGAACGCGGCGACCAGCCGCAACAGACGGACGTCATCGATCTCGACGCCGAGGTGCTCGACGTCTCCGAGCAGAGCGGCAGCTACGTCGTCAGCGTTCGTTTCTCGGGTACGCTGCGGGAAGAGCCGGAGGCGGCGCCGGCTGCGTTCAACGAGATCTGGCATCTGTCGAAGCCGGTCGCCGGTGAAGACGGCTGGCGCATTGCCGGCATCCAGCAGGGCTGATCGGCCGATGCTGGCCGGCGCGGCAATCGCGCTGCTGAACCATCTGCTCGATGACGCGCCGTGGGCACGGACCCGGCTGGCCCGCCACGCCGGCAGCCGGGCCCGCGTCGTTGCCGGCATTGCGAAGCTCGATGTGGCGATCGCCAACGACGGGTTGCTGGCGGAGTGCCTGAGCGCGGATGCGCCCCAGGTGGTGATCGAGATGCCCGCGCCGACACCGCTGGCGCTGGCGCAGGGTGTCGACGGCCTGGTACGGGCGGCACGCGTCGAGGGCGAGGTCGAGTTGGCGGATTCGCTGGGCTTTGTCTTTCGAAATCTGCGCTGGGATGTCGAGGGCGATTTGGCGCGCTTCGTGGGCGACATCGCCGCCCACCGCCTCCATCGCACCGGAATCGCCACTGCGCAGGCGGGCCGACGTGCCTTGGCAGCGGCCGAGGAGAATTTGCGGGAGTTCGTGGCGGAGGACACGACGGCGCTGCTGCCCACGAGCCGACTGTCGGAGCGCGCTCGGAGCTTGCGCCGGATGCGAGACAGCTTGGCGCGGCTCGAAAAGCGGGTCGATCGACTCGAACGCAGTCTGCCCTGACGGCAAACAAAAAAAGGCGATCCGAGAGGATCGCCTTTGCTGTTCGAGCGGGTCGCCGGGGCGGCGACCCGCGCCGCCGACCTCAGTTCTTGCGCTTGCGCAGACGCTGGATGGCGGCAAGCTGCGCCACGGCTTCGGCCAATTCAGCCTGGGCCCGGGCGTAGTCGAGCTCGGAGCTCTTGTTCTGCATCGCCTCTTCGGCCAGCCGCTTGGCATCCGCAGCCTTGGCTTCGTCCAGATCCTTGCCACGGATCGCGGTATCGGCCAGAACCGTCACCAGACCCGGCTGCACCTCGAGCAGGCCACCCGCGACGAAGATCAACTCCTCATCGGACTGATTGGGGAGCTTGAGGCGGACCGCGCCGGGCTTGATGCGGGTGATCAGCGGCATGTGTCCCGGCAGAATTCCCAGTTCGCCCACCTCGCCAGGCAGGGCGACGAACTCGGCGAGGCCCGAGAAGACCTGCTCTTCCGCACTCACCACATCGACGTGTACCGTCATTGCCATAACTTTTTCCTCCGGTCGTGTTGGCCGGTGGCGCACAGGCGCCACCGGCCGCACCATCCATTACTGGAGGGTCTTGGCCTTTTCCATCGCTTCTTCGATGCCACCGACCATGTAGAAGGCCTGCTCGGGCAGGTGGTCGCATTCGCCGTCGACGATCATCTTGAAGCCCTTGATCGTATCCTTGAGCGACACGTACTTGCCGGGGGAACCGGTAAAGACTTCCGCCACGTGGAACGGCTGCGACAGGAAACGCTGCATCTTGCGGGCGCGGGCCACGGCCAGCTTGTCGTCGGGCGACAGCTCGTCCATGCCGAGAATCGCGATGATGTCGCGCAGTTCCTTGTACTTCTGCAGGGTCTGCTGTACGGCACGAGCGACGTTGTAGTGCTCCTCACCGACGACCAGCGGATCCAGCTGCCGCGAAGTGGAGTCGAGCGGATCGACCGCCGGGTAGATACCCAGCGCGGCGATGTCACGCGACAGCACGACGGTGGAGTCCAGGTGAAGGAAGGTCGTGGCCGGCGACGGGTCGGTCAGGTCGTCGGCAGGCACATACACGGCCTGGATGGAGGTAATCGAACCCACCTTGGTGGAGGTGATCCGCTCCTGCAGACGGCCCATTTCCTCGGCCAGGGTCGGCTGATAACCCACCGCGGAAGGCATACGGCCGAGCAGCGCGGACACTTCGGTACCGGCCA
>JAGRFZ010000011.1:10418-12528 GCA_020445785.1 Rhodocyclaceae bacterium
GCCAGCGTGTAGCGGTAGATGTTATCGACGAAGAACAGGATGTCACGACCTTCGTCGCGGAAGCGCTCGGCCATGGTCAGGCCGGTCAGCGCCACGCGCAGGCGGTTGCCCGGGGGCTCGTTCATCTGACCGAACACCATGGACACCTTGTCCAGAACGTTCGAGTCCTTCATCTCGTGGTAGAAGTCGTTGCCCTCACGGGTACGCTCACCCACACCGGCGAACACCGACAGACCCGAGTGCTGCTTCGCGATGTTGTTGATCAACTCCATCATATTGACGGTCTTGCCGACGCCGGCGCCGCCGAACAGGCCAACCTTACCGCCCTTGGCGAACGGGCAGACCAGGTCGATCACCTTGATGCCGGTTTCCAGCAGATCCACCGACGGCGACAGCTCGTCGAACTTCGGTGCGGCCTGGTGGATGGCACGGGTCTCGTCGGTATCGATCGGACCGGCTTCGTCGATCGGGCGACCCAGCACGTCCATGATGCGGCCCAGGGTACCGTGTCCGACCGGCACCGAGATCGGCGCGCCGGTGTTGGACACCGGCATGCCGCGGCGCAAGCCATCGCTCGAGCCCAGGGCAATGGTGCGGACCACGCCGTCACCCAGCTGCTGCTGGACTTCGAAGGTCAGGCCCGGCTCGGCGAATGAACCCTCGACTTCGTCGAGCTTCAACGCGTCATACACCTTCGGCATCGACTCGCGCGGGAACTGGATGTCCACCACGGCGCCGACACATTGAACGATAGTTCCTTGACTCATCGTCATTTCCTCAATTCATTTAATCCGTTACACCGCAGCGGCACCGCCGACGATCTCCGACAGC
Source organism: Rhodocyclaceae bacterium (assembly GCA_020445785.1). Taxonomy (GTDB): domain Bacteria; phylum Pseudomonadota; class Gammaproteobacteria; order Burkholderiales; family Rhodocyclaceae; genus Cognatazoarcus. The sequence continues at coordinate 11,250 of JAGRFZ010000011.1, forward strand.
TCCTTCGTGATCGCGGCCTGACGGGTCTTGTTGTAGACCAACTGGAGTTCACCGATGACGTTCTTGGCGTTGTCGGAAGCGGCCTTCATCGCCACCATCCGGGCGCTTTGCTCGGAAGCCATGTTCTCGGCCACCGCCTGATAGACCAGCGCCTCGACGTAGCGAACCAGCATTTCGTCGACCACCACCTGGGGCTCGGGCTCGTAGAGGTAGTCCCACGAGCTTTCCGGCGTACCCAGGCGCTCACCGGAGAGCGGCAGCAGTTGTTCCAGCGACGGCTCCTGCTTCATCGTGTTGATGAAGCGGGTGAATGCGATATGCACCGCATCCAGTTCGCCGTTCTGAAACTTGTCGAGCATGACCTTGACCGGACCGATCAGCTTCTCCAGATGCGGCGTGTCGCCCAGATGGACTGCCTGGGAAATCACGTCGGCACCCATGCGCTGCATGAAGCCGAGGCCCTTGTTGCCGATGGCGGTGGCGCAGATCTCGCTCGCGCCCTTGGCCTCCCAGTCCTGCATGGCATTGAGTACCACGCGCTGGACGTTGGTATTGAGGCCACCGCACAGCCCCTTGTCGGTGGTCACCAGGATCACGCCGATTCGCTTCGCTTCACCTTCGCGAGGCGTCAGGAACGGGTGCCGGTAGTCGGTCAGGTTGGCAGCTGCCAGGTTGGCGGCGAGACGGCGGATCTTCTCGGCGTAGGGGCGGGCGGACCGCATCCGGTCCTGCGCCTTGCGCATTTTGGATGCGGCCACCATCTCCATGGCCTTGGTGATCTTGCGAGTGTTCTGGACACTGCGGATCTTGGTACGGATTTCCTTTCCGCTTGCCATTGTCAGCCCCCCGCCTTAGGCCCAGCTCTTCTTGAACTCTTCGATCAGCGAAATGAGTTGCTTTTCGCCGTCGGCATCGAGTTCGCGTTTCTCCATCATCTTGTCGATGAGGGCCGAGCCCTTGGTGGCGATGAACTGATGCAGGCCGTTCTCGAACGGCAGCACCCGGTCGACATCGACGTCGTCGAAGTAGCCACGGTTCACCGCCAGCAACGAAACGGCCATCTGGGCAATCGACAGCGGTGCGTACTGGGGCTGCTTCATCAGTTCCGTGACGCGACGACCACGCTCGAGCTGCTTGCGGGTTGCGTCGTCCAGGTCGGAGGCAAACTGGGCGAAGGCTGCCAGTTCCCGATACTGCGCCAAGTCGGTACGAATACCGCCCGAGAGCTTCTTGATGAGCTTGGTCTGGGCTGCACCACCGACCCGCGACACCGAGATAC
>JAGRFZ010000011.1:12597-30535 GCA_020445785.1 Rhodocyclaceae bacterium
ATGACGTTGGTCGGGACGAAGGCCGAGACGTCGCCGGCCTGGGTTTCGATCACCGGCAGGGCGGTCAAGGAACCGGTCTTGCCCTTGACCTCGCCGTTGGTGAACTTCTCGACGTAGTTGGCATTGACGCGGGCAGCGCGCTCGAGCAGTCGGGAGTGCAGGTAGAAGACGTCACCGGGATAGGCTTCGCGGCCCGGCGGGCGGCGCAGCAGCAGCGACACCTGGCGATAGGCCCAGGCCTGCTTGGTCAGGTCGTCATAGACGATCAGCGCGTCCTGGCCGCGATCGCGGAAGTATTCGCCCATCGTGCAGCCGGCGTAGGCGGCCAGATACTGCATCGCGGCCGACTCGGAAGCCGTCGCGGCGACGACGATGGTGAACTCCATCGCGCCGTGTTCTTCGAGCTTGCGCACCACGTTGGCAACGGTCGAGGCCTTCTGACCGATCGCCACGTAGACGCAGAACATGTTCTGGCCTTTCTGGTTGATGATCGCATCCACCGCAACCGCGGTCTTGCCGGTCTGGCGGTCGCCGATGATCAGCTCGCGCTGACCACGGCCGATCGGCACCATCGAATCCACCGACTTGAGGCCGGTCTGGACCGGCTCCGACACCGACTGGCGATCGATCACGCCCGGCGCGACCTTTTCGATCTTGTCGGTGAGCTTGGCGTTGATCGGACCCTTGCCGTCGATCGGCTGACCCAGCGCATTGACCACGCGGCCGATCAGCTCGGGGCCCACCGGCACTTCCAGAATGCGGCCGGTGGCCTTGACGGTGTCACCCTCGGTGATGTGCTCGTAGTCGCCCAGCACCACCGCACCGACCGAGTCGCGCTCGAGGTTCAGTGCGAGGCCGAAGGTGTCGCCGGGGAATTCCAGCATTTCGCCCTGCATCACGTCGGTCAGGCCATGCACGCGGCAGATGCCGTCGGTCACGGAAACCACCGTGCCCTCGTTCCGCGCGGAGGCGGCGAGCTGCAGGTTCTGGATCCGGCTCTTAATCAGATCACTGATTTCAGAGGGATTGAGTTGCATAGATATGCTCCTAGTTCTTTAGCGCGGTGGCCATATTGGCGAGCTTGGCGCGGACCGAGGCGTCAATGACTTCGTCACCCACGGCGATGCGCACACCTCCGAGCAGTTCGGGATCGACGTTGACGGTGACGTTCAGCTTGGCCTTGAAACGGGCCTCGAGATCGCCGGTCAGCGTCTTGAGCTGCTTGCCCTCGAGCGGGAAGGCGGACGTAATGACCGCGTCCTTGACCCCTTCCTTGCCGTTCTTGAGACCCTCGAACAACTCGTGGATCTCGGGCATCAACTGAAGGCGCTCGTTGTCCACCAGCACACTGACGAAGTTCTGCTGCTCTTCGGTCACGCCGTCACCGGCGAGATCGCGAACCAGCGTCGTCAGGTCCTCGGCCGACAGCTTCGGATCGTTGATGAGCCCCTTCATTTCCGGCGTAGCAACGATCGCCGCAAGCCGGCCGAGCACGTCGGACCAGGACTTCAGCGCATCGGCCCCGTTGGCCAGATCGAACGCTGCATCGGCGTACGGACGGGCGATGGTGACGAGTTCAGCCATGGATTCAGAGTTCCTGTTTGAGCGAAGCGAGCATTTCGGCGTGGGCCTTGGCGTCCACTTCGCGTTTCAGGATGCGCTCGGCGCCCGACACGGCGAGTTCTGCGACTCGCTCGCGCAGCGCAGCACGTGCGCGCTCGACTTCCTGTTCGATCTCGGCCTTGGCAGCGGCGACGATCTTGTCGGCCTCGACGCGGGCGGCCGCCTTGGCTTCCTCGACGATCTCGGAGCCGCGCTTGTCACCGGCGGCAACCATCTCGGAAGCCTTCTCACGGGCTTCACGCATGGCTTCGACCGAGCGCTTCTCCGCCAGCTCGAGGTCATGCTTGCCGCGCTCGGCGGCAGCCAGGCCATCGGCGATTTGCTGCTGGCGATCGGCCATCGCCTTCTGCAGCGGCGGCCAGACGTACTTCATCGTGATCCAGATGAAGACGGCAAACCAGATCGCCTGGCCGATCAACGTAGCGTTAATGCTCACGTTAACCTCCTATGCGAGTTGATGGATCAGCCCTGGACGACGGAGATGAACGGGTTGGCGAAGAGCAGGAACAGAGCGATACCCACACCGATCATGGTCACGGCGTCGAGCAGACCGGCGACGATGAACATCTTGACCTGCAGCGTCGGAATCATTTCGGGCTGACGAGCAGCACCTTCCAGGAAGCGGCCACCGAGAATACCGAAGCCGATGGCGGTACCGAGCGCACCGGCACCGATCAGGATGGCGACGGCGATGGCGGTGTTTCCGAGCAGCATGGACATTGCTTCCATTACGTATCTCCTTGAGAGGGTTTGAAGCGGTTGTTGGAACGGGTTGTTTGAATCAGTGCGATTCGCTGGCCATCGACATGTAGACGATCGTCAGCATCATGAACACGAACGCCTGCAGGGTGATGATCAGGATGTGGAACAGCGCCCACGGCAGCGCGAGAGGCAACTGCCAGATGCCAAGCAGCGCGATCAGGATGAACACCATCTCGCCCGCGTACATGTTTCCGAAAAGTCGCAACGAGAGCGAGATCGGCTTGGCAATGTCTTCCACGATGCGGAAGAGCAGGTTGACCGGCGCCAGCTTGGCACCGAACGGCGCGGTGAACACCTCGTGGGCGAACCCGCTTGCGCCTTTTACGGCGAAGTTCATGTAGATCATGATTCCGAACACGGTCAGCGACATCGCGAAGGTCAGGTTGGGGTCGGTGGTGGGCACGACCTTCAGGTAGTGCACCCCGACCGCGCTGGCGGTGACGGGCAGAAAATCGACAGGCACCAGGTCCATCGCGTTCATCACGAAGACCCAGATGAAGATCGTGATCGCCATCGGCGTGATCAGCTTGCTCTTGCCGTGATAGGTGTCCTTGACCTGCTGATCGACGAATGTCAGAACCAACTCGAAGAAGTTCTGCCAACCGGACGGAACGCCGGCGGTGGCACGAGAGGCGATCTTGGCGAGGAATCCGAAGACCACGAGACCGAGGATTCCGGATACGAGGAGCGTGTCGAGGTGAAGGGTCCAGAAGCCGTGGCAGTGGCCATCGACCTTGGCCGCTTCGGAGCACCATTTCAGGTTGGTCAGGTGGTGAGTGATGTACTCAGTGGCGGTAAGCGTCCCAGAAGCCATGGTTTCCCCAAGTCGGTCAGCGTTGTTTTAGTAGCGCCATCCAGTAGACGACGAACGTCAATGCGTAAGCCACGAAGAGCGGTCCCACCGCCACATCGGGGCACCCCAAAAACACTGCGACGAACAGCAGGACGGTGACCAGAAACTTGTACGCCTCGCCCAGCAGTTGCGCCTGATAAGCTTGCTTTGGGCCAACCGCGCCGCTGCGGAATGCGCGCCACGCGTATGCTGCCCCGGAGAGGATTCCGATCGCGCCCCCGATCAGGGCCGAAACCGAGCCCCAAGCTCCGGAAAAAGGCGCCGCAACGATTGCGACGCCCAGTGCCACGAGAGCCTGGCGATTGAGCACCCAGCGAACCTGCGGATGCAAGACACCCCCCCTGAAAAACAGGCGGAGTTTAACAAGAACTTTGTTACGGGTCAATTGTCGAAACGACTTAGATTTCGCAGATGCAAACATCGAAAACTCTTTTCCAATCATATGGTTCCGGGTCATTTTTGTGCATCGCACCATCTCAGACTCAATGAAACACTTCGCCTCCCCGGATTCGTGGGGAGCCCCCCGAGCCAGCGCGACGGGTCGCTCCCGTCGGACGATCGGGTGCCGCCGGATCGCCCGTCTGCGCGCCCAGCCGGCCACCCTCGAGCATGACCCGCGCCGATGCGGATCGGGCACGGCCGCCCCCCACGAAGCGCATGACGGCGGCCTACGCAAGACCTCGTTCCCAGGCCTCCGACGCAGGCTGGCATGGGGCGATCGGATCGCTCCTTGAGCGCGCGCACACGCGCTGACCGCCGCGCCCGCGATGCTCGGATTCTGCTGCTCACCGCAGTCGGCTTCGGCATCCTTGCGCACCTGATGCCCGAACGCGCCATGACGCTCGCCCTCGACCGCCAGACCTGGCTCCAGCAGCCATGGCAACTGCTGACCGGCCACCTGGTGCATTGGAATCTGCTGCATCTGCTCGGCAATGCCTTCGCCCTGCTTTTGCTGGCGCGCCTGGCGGCTCGGCGCGCGCCATCGGCAGCATGGACGCTGGCCGGTCTGTTGCTTTGCTCGGCGGCACTGCTGGCTGCCCTGCCCGACTTGCATCGTTATCGGGGCAGCTCGACGCTGGTGGCGATCTACCTGCTTCCGGCGGCATCCGCGCTGTGGCTCCGAGGCGGGCACCTGCGCGCCGCCGCGGCGGCGCTGATCGCGGTCTATCTCGGTCGTCAGGTCGCGGACGGAGTCGGCGCCTGGCCCTCGCCGCTCTTGCCGCCAGACGTGCGCAGCACCTGGGAACTCCATCTGCTCGGCTTGGCCTGGGGCGGGCTGAGCCTGTGGCGCCCGCCGCCCGCCGACGACGGCTGACGATGGGCGTCGTCGCGGCACGCCGTGGCATGCACGGCGTGGCACCGGCCCGGATTCAGCGCAGTCGGTCGAGCAATCCGTCGAGTTGATCGAGGGAAGAGAAATGCACCGAGATGCTGCCCGCCCCGCGCCGGTTGGCGCGAATCTTCACGGTGGCCCCGATGGCGTCGGCGATCTCCTCTTCGAGTGCGAGAAGATCCCGGTCCGGCGGCGGCGGCGCGGGTCTGGCCTTGGGGTCGATTTCCTGCTGAACCAGCTTCTCGGCTTCGCGCACCGAGAGCTGGCGCGCGGCGATCCGATTGGCAAACTGAATCTGGCGCGCCCCGTCGAGAGGCAACAGCGCCCGCGCATGCCCCATGTCGAGGTCGCCCGCCATCAGCAACTCCTGCACCGGCTCGGCGAGCTGCAGCAACCGCAGCAGATTGCTGGCCGCCGGTCGCGAACGACCGACCGCATCCGCCGCCTGTTGGTGGGTCATGTCGAACTCGTCGATCAGCCGTTGGATGCCGGCGGCCTCTTCGAGCGGGTTCAGATTCTCCCGCTGAATGTTCTCGATCAGCGACATCGCCAGGGCGGCTTCGTCGGGAATCTCCCGCACCAGGCAAGGCACCGCCCCCAGGCCGGCAATCCGGGCAGCACGCCAACGACGCTCTCCGGCGATGATCTCGAAACCGCCCTCGTCCAGCGGTCGTACCATGATCGGCTGCATGATGCCGCGGTTGCGGATGGATGCCGCGAGTTCGTCCAGCGAACCGGGATCCATCCGCGTGCGAGGCTGGTACTTGCCCGGCCTGAGCTCGTCGATCGCCAGCGTCTGCAGTTCGCCGCGTTCCTCGTCGGCGGCGTCGTCGCCGGCGAGCAGCGCGTCCAATCCGCGCCCCAGTCCCTTGAGCTTCGGTCTTGCCATCAGAGTCGTTCCGTCACAGGGCCTTGACCCGTTGAATCATTTCCTTTGCAAACGCGACGTAGGCCTTCGCACCCTTGGCGTTGGCATCGAACACCACCCCCGGCATGCCGTGGCTGGGCGCCTCCGCCAACCGCACATTGCGCGGCACCACCGCTTCGAAGACCTTGGCGCCGAAGTGCGATTCGAGCTGGGCCGAAACCTGCTGCTGGAGCGTGATGCGAGCGTCGAACATGACCCGCAGCAAGCCGATGATCCGGAGATCGGGGTTCAGGTTGGCATGCACCTTCTTGATCGTATTGACCAGATCGGACAGCCCCTCCAGCGCGTAGTACTCGCACTGCATCGGGATTATCACCCCATGGGCGGCGCACAGGCCATTGAGTGTCAACATCGACAGCGACGGCGGACAGTCGATGAGCACGAAATCGTAGCCGTCGGCGACCGACGCCAGTCCGTCGCGCAAGCGGTGCTCGCGCCGCTCGAGCGCCACCATTTCGACCTCGGCGCCGGCCAGTTCGCGGTTGGCCGGGAGGACATCGTAGCCACCCTGCGGGGAGCGCACCCGGCATTGGGCGAAGTCGGAGATGCCGACCAGCAGCTGGTAGACCGTGCGATCCAGCGCCCGCTTGTCGATGCCGCTGCCCATCGTCGCATTGCCCTGGGGGTCGAGATCGACCAGCAGCACACGCTGGCGGCGAGCCTGCAGCGCAGCCGCGAGATTGACGCAGGTGGTGGTCTTGCCGACCCCGCCCTTCTGGTTGGCGACACAAAAGATTCGGGCCATCAGGCGGCTCCATCGCTAGTCATGACGATCAGGTGGCGCTCGGCGTCCACCCCCGGCACCCGCAGTTCGACCACGCCCGCCACCGAGACGCCGGGCGGCAGCGCGTCCAATTCCTGCTGCGGGCGGCGCCCCTTCATGGCCAGCATCCGCCCGCCCGGCGCGAGCAGCGGCAAGGCCAGCCGGGCGAATCCGGCGAGGTCAGAGAAGGCGCGGGATATCACCGCGTCGAACCCGGCCGCTCCACGGCATTGCTCGACACGACAATGCTCCGGTCGAAAGTTTTCGAGCGCCAATTCGATCCGCGCCTGCCGTTGAAAGCTCGCCTTCTTGCCCGCGGCCTCGATCGACACCACCTGCAGATCCGGACGCGCGATCGCCAGGACGATGCCCGGCAATCCGGCACCCGAGCCGATATCCGCGATGCGGCCAACCGCGCCGAGCTGGGGCAACACCGCGAGAGAGTCCAGCAGGTGATGGGACAACACCTGCTGCGGATCCCGAATCGCAGTCAGATTGTAAGTGCGATTCCACTTCAGCAGCAGCCGACCGAAGGCCGCCAGCCGCTCCACCCCGCCGGCGGGCAAATCGACGCCCAGCGCGGCCGCAGCACGCGCGATCTCGTCGTGCCCGATCATGCGCTTCGGCGGTCGTCGTCGGCGTCACGTGCTGCCAGTTCGCGACGCTTGAGCCACACCAGCAGCAGCGAGATCGCCGCAGGCGTCACACCCTGGATACGACTCGCCTGGCCCACCGTCTGCGGCCGCTGGGCAGCAAGCTTCTGCTGCACTTCCTTCGAAAGCCCGCGCACCGAGGCATATTCGATGTCGTCCGGCAGGGCCATCGCTTCCTGCTGGGCATTGCGCGACACTTCCTCGCGCTGGCGATCGATGTAGCCCTGGTACTTGGCCGCGATCTCGATCTGTTCGACCACCTGTGGGTCGGTGAGCGGTGGCTGCGGAGCCCCCGGCAACGTCATCAACGCACGGTAGCGCGTCTGCGGCCGGCGCAGCAGATCGAAGAAGCGGTATTCCCGCTCCAGCGGTTTGCCGAGCACCCGCTCGGCCATTTCGGCCGGGATTCGTCCCGGGTGGGCGAACGCGGCTTGCAGCCGCCCGTGCTCGCGCTCGATGGCCTCCCGCTTTTCGCAGTACCGGCGCCAGCGTTCGTCGTCCACCAGCCCCAGCCGTCGACCCGGCTCGGTCAGTCGCAGGTCGGCGTTGTCTTCCCGCAGACTCAGGCGGTACTCGGCACGCGAAGTGAACATGCGGTAGGGCTCGGCGACACCGCGCGTGACGAGGTCGTCCACCAGCACGCCGAGATAGCCCTCGTCCCGGCGCGGGCACCAGGGCTCGCGCCCTCGTACCTGCAGGGCCGCATTGGCGCCTGCCAGCAGGCCCTGGGCCGCCGCCTCCTCGTAGCCGGTGGTACCGTTGATCTGGCCGGCGAAAAACAACCCGCCGATGCTCTTGGTCTCGAGACTGGCCTTGAGATTTCGCGGGTCGTAATAGTCGTACTCGATCGCGTAGCCGGGCCGCAGGATGTGGGCATTCTCGAGCCCCCGGATCGATCGCACGACTGCCAACTGGACATCGAACGGCAACGAGGTGGAGATGCCGTTGGGGTAGAGCTCGTGGGTTTCCAGGCCTTCGGGCTCGAGGAAGATGTTGTGGCTGGCCTTGTCGGCAAAGCGGTGAATCTTGTCTTCGATCGACGGACAATAGCGCGGCCCGACCCCCTCGATCACGCCGGCGTACATCGGCGAGCGATCCAGGTTGGCGCGGATGATTTCGTGGGTGCCCTCGTTGGTCTGGGTGATCCAGCACGGCAACTGGCGCGGGTGCTGATCGGCGCTGCCGAGGAAACTGAACACCGGCGGCGGGTCGTCCCCCGGCTGGAGGGTCATCACCGAGCGGTCCACGCTGCGGCCGTCGATGCGCGGCGGCGTGCCGGTCTTCAGCCGCCCCTGCGGCAACGCCAGTTCCTTCAGCCGTTGCGCCAACGACACCGACGGCGGATCGCCGGCGCGACCACCGCTGTGATGGCTCATGCCGACATGGATCAGCCCATTGAGAAAGGTGCCGGCGGTCAGCACCACGGCGTCTGCCTCGAAGCGAATGCCGAGCTGGGTAACGACGCCGGTGACGCGATCGCCGCGCACCGTGAGATCTTCGACGGCCTGCTGGAACAGGGTCAGATGAGCTTGGTTCTCGAGCCTTCGGCGAATGGCCGCCTTGTACAGGACGCGATCGGCCTGGGCCCGGGTCGCGCGCACGGCCGGCCCCTTGGAGGCATTGAGGATGCGGAACTGGATACCGCCCTCGTCGGTCGCCGCCGCCATCGCGCCGCCGAGCGCATCGACCTCGCGCACCAGATGGCCTTTGCCGATGCCGCCGATCGACGGGTTGCAGCTCATTTGGCCCAGGGTCTCGATGCTGTGGGTCAACAACAACGTTTCGACCCCCATGCGGGCCGCGGCCAGTGCCGCCTCGGTGCCGGCATGGCCGCCACCGACGACGATGACGTCGAATCGGGTAGGGTAAAGCATCGCGCAGGCCACACTCGGGCGGAAATCGGAGGCGCGATTCTACGCCGTTGCGGCCCCCAAGCCTAGCGCCAGGAAACGCGCCCTCACGGAAAATTCACGCCTAAACATTGTCTTAGGATCAATGCGCGGCGGCACATCCGACAACCCGATCAGCGCAGGTTGCTGTAGCTCTCCTGCAGCAGCGCCAGTTCGGTCGCGCTGCTGACGAAGGTCATGCTGCAATCGACCGCACTGCCGCAGACGCTGAAATGGGCGAGCTGCTCGACCAGGGCCATGTCTTCCGGATCGTTCATCAACGGGATCTCGACGATCGCGTCGTAGAGTTCGGTGCCTCCCTGCCAGATCAGGATCGCGTCCTCCGGCACCGGTTCGCCATTGCCCTGCCCCGGCTGCACCGGCAATTTCGTATTGTCACTGGCCTTCAGCAGCAGGCAATTGAGCTTACCCCCGCCACCGTACCAACAGGCCCAGTCCGCGTTGGGGGAAGATTGCGCCGACACTTGGGCGGCGAACGTACAGGCGATCGCGCCGAGCCAGCGTACTGCGGCAGTTGCATGCATCTTGCGTACCTCGAAGATGTGGCCGGCCTTGCAGATGCCGGCGGTCGATCGTTGGCAAGCAAGATGCAAACCCGTGATTTGCCGGGAAACACACGCCGTCATCGCAGCGCACAATGACGGACGACCGGGCCTTTTCTTTTCAGTCGCTTGGCATTCAGACGCGAAACATTCTCAAGCGACGGACGGCCTGTCAGCGGGACTTGCCCGGCATCAGCGTCACCGCCAATGCGAGCGCAATCATCCCAGCAGCGAGAAAATCCTCCGGATATGGGAGTTCCTGCGTGATCGGGACCGCCGACAGCAGGCCGACGATCGGTATCAACATGATCGAGAGCGCGCTCGCCACCGGCGGCAGACTGCGTGCGATCGAAAACCACAGAATCTGAGCCACGCCGTAGTTGATCAGGGCGCCGTAGGCCAGGGTCGCCCAGCCGGCGCCGCTCGGCCAGCGGCCGAGCGGTGGCTCCATCAGCAACGCCAATGCCCACATCACCGGCACCGTCGCGCCGATCATCCAGACCGTCATCACCTCGGTCGGCACCGCCGCCGGAATCCGCTTCAGCAACAACGTGCCGATGGCCCAACTCAGCGCCGCCGCCAGCATCCAGGCGAGGCCCGCGGGATTGCCGGACAGGCGGCCGAGTTCGTGCCACATCAGCAGCATCAGCGCTGTCGCGGTACTCAGCGTCGCCAGCCAAAGGCGCGGGCTCATGCGCTCGCCGAAGAACAGCACGCCCATCAGCACCGTCCACACCGGCATCGTGAAGCCGACGATGGCGGCACGGCCCGAAGCCAGCGACTGCACGCCGAAGATCGACAATGCGTGCCAGCCGAGGATGTTCGGCAACGCCAGCAACAGCACCTGCGCCAGCGCCGTTCGCGGCAGTTGGAGCGGGATTCCGCGCAAGCGGTACCAAACGAACAGCAGCACCGCACCACCGGTCATCGTCAAGGCCCGGAAAGTCAGCGGCGGCAACTCCCGCAAGGCGAGCTTCATGACCGGCCAATTGACGCCCCACAGCAGCGTCAACAGCGCCAGTGCCACCAACGTGCGCGCCGGAACGGCGCCGGCGGCGCGCACGCGGTCGGCCGGATGGGTCAGCCCAGCGCCGCCAGCGCCGACTGGTAGTCCGGCTCCTGCTTGATCTCCGAAACCAGCTCGGAATGGAGCACGCGGTTGTCTTCGTCGAGCACCACGACGGCGCGCGCGGTCAGGCCCTGGAGCGGACCCGAGGTGATGGCGACGCCGTAGTCCCGTGCGAAGCCGTCGCTGCGGAAATCCGACAAAGTCTCGACATTCTCGAGGCCTTCGGTTTCGCAAAAGCGCTTGGCCGCGAACGGTAGGTCGGACGAGATCACCAGAACCACGGTGTTCGCGAGCGCGGAAGCCTCGGCGTTGAATTTTCGGGTAGAGGTCGCGCAGGTCGGCGTATCGAGGCTCGGCACGATGTTGAGCACCTTGCGCTTACCGGCGTAGCGCTCCAGCCCCACGTCTTCGAGCCCGCCATTGGTCAAGGACAGTGCCGGTGCGCTGTCCCCTCGTTGCAGGAACCTGCCCGCCACATCGATCGGGTTGCCTGCCAGTGTCACGTTTGCCATGCCTTCGTCTCCATGCTCCGTTGGGGCGGCCCTTGGCCGCTTTCGGCCCGGATCGCATCGCGCCCCGGCCGCGTTTCGGCCGCCGCCGCGCCGCCTAGGGAAGGAAGCGCTGCAGCAGCTCGTTCAGGAATCTGCGTCCGAGCTCGGTCGGGCGGATGCGCTCGCCGTCGATGGCCAATAATCCGGCACGCCGCGCGTCGCGGAGCGGCGCCTCGACGACGCCGAGCGGCAGACCGGTGACCGCCTCGAACAGTTCGCGTGGAAAGCCGCGCTCGAGCCTGAGCGCATTCATCATGAACTCGAAGGGTAGATCCTCCGCGGCCACCTGGCGAGTCTCACGGACGAAGGCTCCCGTCGCGGCAGCGTCCAAATAGGCTCTGGGATGGCGGTGACGAATCTCCCGCACGATGCCGTGGCGACCCGAGAGCTTGCCGTGGGCGCCCGCGCCGATGCCGAGGTAATCGCCGAAGCGCCAGTAGTTGAGGTTGTGCCGGCAGGCCTCCCCGGCCAGCGCGTAGGCCGACACCTCGTAATGTTCGTAACCGGCCATCGCCAGCCGCGCCTCGATCGATTCCTGCATCTCGGCGGCGCAGTCCTCGTCGGGCAAGGGCGGCGGCGTGGCGTGAAACTCGGTATTCGGCTCGAGCGTCAAGTGGTAGCACGACAGATGGCCCGGCCGATAATCGAGGGCGGCGTCGAGGTCGCTGGCCAGCCGCGCCGGATCCTGGCCGGGCAGACCGTACATGAGATCCAGGTTCACCCGTTCGAAGCACGCCAGCGCCGCCTCGACCGCCCGCCGCGCCTCGGCGCCATCGTGGATCCGGCCGATGGCGGCCAGCATGCGATCGTCGAAGCTCTGGACGCCGACCGACAGGCGCGTGACGCCGGCATCGCGAAAGGCGGCGAAGCGCCCGGCGTCGGCTGCGCCCGGGTTGGCTTCGAGCGTGATCTCCGCCCCAGGGACAAGATTGCCGAGGGCTCGAACGCCGTCGAGCAGACGCCCGAGCTGTCCCGGTTCGATCAGGCTCGGCGTACCGCCACCGATGAACAGGCTGTGGATGCGCCGCCCCCAGATTTGCGGCAGCGCGGTCTCGAGATCGGCCAGCAGTGCGTCCACGTACTGCCCCTGAGGGATCTCGCCGCGCACCGGGTGCGAATTGAAGTCGCAATAGGGGCACTTCCGGATGCACCACGGGAAATGAACGTACAGCGCCAGCGGTGGTGGCGCGCGCAAGCTCGGCGCCGGGGCCTCCACCGGCGCGGCCGGCGCCGGCACGATCGGGATGCGGCGCGTCACGGAATCAGAGCGGCGTTGCCTCGAGCCGCGCCAGCAGGTGCCGCATCGCCTGGGCGCGGTGGCTCAGGGTGTTCTTCAGCGCCGCGTCGAGTTCGGCCGCGGTCTGCCCCATTTCGGGCAGCAGGAACAGCGGGTCGTAGCCGAAGCCGTTCTCTCCGCGCGGCGCGTGGAGGATCTCGCCACCCCACTGTCCGTCGGCGATCAGCGGCTGCGGGTCGTCGGCGTGGCGCAGCAGCACCAGCGTGCACGAGAAGAAGGCCCGCCGGTCTTCGCAATCGGTCAGCCGGGACAGCAGCAGTTCGTTGTTGCGCATATCCGACTTGGGATCACCGGCAAAGCGCGCCGAGTGCACCCCAGGCGCGCCACCGAGGGCAAACACGCACAGCCCGGAATCGTCCGCCAGCGCCGGCAGACCGGTGCTGCGCGAGGCATGGCGAGCCTTGGCGAGCGCGTTTTCGATGAAGGTCGGATGGGGCTCGTCGGCCTCGCTGACACCGAGGCTGGCCTGCGGCAGCACCTGAAAGCCGAGCGGATCGAGCAGTGCCGACAGTTCGCCGGCCTTCTTGGCATTGTTGCTGGCCAGCACCAGCCGGGTCATGTCGTTCTCCAAGGCAAGGGATCACGGCCGCGCGTCGAGCGCCGCGCGCTGGCTGGTTACCAGATGGGCCACGCCACCGGCGGCCAGATCCATCAGTGCGTCGAGTTCGGCCCGGCTGAAGGCCTTGCCCTCGGCGGTTCCCTGCACCTCGACGATGCCGCCGGACTCGGTGATCACCACGTTCATGTCGGTCTCGCAGGCGGAATCCTCCGCGTAGTCGAGATCGAGCACCGGCATGTCCTGATAGATCCCGACCGACACCGCGGCGACCAGTTCCCGCATCGGGTTCACCGCCAGCAGGCCGTCGCGGACCAGACCCCCGAGGGCATCGTGCAACGCCACCGCGGCACCGGTGACGGCGGCGGTCCGGGTGCCGCCGTCCGCCTGCAGCACATCGCAATCGATCACCACCTGGCGTTCGCCGAGGGCTTCGAGATCCACCACCGAGCGCAGGCTGCGCCCGATCAGACGCTGAATCTCCTGGGTGCGCCCGCTCTGGCGCCCCCGCGCGGCCTCGCGCCCGCTGCGGGTGTGGGTGGCGCGCGGCAGCATGCCGTATTCGGCGGTCACCCAGCCGCGCCCTCGACCACGCAGGAAGGGCGGTACCGACGCCTCGACGCTGGCGGTGCATAGCACCCGGGTGTCGCCGAATTCGACCAGGACCGAACCTTCGGCGTGGCGGGTGAAGCCGCGGGTTAGGCGGACCGTGCGCAATTGGTCCGCAGCGCGATGACTGGGTCTCATTTGGTGTACTTCTGGATGGCCTGGTTGATTTCGCGGATGGCCCGCTCGATCTCGTCGTCGGAGAGATCCTCGTGGCCGCTGCCGCCTGCCGGCCGGGTCCGCAGGAAGCCTTCCATCTGGGTCGTGAACGCGCCCAACTCCATGGTCTTGGTGGAGACGCTGCCGGGCTGACCCTCAGCGTAGTTCTCCTCCCAGTTCAACGCAATCAGCGAGAGGTTGTCGCAGGTCGGCCCGGCCCGCTGCTCGGCCAGATCCATGATCTTGGGCACGGTCTCCATCACCCGCCCGTTGGCCAGATTGGCGATCACGAGCTGGTCGTCGAGCGGCCCCCAGACCCCGTCCGAGCAGATCGCAACGACGTCTCCGCGATACAGCGGCGTGCGCTTCGAAAATTCGATCTGCGGCGAGTGGCTGCCGCCGAGACAACTATAGATGCGGTTCCGGCTCGGGTGCTTGGCCGCGCCCTCGGCATCCAGCAACCCCTGGTCCATCATCAGCTGAACCCGGGAATGGTCCTTGGTTCGGGAAGCGATCTCCCCCTTGCGCAACAGATACAGGCGCGAATCACCCGCGTGCGCCCAGTAGGCCTGGCTCTCCTGGATGATGCTGGCGACCACCGTGGTACGCGGCGCATCGTCCAGCGATTTGTCGAATGCATAGTCGAGTATCGCGTGGTGCGCATTGGTGAGCGCGCGCGACAGGAACAGCACCGGATCGGGCAGCGCGGGCCGCGCCTCGCGCTGGAAGGCCTGCGCGACGAACTGCACCGCGATCTGAGCGGCCACTTCGCCGTGCAGGTGTCCGCCCATGCCGTCGGCGACGATCATGAGCAGGGCCTCGCGCGAGTAGGAATAGGCCACCCGGTCCTGGTTGTTTCGTCGCCGCCCGATGCGGCTCTCCTGGAAGATAGTGAACTTCATTGCCGTCCGATGAAGGTACGCAGCCGCGTGCTCCAGTCAGTGAACCAAGTGCCCGGCACCGGCTCTTCCCCCGAGGGGCTGGCCAGCGCCTTTTGCAGCGCATACACGCTCTGGGGGCGCTTGAGCGGATCGAGATGCAGACACCAGTCTATGGTCTGCAGCAGTTGACGGTTGTACTTGCCTGCGAACTGTTTCACTGCGGGAACCAGTTCGTCGCGTTCGTCGCGCTCGTCGGCCCGTTGCGGCGGACCGCCGGCAATGCAGGCAAAGAGGCTTGCGCCGACGCTGTAGATATCGCTCCACGGACCGAGGCCGCCGCGGCTGGCGAGTTGTTCGGGCGACGCGAAGCCGGGCGTGTACATCGGCTTGAGTACCGGCTGGTCGCTCATCAGGGTCTGGCGTGCGGCGCCGAAATCCAACAGCACCGGCGTTCCGTCCGCCCGCAAATAGACGTTCGAGGGCTTGATGTCCAGATGCAGCAGCTTGTGGGCATGCACTTCCCGCAGACCGTTGAGCATGCGGGTGAACACGCCGCGCAGAAAACGCTCGCTGATTTCGCCGCGCTGGCGATGGCGATGCACGTAGTCGTTGAGGGTGCGTCCGCGTTCGAACTGCATGACCATATAGACCGTATTGTTGGCGCGGAAGAAGTTCAAGACCCGGACCACGTTCGGGTGCATCAACCGGGCCAGCGAACGTCCCTCCTCGAAGAAGCACTTCATGCCGTAGCGAAACGCCGACTGGTGCTCCTCGGTGATCTGGGGCGCGATCTGCCCCTCCTTGCGCAGCGCCAGCGAGTTGGGCAGGTACTCCTTGATCGCCACCGGTGTGCCGGCCTGATCGTAGGCCAAATAGACGATGGAGAAGCCGCCGAGCGACAGTTGTCGCTCGATGCGGTACTGCTCCAACTGAAATCCGGAGGGAAGCGGGTAGTTGGCCTGGGCAGGCATCGGTCAGAGGCGGCGCATCAAGTCCATGCAATCAGAATACGGAACAGGCCGGAACGCCTGACTGCGGCTGCCGGTCGATGAATCCGGCCCGGTGTGGAGCGGGCTTGCAGCGCAGCCTGCGTGCTCGCCGTCACCAGCCGGCCAATCGTGAAATATCCCGCGCGGAGCGCTACTATCCATGGCTACGCCTCGATTGTCGTTGTTTGAAACCAGCGCTGTAAAGTTTGCACTGCAGCGAAAACCCGGAAACCACAATGATCCACAGCATGACCGGCTTTGCCTCGCACAGCCGAGACCTCGGGCCCGTGACCCTGTACCTGGAGCTTCGCAGCGTCAATTCGCGCTATCTCGATCTCGGCTTCCGCATCGTCGAGGACCTGCGTCAGGCCGAGCCCCAGTTGCGTGAACTGATCGGCGCCCGGCTCAAGCGTGGCAAGGTCGAATGCCGCCTCAACCTGCAGCACAACGACGCTGCGCCGCGCGAGCTCAGCCTCAACCACGGGCTGTTGGCCCAACTCGGCCGCGCCCAGCGGAACGTACGCGAGCATCTGCCCGAAGCGGCAGCGCTGTCGGTCAACGACGTCCTGCGCTGGCCGGGCATGCTCGACGACGACGGCCTGCGTTACGAGCAGATGCAGGCCGGCCTGCTGGAGCTGGCCCGCGAGGCGCTCGACGAACTGGTCGCCAGCCGAAGCCGTGAAGGGGCCAAGCTGGCCGAGGTCGTCCGCGAGCGCGTGAGCCGCATGCGCGGCCTGGTGAGCCGCGCCGAGCCGCTGGTGCCGGCCCAGGTCAGCGACTATCAGGAACGGCTGGCGGGTCGCCTGCGGGAAGCGGTCGCGACCATGGACGAGGAGCGCATCCGGCAGGAGGTGGCCGTCTTCGCCCAGCGGGTGGACGTCGCCGAGGAACTGGCACGACTGGCCACCCACCTCGACGAGGTCGAGCGCATCCTGGGGGCCGGCGGCATCGCCGGCAAGCGCCTCGACTTCCTGATGCAGGAACTCAACCGCGAGGCCAACACGCTGGGGTCGAAATCGTTCTCGGCCGATCTCACGTCGATTGCGGTCGAACTCAAGCTCTACATCGAACAGATGCGCGAACAGGTTCAGAACATCGAATGACCACGATCGACGATCAGGCCGGCACCACCGGCACGCTGCTGATCGTGACGGCGCCGTCGGGCGCCGGCAAGACGACCCTGGTACGCGGCCTGCTCGACTGCGACCGCGCGATCGGGCTGTCGGTGTCGTTCACCACCCGCGCGCCACGGCTCGGCGAGCGCGACGGCATCGATTATCACTTCGTCGAAGTGCCGGAATTCCTCAGGCTGCGGGACCGCGGCGAATTCGTCGAGTGGGCGGAGGTGCACGGCAATTACTACGGCAGCTCGAAGGGCTGGCTGCGGGAACAGATCGCGGGGGGGCGCGACATCGTGCTCGAAATCGACTGGCAGGGCGCACAGCAACTGCGCAAGAGCTTCCCCTCGGCGGTCGGCGTGTTCGTGCTGCCGCCCTCGATCGAAGAACTCGAACGGCGACTGCGCGGCCGCGGCACCGACAGCGATGCGGTGATCGGGCGCCGCCTGCTCGCCGCCCGCGCCGAGATGCGCCATCTGGCCGAATTCGACTACGTTATAATCAACAACGAGTTATCGGTGGCCCTCGAGGATCTGCATGCCGTGCTGCAAGCTGCACGCCTGCGCTACGCCAACCAGAAGCGGCGCCACTCCGACTATTTTGATTTTCTCGAACAGGACTGAAGCATGGCCCGCATCACCGTCGAAGACTGCCTCAACCGGATCCCCAACCGTTTCCAACTGACCCTGGCCGCCACCTACCGTGCGCGCCAGCTCACCGCCGGCGCCATGCCGCAGATCGAAACCGACCGCACCGACAAGGACAAGCCGACGGTGATCGCGCTGCGGGAGATCGCTGCCGGCAAGGTCGGACTGGAAATGCTCAATCGCGGCCAGGCCTGACCCCCGTCGGGGAGGAGCGCACGCATCGTGGCCGAAGCTCAGCCCGCGACCTCCCCGCCAAGACCGCCGCCGGCCTCGAGCGTGGTCGCGCTCGATTTCGAGCGGCTGCGCGCGACCCTCGGCGAATACCTGCGCACCGAAGACATCGGCCGCGTCGAGGCCGCCTACCACTTTGCCGCACGGGCCCACGACGGCCAGTTCCGCCAGAGTGGCGAACCCTATGTCACCCACCCGGTCGCGGTGGCCGAAGTCGTCGCCGGCTGGCGCCTGGACCCGCAGGCCCTGATCGCCGCGCTGCTCCATGACGTCATGGAGGACACCGCGATCACCAAGCAGGAGATCGCGGACGCATTCGGCAAAGTGACTGCCGAACTGGTGGACGGGCTGTCCAAACTCGACAAGATCGAGTTCCGCTCCCAGGAAGAAGCCCAGGCCGAAAATTTCCGCAAGATGCTGCTGGCCATGGCCAGCGACCTGCGGGTGATCCTGATCAAGCTCGCCGA
>JAGRFZ010000209.1 GCA_020445785.1 Rhodocyclaceae bacterium
GTGTTCGAGAACCTGGAACTGGCGATGAAGACCGACAAGCGGGTGTGGCGCAGCCTGTTTGCCCAACTGGCCTCGGACGAGCGCGACCGGGTCGCCGACACCCTGCGCCAGATCCGACTCGAACACGAGGCCGACCGGGTGGCCGGTCTGCTCTCGCACGGCCAGAAGCAGTGGTTGGAAATCGGTATGCTGTTGATGCAGGATCCGCGCCTGTTGCTGCTCGACGAGCCGGTGGCGGGCATGACCGACGACGAGACCGAGCGCACCGCGGAGCTCTTCGTCAGTCTCGCGGGCAAGCACTCGCTGGTGGTCGTCGAGCACGACATGGCCTTCGTCGAGGCCCTCGGCGGTCTGGTCACGGTGCTGCACGAAGGCTCGGTGCTGGCCGAAGGCGATCTCGCCACGGTGCAGAACGATCCGCGCGTGATCGAAGTGTATCTGGGACGCTGAACGGGCCGGAGCGGACATGCTGACAATCGAGAATCTGAACCAGTACTACGGTGGCAGTCACATCCTGCGCAATCTCAGTTTCGAATTGCCGATGGGCAAGGTGACGACGCTGCTGGGGCGCAACGGCGTCGGCAAGACCACGCTGCTGAAGACCTTGATGGGCCTGGTGCCGGCGGCCAGCGGCTCGATTTGCATCGAGGGGCGTGACATCACCCGGGCGCCGTCTTATGCACGGGTGCGGGCCGGCATCGGCTACGTGCCCCAGGGACGAGAGATCTTTCCACGGCTGACAGTGGCCGAAAACCTCGAAATGGGGCTCGCCTCGCGCCCATCCGGCAGCACCGTGCCGGATCGCATCTTCGAGATGTTTCCGGTGTTGCTGAAGATGATGCGGCGGCGCGGCGGCGACCTGTCGGGCGGCCAGCAGCAGCAATTGGCGATCGGCCGCGCATTGGCGATGGGCCCGCGACTGCTGATCCTCGACGAGCCGACCGAGGGCATCCAGCCTTCGATCATCAAGGACATCGAGCGCGCCATCCGCCAACTCGCCGAGACCGGCGAGATGGCGATCCTGCTGGTCGAGCAATACTACGACTTTGCCCGCTCGTTGGCCGACCACTACCTGCTGATGGAACGCGGCGAGATCCTCATGCGAGGCGACGGCGATTCGATGGACGCCGACGGGGTGCGCGAGGCGCTGGCAGTCTGATGGGGCGGGCCGAGGCCATTCCGCTGGCTACCGCCGAAGGCGTCCATGCGCCTTGGCGGGCACGCCTGGCACTCACCTTCGAACGGCGGGACGGTCGCAGCGTGCTGACCGCGCGTCGCCATGTCGGGCCGCTCGCCTTCCAGCGGCCGTTCTATCCGGAAGGCGCCCATGTCTGCCACGGCATCCTGCTGCATCCGCCGGCGGGCATCGCCGGCGGCGACGAACTGGCTTTCGACATCCACGTCGGCGAGGGCGCCCACGCCCTGCTGACCACGCCGGGCGCCGGCAAGTGGTACCGCTCGGCCGGCCCGATCGGGCGCCTCGGTCAGACGATCGAGGTCGCCGCCGGCGGCATCTGCGAATGGCTGCCTCAGGAGGCCATCGTGTTCGACGGTGCCTGCGGCGAATTGCACACATCCGTCGAATTGGCGCCGGGAGCGCGTTTCCTCGGTTCGGAGATCCTCGTGTTCGGTCGCACCGGCGCCGGCGAGCGCTTCGAGCGGGGGCGGCTGTCGCTGGCCACCCGGCTGCGCCGCGACGGGCGCAGCCTGTGGCTGGAGCGGGGCCGTATCGACGGCGGCAGCACCCTGCTGGCATCGCCGGTCGGCCTCGGCGGTGAGCCCGTATGCGCGACCCTGCTGCTGGCCGCCGACGAGGTGGACCGGGACGGTGCGGCGTTGCTCGAAGCCTGTCGCCGGATCACCGTGGCCGACGGCGACTGGGCGGTGACGCGTGTGCCGGGCATGCTTGTGGCACGCTATCGCGGACCGGGGGCGGAGGCGGCCCGACGCTGGCTGG
>JAGRFZ010000077.1 GCA_020445785.1 Rhodocyclaceae bacterium
GCCCAGGGCGTATACGCCTACAAGTTCATCAAGACGCTGCTCCAGCTCGTCACCGGCGTCGCGACGATGACCAGCGACCAGATCATGCTGATCGTGCTCGGGCTGATCGACGTGGTGATGATCGCCAACCTGCTGATCATGGTCATCATAGGCGGCTACGAGACCTTCGTCTCACGCCTCAACCTGGATGCCCACCGGGACCAGCCCGAATGGCTCAACCACATCAATGCGGGCGTCCTCAAGATCAAGCTCGCGACGGCGCTCATCAGCATCTCGTCGATCCACCTGCTGGCCTCGTTCATGAACGTGGAGAACGTGCCGGAGAAGACCCTGATGTGGCAGGTGATCATCCATGCTACGCTACTTATTTCCGCACTATTGCTGGCGATTACCGACAAGGTGATGAACCAGAGCGTGCAGATTGAGGCGGGCCACTGAGCCTCCAGACGCTCAGATCCCGAACCGAAATCCATCATCCCGAGGGAAACCCATGACCGTCATTCGTCAGGACGATTTCGTCCAGTCCATCGCCGACGCCTTCCAGTTCATCAGCTACTACCATCCGCTGGACTACATCCAGGCGCTCGGCAAGGCCTACGAGCGGGAGCAGTCACCCGCCGCGCGTGATGCCATCGCCCAGATCCTGACCAACTCGCGCATGTGTGCCGAAGGACACCGCCCGATCTGCCAGGACACCGGCATCGCAGTGGTCTTCCTCAAGGTCGGCATGAACGTGCGCTGGGAGGCCACGATGTCGGTGCAGGAGATGGTGAACGAGGGCGTGCGTCGCGCTTACAACCACCCCGACAACAAGCTGCGCGCCTCGGTACTGCTGGATCCGGCCGGCGCCCGCCGGAACTCGAAGGACAACACCCCGGCCGTGGTCCACTACGAGATCGTCGAGGGCGACCACGTCGAGGTCACCTGTGCCGCCAAGGGCGGCGGCTCGGAGAACAAGTCGAAGATGGTCATGCTGAACCCGTCCGATTCGCTCGTGGACTGGGTGCTCAAGACCCTGCCGACGATGGGTGCGGGCTGGTGCCCGCCGGGCATCCTCGGCATCGGCATCGGCGGCACACCGGAAAAGGCGATGCTGCTGGCCAAGGAATCGCTGATGGCCCACGTGGACATCCAGGAACTGCAGGCCAAGGCCGACTCGGGCGCCGAGCTGAGCCGGGTCGAAGAGCTGCGCCTGGAATTGTTCGAGAAGGTCAATGCGCTGGGCATCGGTGCCCAGGGCCTGGGCGGCCTGACCACGGTGCTCGACGTCAAGATCCTCGACTACCCGACCCACGCCGCGTCGCTGCCGGTGGCGATGATCCCGAACTGCGCGGCCACCCGCCACATCCATTTCGAGCTCGACGGCAGCGGTCCCGCCACGCTCGCGGCGCCGAAGCTGGAGGACTGGCCCGACGTCACCTGGACGGCCGACACCAACGTCGCCACGCGCGTCAATCTGGACACCCTGACCCAGGAAGAGGTGGCCTCGTGGAAGCCGGGGCAGGTGCTGCTGCTCAACGGCAAGATGCTGACCGGCCGCGATGCCGCCCACAAGCGCATCCAGGACATGCTGGCCAAGGGCGAACCCTTGCCGGTGGACTTCACCAATCGCATCATCTACTACGTCGGCCCGGTCGATCCGGTGCGTGACGAAGTGGTCGGACCGGCCGGGCCGACCACCGCCACCCGGATGGACAAATTCACCCGCATGATGCTCGAGAAGACGGGCCTCATCGCGATGGTCGGCAAGGCCGAGCGCGGACCCACCGCGATCGAGGCGATCAAGGACAACAAGGCGGCCTACCTGATGGCGGTCGGCGGCTCGGCCTACCTCGTCTCGAAGGCGATCAAGCACGCCGAAGTGGTCGGTTTCGGTGATCTCGGCATGGAAGCCATCTACGAATTCGAGGTCCAGGACATGCCGGTCACCGTCGCGGTCGACTCGGCCGGCACCTCGGTGCACCAGACCGGGCCGAAGGAGTGGCAGGCCAAGATCGGCAAGATCCCGGTGAGCGTCGCCTGAAGCCCGACGCCCGGCAGCGTCCACAACAGGCCCTGCGATGCTTTGGCTGGACTTCGCAGTGGCGAGCTTGCGGGATGCGGAGCGGGCGTTCTTCGTGGTGGCAGACGAGGCGGACGAAGACGAGCCCGACGACATCGTACGGGTCCGCTTCCCGCACTGCTCGGAGTTCGAGCTGGTGCATCTGGCGCTGCTGCTGGGGCCGGGCTACGAGCCGCAGTTGGTGGTCGATGGGGAACGCCCGAGCGAGGTCGTGACCGCCTGCGACCGCCGGATGGTCGCCGGGCTGGCCGCACTCGACCGCACCGAGCTGCCGGAACTGGCCGAGCGCTGGCACGAGGCCAGCGGCTTTCCGCGGGCCGGCGCAGTGCTGCCGGAACTGCACGCACTGGCCTGCACGGCGATGCAGCGTGGCCAGCGCCTGCTCTACTCACAGGGCGACGAGCGCGATCCCGGGTGGGGCTGAAGCGACCGCCCGCCTCGGCCACGGGGTGCGAGGCGCGGGTTCGTGTTGCGGAACTTGCGGGGCAGGCCGTCTATGCCGCAGGAAAATCCACCTGAACGCCGAGCCCGGTGCCGCCACCGACGCTGACCAGACCGTCGACGAACGCGATCCCTGCGCCCGCCGACTCAGCGATGCGGGCAACGATCGACAGGCCCAGCCCGCAGCCGTCCTGTTCGCCGTCGCCGGCGCGATAGAAGCGCTCCAGCAGGCGCGCTCGCTCGGAGGCCGGGACGCCCGGACCATCGTCGCGCACGGTCAGGCGCACCGAGCGGTTCCGCTTCTCGACCTGCAGGTCCACGCATCCGCCGTCATGGCCGTAGCGCAGCGCGTTGTCCACGAGATTTCGCACCAGCAGCTCGACCCAGGTCGAATCCATCCGCACCGGCGCCGGCTCCGGCGCCTCGAGTTGGATCTCCTGACCACGCCGGATCGCCAGCGGCGTCAGCTCGGCGCACACCGTGGCGGCGACGTCGGTGAGATCGGAGGTCACGACCAGGGCGTCGCCCAGCGCCGACGGATCGAGGCGCGCCAGGGCCAGCAACTGCTCGACCAGATGCGTCATCCGTTCGACGCCGGCCATCAGTTGCTCGTGGGCACGGCGGCGCTCCCGCGGGTCGTCGATGCGGGCCGCCACCTGGGCATGGATGCGTAGCGCCGCAAGCGGCGTACGCAGTTCGTGGGCCGCGTCGGCGGTGAACCGCCGTTCATTTTCGATGGCGCGCGTGACGCGGGTGGTCAGTCCGTCGATGGCCTCGATCAGGGGCATGATCTCGTGCGGACAAGGGCCGCTCAGGTCGATCGGGCGCAGGCCGTCCACCGGCATCCGAAGCACGCTACCGGCGGCTTCGCGAACCGGCCGCATCGCGCGTCCGACGAACCACCAGATCGCAAGCGCCATCAGTGGAAAGCCGACCGCCAGCGGAATCAGCAGGTGTTCCGCGAATTCGTGGCCGAGATCGTCGCGGATGGCGTAGCGCTGGCCCACCACGACGCGGTAGCGCCGGCCATCGCCCGCCAGTTCGCTGCGCACGAAGATGCGCCACGGCACGGTCTGCAGCTCGATCCGAAAGAAACCGTCGGCCAGGCGTTCGGCGGGCGGCAGACCCTCCGCCCAGTCGGTCGCGTGCGCCAGCATCCGCCAGCGGCCATCCACCAGATCCATCACCTGATAGAAGACCGGCATGCGATAGGGATGAGTCTGCTCGACGGTACGCCCCACCTCCCGCTCGGCCTCGATGCCATGGACCAGCCCGAGCAGCATCTCGCTGGCCTGCACCATCTGGGCGTCGAACAGCTCGTCGGCTTCCTCCAGGGCGTGCAGGAACGCAGCGACTGCCGCGCCCAGCCACAGCACCGCCATCGCGCCGATCAGGGTCAGCATCAAGCGCCCCCGCAGCGAATAGCGCCGGATATCGCCCACCGTCAGACGCCGTCTTCGATCATCATGTAGCCGACGCCACGGACCGTGCGAATCATCCCGCTGCCGATCTTGCGACGCAGGTGGTGCACGTGCACCTCCAGCGCGTTGCTGCCGATCGATTCGCCCCAGGCGTAGAGGTGTTCTTCCAGCGTGCGCCGGGTTCGCACCCGGCCGCAGGATTCGAGCAGGATGCTCAAGAGGTCGAATTCCCGACTGGTCAGCGACACCGGCTCCCCCCCGAGCAGCACCTCACGCGTAGCCGGGTTGAGCTCCAGGCGGCCGTTCCTCAGCACCGGAATCGGACGACCGTTGGCGCGCCGCACCAGGGCCCGCAACCGCGCCGCCAACTCATCCAGGTCGAAGGGCTTGAGGACGTAGTCGTCGGCGCCCAGATCGAGCACGTCCACTTTGCTGCGCACGTCGTCGCGTGCGGTCAATACCAGGACCGGCGTGGCATCGCCGCGCTTGCGCATGCCGCGCAGGACGCCGGGGCCGTCGCATTTCGGCAGGCCGAGGTCAAGCACGACCGCGGCAAAGCTTTCGGCATCCAGTGCCGCCAACGCCGCCTCGCCATCCCGCACCCAGTCCACGCCATGACCGAGGGTCTGCAGCCCCGCCTTCAGGCCATCGCCCAGCAGCCGATCGTCTTCCACCAGTAGCACCCGCATGTCCACTCCTAACCGGGGATATGCACCGAGCGTTCATCGAAGATCCCCTGCGCAGCATCGTGATGGCAGGCCGGACAATTGGCCGGCGTGGCCACCACCGGCAACGCCCAGGTGGATCGCGAGATCATCAGATGGCGATGACGGAACCAACGGGTGGCCGTCACCCGCAAGGGTCGGTCGGTGGGCGCAACGCGCGCCATCACCTCGGCACCCATCAGGGAATGTCCGGCATCGGCGGCGTTCGACCGTAGCCAGGCCAACACCAGACCTTGCTTCGTCACCGGCAAGTGGAGACGAACGCCGAAATGCTCGGGCAGCGCGTCGCCCATCGCGCGCCAGGAATCCGCCGGCAGGAAGTACGGCGCATAGGCGACGTGGCAGTCGCCGCACGCATCCCGATGAGCCTGCCGGCCGGAGGCGGCCACCAGCGCCGGTGCCGGCGTTTCGGGCTCGACATCCGCGGTCCGACCGTTGCGCACCAGAACGATCGTGGCGACCACGCCCAGCACCATCGCGAATCCAAAGATTGGAAACGTCAAACCGCGACGATTTCCCTGACCAGCCATAATCGAGGTGCCTCCCGTCCATGGCGGCCAGTGTGCGACGGCAATCTTAGCCTTTCCTTAACATGTCGGCGGGATACCGACAGCTTCACCCGCCCTGGACGCCGTCGGCGCTTCCGAACGCGGTTCGGCCTCAGTCGCCCGTGGCCGGGCCTTTGCGCAGGGCGCGCAGCAGTTTCTGGCCGGCACGCGCATCGTCTTCCCAGCCCAGCCGCCGCTGTTCGACGAGGATCGCCGCACGGGTACGGGAGCCGATCGCGCCATCCACCGGCCCGATGTCGTGGCCGCGGGCCAGCAGCAGGCGTTGCAGTTCCCGCCGCTGGGCGCGGTCGAGGGGCAGGTCATCGGTCGGCCACGGCGTCACGAAGTCGCCCCCGCCCCGCAGCCGGTCGGAGAGGTGGGCGATCGCCAGGCCGTAGCTCATCGATGCGTTGTAGGCGTAGATCGCATCGAAATTCTTCAGCAGCAGGAAAGCCGGCCCGCCACCGTCTGCCGGCCGCACCAGGCCAGCCTGCGCAGTGGCCGGCACGAGCTCGCCACCGTCGACGCGGGCCACCCCGCGTCGCGCCCATTCGGCGAAGCTGCGCCGAGCCTTGCGCCCCTCGCCGTCGAAATCCAGGCCCGGCGGGACCCGTACTTCGAAGCCCCACGGTTCGCCGCTGCGCCAACCCGCATCGCGCAGGAAGTTGGCGGTAGAGGCCAGCGCGTCCGGGACGCTGTCCACCAGGTCGCGGCGACCGTCGCCGTCGAAATCGACGGCCAGTCGCCGATAGGTCGATGGCATGAATTGGGTGTGGCCGAAAGCGCCGGCCCAGGACCCCTTGAGCTTGTCGGCGGCGAGGCTGCCCTCATCGACGATCCCCAGCGCGGCGATGAATTCACCACGGAAATAGGTCTGGCGTCGGCCGAAGCATGACAAGGTCCCGAGCGAAGACAACAGATCGCGAGTGCCGAAGTTCTTGCCGTAGTCGCTTTCCACGCCCCACACCGCAACCACGGTCGCCGGGTCGACACCGTAACGGCGCTCGATTTCGGCCAAGGTGTCGGCGTGGGCCAGCAACTGCGCGCGCCCATCCGCAATCCGTTGCTCATCGACCAGGGCGCCCAGGTAATCCCAGATCGGACTGCGGAACTCCGGCTGATAGTCGAGCCGCTCGAGCACGCTGAAGTCCGCCTCCAGCCCGGCCAGTTCCCGTCCCAGCGTTGCGCGGGATATGCCCTCGGCACGGGCCCGGCGCGTGAGCTCGTCCAGGCACGCACGAAAGTCGTCTTGTCGGTCGGCGACCGCAGGGCTCATGATGACGGCCAACACGCACCCCATCGTCCAACGCCTCATGCCAGCGCCCGCCCGACGATCTCGCCGACGTCGCCCGAGAGGCCGGGTTCGGCCGCGACGCGTTCGAGTTGGCGTCGTACCAGCGGCTGCAGCGCCGGCGCCAGGTTGCGCCAGCGGTCGAGGCTCCTGGCCATGCGCGAGGCGACCTGCGGATTGCGCCGGTCGAGTTCGATCACGCGGTCGGCCCAGAAATCGTAGCCGGCGCCATCGCTGCGGTGGAACTCGGCCGGGTTGGCCCGGAAGAAGCTGCCGAGCAGCGAATAAATGCGGTTCGGGTTGGCTGCGTCGAAGCTGTCGTCGGCATACAGTGCGCGCACCCGATCGAGGGCAGCCTCGGCGCCGGACCGCCACCGCCAGGCGGTGGCCTGCAGCGCGAACCACTTGTCGAGCACCAACGGATCATCCCGATACCGCCGCGCGAAGTCCGCCAGCGCCTGTTCGCGCGGTTCGGCGGCGCAGGTCATGAGCGCGCTCAGGGCCGCCATGCGGGCGGTCATGTTGGCGGCCTCGGCGTAGCTCGAAGCGGCCAGCTGGCAACTGCCCGGCGCATCGGCGCAACATAACAGGCGCAACGCAAGCGCCGACAGCGCGCGACGGCCGGCATCGGCCGGGTGGTAGCGATAGGGTCCGCTGACCGTGCAGCACCCGATGACATCCCGCAAGCTGTCTTCCGCGGCTTCCCCGAGCCCGCGGGACAAGCGCATCATGGCGCTGCGCAGGCGGGCCGGATCGGCCGGCTGCATGCGTTCGAGCAAGTAGGCTTCGACCGGCGGCGTCAACGCCTGGGCGACGAAGGCCGGATCGAGCGCTGGATCGTCGAGGACGCGCAACCAGGCATCCACGAAATCGCCCGGAACCTCGGCATCGTCCTCGGTCGCCAGCGCCAGCACCACCCGCTCGGTGTAGCGCTGGGCGGCATCCCAGCGATTGAACGGGTCGGCATCGTGGGCCATGCGAAAAGCCAGCACCGCGTCGGTCTCGTCCAGTTCGAGAATCACCGGCGCCGAAGCCCCGCGCAACAGGGACGGGACCGGCTCGACATCGATCCCTTCGAAGACGAAGGTCTGACACGCCTCGGTCAATTCCAGCACCCGGGTGGTGCCGCCGTCATGCCCTTCGCCCGCCAGCCGAAGCGGCAGATCCCTGCCGTCCGGGCCGATCAGCCCCACCGCCACCGGAATATGCAGGGGCTGCTTGGCCGTCTGGTCCGCAGTGGCCGGTGTGTGCTGGTGCAACTCGAGTGCGTAGTGGCAAGCATCGGCGTCGTGCCGACCGCGGGCGACGAGCCGCGGCGTACCCGACTGGCTGTACCAGCGCATGAAGCGGTCGAGCTCGACGCCGGTGGCCTCCGACATCGCGTCGACGAAGTCGTCGCAGGTCACGGCCTCTCCGTCGAAATACGAGAAGTACAGATCCATGCCGCTGCGAAAGCCTTCGCGCCCGAGCAGCGTCTGCAGCATGCGCACCACCTCTGCGCCCTTCTCGTACACCGTGGCCGTGTAGAAATTGTTGATTTCCTGGTAGCTCTCGGGTCGGATCGGATGCGCCATCGGGCCGGCATCCTCGGCGAACTGGACCGCCCGCAGGATCCGAACGTCGTCGATGCGCTTGACCGCGCGGGCCGACTCGCCGCCGGCAGCGGCCAGCATGTCGGCGGAGAACTCCTGGTCGCGGAACACCGTCAGCCCTTCTTTCAGCGTGAGCTGGAACCAGTCACGACAGGTCACACGGTTTCCGGTCCAATTGTGGAAATACTCGTGCGCAACGACGCTCTCGACGTTTTCGTAGTCGGTGTCGGTGGCAGTCTCCGGCGCTGCCAGTACGTACTTGGCGTTGAAGATGTTGAGGCCCTTGTTCTCCATCGCGCCCATGTTGAAGTCGGAGGCGACGACGATCATGTAGCGATCGAGGTCGAGCTCCAGGCCGAATCGCTCCTCGTCCCAGCGCAGCGCATGCTCGAGGGAATCCATCGCGTGGGCCGCGCGATCGAGCATGCCCTCCTCCACCCACACCTGGAGCAGCACCTTGCGGCCGGAGCCGGTGGTGACGGTGCGCTCGAGCGGTACAAAGGCACCGGCCACCAGGGCGAACAGATAGCTGGGCTTGGGAAAGGGGTCCTTCCAGCGGGCGAAGTGGCGGCCGCCCGGCAGCGAACCTCGTTCGACCAGGTTGCCGTTGGACAACAGAACCGGATAGCGGGTCGCGTCGGCCTCGAGGGTGACGGTGTAGCACGCCATCACGTCGGGGCGGTCGGGAAACCAGGTAATGCGGCGAAAGCCTTCGGCCTCACATTGGGTGAACAGCCCCCCGCGCGATTCGTAGAGGCCGGAAAGCGCAGTATTGGCACGCGGGGAGACCCGTGTCACGACCTCGACCTCGGCCGCGTCGCCAGCCAGCGTGATCTCCATCCAGCCGTCCCCTTCGGCCACCTGCCCGGCCACCGGCGCCACACCATCCACGGTCAGCGACACCAGTTCGACACCATCGCCGTCCAGCCGAAGCGGCCCTTCGGCGCCCGGATTGCGTCGGCACGACATGCGGCTGCGGACCACGCTGCGTTCGGCGTCGAGCACGAAGCCGAGTTCGACCGCTTCGACCTGCCACGCCAGCGGCTGGTAGTCGGCACGCCGAACCGGCACTCGGGATGATTGCTGGGACATCTAATACTCCATGCGGAAGCCGGCGAGGGGCGACCGCGAAAGAATCGACTGCGGAATCGCCGATGAGTGTACGCCGTGCCGAAACGGCGCGGCAAAGTGTGGGCCGATCGCGCCGGCACCACCGCAACGGCGGACGCGACACGGACTCACCGGGCGCCCTCCGGGCGGTCGGCACGCAGCCACTGACTGGCGGTATCGACCAGCGCCGACAGGAGCAGCATCGCGATGATCACGGTGCTGGCCTGTGCCTCGCGAAACAGCGAGAGTTCGTAATACAGCATGGTACCGAGGCCGCCCGCGCCGACGAAGCCGAGGATCGCCGCCATGCGGATGTTCATCTCCCAGCGGTACAGGGCATAGGCCAGCCACTGGGCCACGACCAGCGGCAAGGTACCGTAGCAGAAGGCCGTGACGGCGCCGCTGCCGGCCCCCACCAGGCTGGCCTCGGGCGCCGGCGGCGCATTTTCCAGTGCTTCCGCGTACAAACGCCCGAGCACGCCCGCGGTGTGGAGCGCCAACGCCAGAACGCCGGCGAACGGGCCGATGCCGGCGGCCAGCACCATCAATGCCGCCCAGACCAGTTCCGGCACCGAACGCAGCCCGTTGAGCAGCATTCGGGCACCGACCCGCGCGCCGACACCGAGGCGGCCCGCGGCCGGCAGTGCCAGCAAGGCTGCGGCGAACACCGCCAGCACGGTGCCAAGCAGTGAGATCGCCAAGGTTTCGAGCGCCGCCCGGCCCACGCGCGCAAGGTAGGACGGGGACAGATCGGGGGGAAAGAAACCGGCGGCAAAGGCCAACATGGCGCGCCACGCGTCCGCCTCGAACATGCGTCCCAGCGGCATCCCCAGGTAGTAGAAGCTGGCCGCGACGCCGGTGACCAACAGGGCGACGGCGACGCGACACTGGACGCAGCGCGGGCGGACGGGGTTTAGCTCACCACCCTCCCGTCGCTGCGCGACACCCTCCCCGAGGGAGGGACGATCGCGCCCTTCGGGCGGCCGCGCGGGCGCGCTCGGCTCACCACCCTCCCGCCGCGGCGCGACACCCTCCCCGAGGGAGGGACGATCGCGCCCTTCGGGCGGCCGCGCGGGCGCGCTCGGCTCACCACCCTCCCGTCGCTGCGCGACACCCTCCCCGGGGAAGGGGTGGGCCCGCCCTTTGGGCGGTCGGGCATGACCGCTCATGTCATCAACGCCCGCAAACGGGCGGAAACGGTATCGGCGAGCAGGACGAGGGCGAACAGCACCAGCAGGATCGTCGCCGCCTCGCCGCCGTTCAACATCTTCATCGACTGGTCCATCAGCTGGCCGAGGCCGCCGGCACCGACGAAGCCCATCACCACCGATGCCCGCAGTGCGCACTCCCAACGATAGACGGTGTAGGAGACCAGTTCCGGTGCGCAGGCCGGAAGCAGGCCGTACGCGAGCGCCTCGATGCGACCACCGCCCGCTTCCAGCAGTGCGCGTGCCGGGCGCTGGTCGGCCGATTCGAGAATTTCCGCATAGACCTTGCCGAGCATGCCGCCGTAGGTCAGGGCCAGCGCCATCACGCCGGCTGCCGGGCCGAGACCGAACACCCGCACCAGCAACAGCGCCCACACCAGCTCGGGCACACCACGCAGCACCAGCAACAGCGCTCGCAGCGGGCCACGCAGCAATCCTTCGAGCCAGGCCGGGCGTCCCGCCATCTGCGCCCTCAGCGTCAGGCTGCGGCTGAGGGCAAAGGCGGTCGGCACGGCCAGGACGACCGCGAGTGTGATCCCCGCGGTGGCCATCGCCAGCGTCTCGAGGCATGCCTGCGCAAGCAGGACGAGAAACGCCGAGGACCCCTCCGGCGGCCAGAAGCCGGCGAGGAAGCGGCCCATGGTTCGCAAGTTGCCCGCTTCGACCAGGACCGACGGATCGAACTCGGACAGGACCAGTGCCGGCGCCAGCACCACCACCGCGACGCCGCTCCAGGCCAGCCGGGGCAGCATCGCCGGATCGCGGGACACGCTCACCGGCAGACGGCCAAGGCCGGCAGCAGAGCGCGCGGCGGTCCCCCGGCGCGGCCCACACCACGGTCGTCGACCGCGGCATACAAGCGCTGGAGCTGCGCCGGATCGATCGCCGCGGGCGGCAGATCGAACTGGATCCGACCCGCGCCGATGCCGATCACCCGGTCGAAATGCCGCAGCGCCAGGTCGACCGCGTGCAGGCTGGCCACCAGGGTCGTGCCGCGTGCCCGCGCCTCGGCAACGAGCAAGCCCACGGTGGCGTCGGCAAGCGCCGGATCCATGGCCGAAACCGGCTCGTCGGCCAGCACCAGTTCCGGTTGCTGATAGAGAACCCGGGCCAGCGCGACCCGCTGCAATTGGCCACCGGACAATCGGTCACAGCGCTCGAACAGGCGATCGGCCAGATCCAGCTTCGCCAATTGGCGCTCGGCACCGTTGCAGTCCAGCGGCATCAACAGGGAGGCCAGTGCACGCCACCATGGCCAGCGGCCGAGCCCGCCCGCCAGGACCGCATGGACGACCCGTTGGCGGGGCGGGATCGGCGGCGACTGGTGCACGTGGCCGATGCGCCGGCGCAGGGTCCGCAGCGTCGGCGCAGCCACCGACCACGGCGCCTCGCCGAGCACCCGGAGTTGGCCGCCGGCCGGCACGATGCCGAGGCCGACAAGCCGCAGCAGGCTGGTCTTGCCGGCCCCCGAGGGACCGATCAACGCGACCCGCTCGCCGACGTGCACGGACAGATTCAATCCGCTGAACGCGACCCGTCCGCCGCGGTGGACGACGGCGACGTCCTGCGCGGCAATCGCGATGGCCTCCCGACCCATGGTGCCGTCCCGTGCTAGTTCAACAGGCCTGCGCTGCGCGCCGCCGCTTCGATTCCCCGATAGTTCGCAGCGCTGGTGGGGATGAAGCGCGATGCCCGCTGCAGTTCGAGGATGGCCTTGTCGGCAGGAAGCTTCGGGTCGAGGCCGATGAAGGCATCCCGGATGCGTTCGGCCAGCCCGGCGTCGAGGCCGCCACGCACGGTCCAGTTGTAGTCGAAATAGGGCGGGGTGGTATGAAACACACGTACCCGGGCGGTATCGACGCGCCCCTGCGCCACCAGTTTGTCCCAGACCGCGGCATTGAGCGCACCGGCGTCGACGCGGCCGGCCTCGACAAAGGCGACGGTGGCGTCGTGGGCACCGGAAAAGGCGATCCGGGTGAAGTCACGGTCGGGCTCGACGCCTGCCTCGCGCAGAAAATGGCGCGGCATCAGGTGGCCGGAGGTGGACGCCGGCGAGCCGAATGCAAAGGTCCGGCCCTTGAGGTCGCCGAGTTTGTGGATGTGGTCGCTGGCGGTGATGAACTTGGAGGTGAAGCGGGCGTCCTCGACCCGCTGCACCAGGGGCTCGGCGCCGCCGCCGGTACGGATCCGCGCCTGCACGAAAGTGAAGCCGCCGAGCCAGGCCAGGTCCACGCGGCCGCTGGCCAAGGCTTCTACGACGGCAGCATAGTCACTCACCGGCACGAACTCGACCGCCATCGCCAGGCGCTTCTCGAGGTAGGCACCCAGCGGTGAGAACTTGCGCTGCAACTCGGTGGGCGATTCGTCGGGAATCGCCGACACCCGCAAAACACGCGACGCGCGACTGGAAATGGGAAGGGTCAGGCCGCCGACGGCGGCGGCGAGCGCGCGCAACAAGGCGCGACGCGTTGGGTCGGAACTCATCGATTGCTCCCGCGACTGCAACCGCCGCAGCGGGGGGCGAGCCACCGCGGCTTACTCGCGGCGCCCACCGGCGCCGTGCCTTGCGGACGGACACTGCCGTCCCTTCGATGCGGTACGCTGACCGCCGGGCGAACTATAGCGTCGGCGACCCTGCCGGGCAAGGCGCAGCCGGCGCCGATGTCAGTCCTTGACGGGCGGCATCAGAACGATGCGGCTACCGGCGATGCGGTCGTGCAGGAACTGGCGGTCGGCGTCCACCAGCGCCCAGGCCAGACCGAGCCCGCTCAGCACCGATGGCCATGCCAGCGTATAGCGCAGCAGGCCCTTGGCGCGGGAGACCTCGCGCCCGGTGGCGGCGTCGACCAGCTTCAGGCGCCAGGTCTGCATTGCCAGGGTCTGACCGCCACGTCGCCAATACCAGACGAAGTAGCCCGCCAGCACGGCATAGATATAGAGCCACTCGAGCCAACCCGGCAGCGCCACCTGCCACACCACGCCGATGATCAGCAACGGCACCATGAAGGTCAGACCGAGGACACCGAGCAGCAGCAGCACTTCATACAGCAACGAGGCCAGGCGCCGGCGCAGTCCGGCGAGTTCGACGGTCAGCCGGCCGTGGGAAGGAGATTCGGTCATCGATGGTCGCCGGCCCGGATGCGGGCGCGTTCTTCGGGCGGCAGATTCTGATACTCCTGCCAACGCTCGCGCAAGGCTTCGCGCTGTTCGGCCGGTATCGCGAGCCACTGGCGGTAGCGATCACGGGCGAGTTCGCGCTGGGCGGGCGACAGTTGCACCCAGGCGCGCATCCGCGACAGCAGGTTCTGCTGCTCGCCGGGGGTGAGCGTGTCGTAGTGCTGGCCGATCGCAATCCACTTGAGGCGGCGCTCTTCGTCCATGCCGGCCCATTCGGCCTCGATCGGCCCCAGCACGCCCTGCATGGTCGGCGAGAGGTCGCGCCAGAAGGGCGGATCGCCCTGGGCGAAGCTCGCGCCGGCTGCGAGCGCCGTGAGCAGGATCAGGAGTCGGCGCGCGTATCCAGCCATTGGCGGAATCCCTCGTCGAGATAGGCATCGATCGGCAGATCGTCGACCAGCAGGCCGTAGTCCAGCCGAAACGGCTGAGCTTCGGCGACCGACTGGGGTGGCAGATCATTGCCCGCGTCGGGCAGCAGCAGGACGGCCAGCAGCACCGCGGCGAGTGCGGCCGGCAAGGCCGGCACGGCCAGCCGCTGCCACCAACGCCGCCAGTCGCGGCCGTCCGCGAACCGGTCCAACGCCCGGCCGCGGGCTTCGGACAGGCGCCTTTCCTGGTGCGGGCTCAGACCGCCGCGATCCAGTCGACGCGCGACGCGACGCGCCAGTCGATCGAGGTCCGCAGCATTCATGGTTCGATTCCTCGTGCCCGCAGGGCGTCGGCCAGGGAGCGGGTCGCCCGCGAGCAATGGGTCTTGACACTGCCCTCCGAGCACCCCATCGCCGCCGCCGTCTCGGCGGTGTCCAGTTCTTCCCAGTAACGCATCAGAAATGCCTCCCGTTGACGCGGCGGCAGGCGCGCGATCTCGCGCTCGAGGATGGCCAGCACCTGCGCCTGCTCGGCCCGCCGGTGGGGCGCCTCGTGTTCGTTACGGGCGTCGGCGGCGACCAGCGCGTCGAGGGGGTCCGGCGCGTCCTCGCGGCGCTCCTCACCGCCCAACCCCAGTTTGGACCACAGAACGACCCAAGTGTCACGCACCTTTCGCCGGCGCAACGCGTCACGGATCACGTTCTGCAGGATGCGCTGGAACAGCATCGGCCACTCTTGCTGCGGCCGATCGGCATAGCGCGCGCAGAGCTTGGCCATGGCGTCCTGCACCGCATCCAGGGCGGCTTCTTCGTCGCGCAGCGCAAACATCGCATGGCGGAAAGCGCGCCGCTCGACGCCACGCAGGAACCGGTCTAGATGCGGGCGCGATGGCAGCGCAAAATCCTCGACAAACCAGTCATATGGAAGGAATGGGCGTATCTTGACCAAATCCGGGGCGGCCGGTAATGTGTCGCGTTTCCCGAAATGAAGCTAGGCGGAGCGGAGATGGTCTTGACCGGTGCGGAGATTGTAGTCAGGTGCCTGCAGGAAGAAAAGGTCGAGTACGTCTTCGGCTACCCCGGCGGCGCGGTCCTGTTCCTCTATGACGAGCTCTTCAAGCAGGACCAGGTCCGTCACGTGCTGGTCCGGCACGAACAGGCCGCGGTGCACGCCGCCGACGGCTACGCGCGCTGCACCGATCGCGTCGGCGTCGCGCTGGTCACCTCCGGCCCCGGCGCCACCAATGCCGTCACCGGCATCGCCACCGCCTATTGCGATTCGATCCCGCTGGTGATCATCTCCGGCCAGGTGCCGACTGCCGCGATCGGCCAGGACGCCTTCCAGGAGGTGGATACCGTCGGCATCACCCGTCCCTGCGTCAAGCACAACTACCTGGTCAAGGACGTGCGCGACATCGCCAGCACGATCCGCAAGGCCTTCTATCTGGCCGCCAGCGGCCGGCCCGGTCCGGTGCTGGTGGACATTCCCAAGGACGTGTGCGTCCAGAAGTGCGAGTTCGAGTATCCGCGCGAAATCACCATGCGTTCCTACAACCCGGTGGTCAAGGGTCATCTGGGCCAGATCCGCAAGGCGCTGCAGTTGCTGCTCGAGGCCGAGCGCCCGATGATCTACACCGGCGGCGGCGTGATCCTGTCCGACGCGGCGGAGAAGCTCACCAAGCTCGCGCGCCTGCTCGGCTTTCCGGTCAC
Source organism: Rhodocyclaceae bacterium (assembly GCA_020445785.1). GTDB lineage: Bacteria > Pseudomonadota > Gammaproteobacteria > Burkholderiales > Rhodocyclaceae > Cognatazoarcus. Next base: position 15,654 of record JAGRFZ010000077.1, read on the forward strand.
CAGCACGCTGATGGGCCTGGGCGGCTACCCGGCTTCGGACCGACAGTTCGTCGGCATGCTCGGCATGCACGGCACCTACGAAGCCAACATGGGGATGCACTACAGCGACGTGCTGCTGGCGGTCGGCGCACGCTTCGACGACCGCGTCATCGGCGACCCCGCCCATTTCGGCCAGGAGCCGCGCAAGATCATCCACATCGACATCGATCCGTCGTCGATCTCGAAGCGGGTCAAGGTGGACGTGCCGATCGTCGGCAACGTCGCCGACGTACTCGACGAATTGATCCGGCAGGTCGAGTCCGGCAGTGCGCGACCGAAGCAGGAGGCGCTCGATACCTGGTGGAAGCAGATCGACGAATGGCGTCGGCGCGAGTGCCTGAAGTACAAGAACTCGGACGAGATCATCAAGCCCCAGTATGTCGTCGAGAAATTGTGGGAAGTGACCGGCGGCGACGCCTTCGTGACCTCCGACGTGGGCCAGCATCAGATGTGGGCGGCCCAGTACTACAAATTCGAGAAACCCCGCCGCTGGCTCAATTCCGGCGGCCTGGGGACGATGGGCGTGGGTCTGCCGTACGCGATGGGGGCCCAGCTTGCCCATCCCGGCAGCCCGGTCGCGTGCATCACCGGCGAAGCCTCGATCCAGATGTGCATCCAGGAACTCTCCACCTGCAAGCAGTTCCGGCTGCCGATCAAGATCGTCAACCTGAACAACCGTTACCTGGGCATGGTGCGCCAGTGGCAGGAGCTGTTCCACGGCGGCCGCTACTCCGAGTCGTACATGGACTCGCTGCCGGATTTCGCCAAGCTGGCCGAGGCCTACGGCCACGTCGGCATCCGGGTGGACGCGCCGTCCGACGTGGAGGGGGCGCTGCAGGAGGCATTCAAGCGCAAGAACGAGTTGGTGTTCCTGGATTTCCAGGTGGACCAGACCGAAAACGTGTATCCGATGGTCCAGGGCGGCAAGGGTCTGACCGAAATGATCCTGTCCGCCGAGGACCTGTAGTAACCGACGGAGTCGTCGCGGCCCGCTTGGCGCCGAGCGGCAGCGCTCCCGCGCCGACGGACGGCGGCTGCTTCGCCCGGGGCCGCCGGCGGCCGAGACCCTTCCGGCCATCAACCCTGAACCGCCATTTCGAGAGCGTCGCATGAGACACGTGATCTCCCTGCTCATCGAGAACGAATCCGGCGCGCTGTCGCGCGTTTCGGGTCTGTTCTCGGCCCGCGGCTACAACATCGAGTCGCTTACCGTCGCGCCTACCGAGGATGCCTCGCTGTCGCGCATGACCATCGTCACCACAGGCTCGGACGACATCATCGAGCAGATCAACAAACAGTTGAACAAGCTGGTGGAAGTGGTCAAGGTCGTCGACATTTCGGAGTCGGCCCATATCGAGCGCGAACTGCTGCTGATCAAGGTGCGGGCCACCGGCAAGGACCGCGAAGAGATGAAGCGCATGGCGGACATCTTCCGCGGCCGCATCATCGACGCCACCGACACCTCCTACGTGATCGAGATGACCGGCAACCAGCAGAAGCTCGATTCCTTCGTCGCCGCCATCGACCGGAGCCTGATTCTCGAGACCGTGCGTTCCGGCGTCGTCGGCGTAGGCCGCGGCGAGCGCGTGCTGAAGGTCTGAACGCGATTTTTTCGAAGCCGCGACGGGCGCTCATGCTGCCGCCCGCCCGGAGAACCAAAGACAAAAGGACGAAAATGAAGGTTTACTACGACAAGGACGCCGACCTTTCGCTGATCAAGGGCAAGAAGGTCACCATCGTCGGGTATGGCTCCCAGGGTCACGCCCACGCCCAGAATCTGAACGACTCGGGCGTCAAGGTCACGGTCGCCCTGCGCAAGGGCGGCGCTTCCTGGGACAAGGCCAAGGGTGCCGGACTGAAGGTCGAGGAGATCGCCAAGGCAGTCAAGGGCGCCGACGTCGTCATGATCCTGCTGCCGGACGAGAACATCCCGCAGGTCTACAAGGACGAAGTCGAACCGAACATCAAGAAGGGCGGGGTCC
>JAGRFZ010000078.1 GCA_020445785.1 Rhodocyclaceae bacterium
GCGACGCCGGCTTGTCGCCGAAGCGGCGCACCAGATGGTCGAAGGTGGTCCGCAGCGGCTGGATGCTGACGGTCCGAAGGTCGATCTGCATGGTTCGTCTCCGCAAGTTGGCTGGCGTTCGAACGCGCGACATGGCTGCGGTAGGGGGCGGGCCCACCCAGGGCACGCGGCAGCGAGGTCTGCACACGGCGCCCGAGCCGGGCGGCGCGGGCGCGCGACGCCCCCAGCCGCCGACGGGGTCGACGGCGGGTGTCGGCGCTCAGGGGCGCGCGAGTCTCAGGTGACGACCGTCAGGAAGGTCTCGTGCAGTTTGCGATGGGCATAGTCCAGACCGCCCCCCACCCCCAGGCCCTCGAAGGTCCAGGTGGTCGGCTCGTAGTCCGGATACGGCTGGTNNCCATGAAGGTCTCGAAGCGGTTGCCGGAAGGATCCCATGCGTAGATCGTGCAGCCGCGCGTGACGCCGTGGCGGGTCGGACCGATATCGATGTTGACGTCGTTCATCGACAGGATGTCGCTTGCCCGCAGCACGTCTTCCCAGCTCTCGAGCAGGAAGGACAGGTGATGCAGCTTGCCCGGTTCGGGATGCTCGACGAAGGCGATGTCGTGCACCTTGTGGGAACACGACAGCCAGATCGCCGCATTGGCCTCGCCATCGGGCGTCAGTACCCGTTCGACCAGATAGAAGCCGAGCACTTCGGTAAGCAGCTTCTGCACTTCGGCAATGTTGGGTCCGTAGAGCAGGCAGTGATCGAGGCGCACCGGCGCGATGCCCTTCTCCGCCGCCGGCGTCCACGGTGCCGGATTCAGCACCTGGAGGCCATTGCCGACCTGGGTCTTGTCCGCGTAGAGCTCGATCTGGTGACCACTCGGAATCTCGAAACGCACCCGCTCACCGGTCTCCAGCAGCTCGCCGGCCGGTATCCGTTCGGTCGTCACACCATAGGCACGCAGGTCCGCCTCCAACTGGTCGAGGGTCGCCGCGTCGAGCACCTTGAAGGCAAAGAAATCGATGCCCGCCCGGTCGTCCTCGCGCAGGATCAGGCTGTTGTGGTCACGTTCGTCCCAGCACTTGAGATAGACCCGCCCCGACGCGTCGCGGCCGGTCTCCACCATGCCCAGGACGTCGCGGTAGTGACGAACCCCCTCTTCCAGGTCCAGAACCCGCAATTGTGCGTGCCCCGGCCGCAAAACTCCGGTCATTGCCATATCAGTCTCCTCCTCAGTCTCGTTTCGTGGTGTTCGTTTCTGGACGGATCCCCGCCGCCGTGCACACGGCGCGATGCATCCGCCCCAGCACCCGCACCGACACATCGCCCCGCGGATAGACGCGACAGGCCAGCAGGCGGTCGCCTGCCCGGTCCTCGTCGCTGACATGCTGGCGGCTCATCGCGCCAGTCTCGAAGCTGCCGCGGGTGATCTCGATCTTGCAGACACCGCAGCCGCCGCCCCGGCATCCCAGCGGGATGCCGCGACGACCGCTGCGGGCCATCGCGATCAGCAACGACTCCTGCGCACCGCAGGCGTACTGCTCGCCGGTTTCCTCGATCGTGATCCGATGTTGCATGGCGTCTCCTCCAGCACAGGCCGATGTCGGCTAGGGTCACGCGGCCATACAGCCATCTGATCGCGCCCTAAGCGTGCTTTATGCACGGGCTGTGCCAGGGAGGACGAACGCTTGATTCGCCTGTTTTCTCGAGATTTTTTTCAACTACCGACATTCCGGCGGCCTTACAAAATTGTCACTTTGGCGATTGACATGACAATTTCGTCGAGCTGCGGCGCAACACGAAGGGCCGGCAGCCACTTCGATGGCGCCGGCGGGATCGAGGCGAATGCGCTGCAAGCCCGCCATCGGCGTGCCGCACGCGCGCGCTCAGTCCTTTCGCTGGCGCTGACGGAAGCGGTAGGCCAATTGGCGTCGGCTGATGCCGAGCGCCCGGGCGGCGTGGGTGAGGTTGCCGCCGGCCCGCTCGACCGCCAGTTCGATCAGGCGTTGCTCCTGTTCCGGCAGCGTCATGCCCTGGTCGAGCAGACGTTCGCAAAGCCGGCGTCGACCGGCTTCGTCCTGGTTGGCGACGAGGCCCGAGCGCCCGACTTCGGCGCCAGCCTCCCATTCGGCCGGCGGCTCCGCGAACAAGTGCTCGAGTTCGATCTGACAGCCTTCCGGTGCCAGCAGCACGCCGCGCTCGATGTGATTCTCGAGCTCGCGTACGTTGCCGTGCCACGCGTTGGCGAGCAGCGCCCGCAGCGCCCGGTCGCTGAGGCCGCCGAGCCGCTTGCCGTAGCTCGCCTCGTACTTGGCGATCAGCGCCGCGGCCAATTGCGGAATGTCGCCCGGTCGTTCGCGCAGCGGCGGAATCCGGACGGGATAGGTCGCGAGGCGATAGTACAGGTCGGCAAGGAAGCGGCCCTCGCCGATCGCCTGCTGCAGGTCCACGTTGGTCGCGGCCACCAGGCGCACGTCCACACGGCGTACCTCGTGGCCGCCCAGCCGTTCGACTTCCCCGGTCTGCAATACCCGCAGCAGCTTGACCTGGGCCGCCGGCGACAGGTCGCCGACCTCGTCGAGAAACAGCGTACCGCCGTCGGCGCGCTCGAAGCGGCCGGGCCGCGAATGCTGCGCGCCGGTAAAGGCCCCTTTTTCGACGCCGAACAGCTCCGATTCGATCAGATCGTGGGGAATCGCGCCGCAATTGATCGCCACGAACGGGCCGTCGGCCCGGGTACCGTGGTCGTGCAGCCAGCGCGCGAACATCTCCTTGCCGACCCCGGTCTCACCCAACAGCAGCACATTGATCGTACTCGCCGCGGCCTTGCGGACGAGATCGAGGGCGGCCCGGAATCCCGGCGCACTGCCCACCAGTTCGCGCTCGGCGACGACCGGCGTACGCGCGTGCCCGCGCAGTTGGGCGAGTTCGTCCTCGAGGCCGCGCATCGGGAACGATCCGGGCGTCTGGCGGAAGTAGTCGAGATACCCATCGTCTTCCTCCCACGCTTCGGCCGGCTTCGCCACCAGCTTGCACACCGCGTCGCCACGGCCGACGCAACTCACTTCGCGGAACACGATGAAGCGCTGAAAGAACTGGCTGGTGTAGCCGGACGCGTAGCCGACGATGGTCCAGCACACCGGATCGTCGCCAATGCCGAAGTGCTGGACATGCGACTCGCACTCCCAGGTGTTGGCCAGCAGCACCTCACCGAAGAACAAGCCCCGTTCCCAGTCGATCTCCCGCTTCGTGATGGTCGACTTCACCATGCCTTCGAAGGCATGCAGTTCGGGGCCGATGCGAAACACGTCGAATGGATCTCCCTCGCCGGTCAGCGAGCGCGCCAGTTCGGCGTCCTGCTGGCCGGCACCGAAGCCCATGCGCACCAGCACCCCACGCGCGCCGCGTTCGCCGAGGGCGTCGAACATTTCGCGACGCATGTGCCCTACGGCCTTGGCGTGCAGCAGCAGCATGCGATTCTCGTCGAGCCAGATCTGGCCGGCATCGATGTCGAAGCGCAGCCGGGAGCGCAGATTGAACTTCTCGATCAGCTTCTGGGCGGCCATCCGGTCTCCATGCGGCTTCGATCGAGCCGCTGCAGCGCACTGTACCCGATGCAGCCGCCAGGAGGCGGCCGGACTTGAGCGATCGTCGCGAGCCGAGTGGGATAGCGAGAACAGATTTCGTCGGCTTTGAAGCGCGTAGTGGGGCGACGTAACGAAAAGGCCGGCAAGACATGGGCCGCGGCACCACCGGCGCAGCAGAGCGGCCTTGAGCCCGACAGCCTCCTAGGATCAGGTTCCTTCGGCCAAAGGCGCGCGCAGGCCACCGACGTAACGCAGCGGCCAAAGCCAGCATCCGGCCCAGCTCCGCATCAGGTCCGCATTCGACAGATGGGTCCCGAAGCGGCGCGAATCCGGTTGCGCGAGCAGACGCGCCGGCCACTCGCCCAGCCACTGCGCCAGGCCTGTCGCCACCAGCACCGGGTCGGCGGCGTCTTCGGCGCCGAGGTCGGCGATGACACCGGCGATGGTCAGCCATGCCTTGCGAAACAGCAGCAGATCCTGCTGCGGGTTCAGCCCCGCGGAACGCCCCAGATCGTCGAGCAGGCCGACCAGCCAGTCGGCACCGGCGAAACGTGCCCGACGCATCGCGGCGAGGCCCTCGTCCACCGCCGTCATCAGGTGGGCGTCGTCGCGCCCGAGCCCGGTCAGACGGCCGAGGGCGTCGCCGAGCCGTGCGGCATCGAGCAGGACACCGCCGAGGACGGCGTCGACGATCGCCTCGCGCTGGGGCTTCTCGAGGCAGGCGACCAGGCTCCAGTCGATGATGGCGAGCCGACCATCATCGGTGGCGAGCAGGTTGCCCCCATGGGGATCGCCATGGAACAGCGCACGCTGCGCGCTGCTCCAGAACGGCTTCGCCACCAGCGCCGAAACGGCCTTTTGGGCAAGGCGTCTACGCTGCCACGGGGCCAGCGGCGCGTCGGGAAGCTTACAGCCGAACACGCGCTCCATCACGGTCAGGCGGGGCCCGCAACCGGGCAACAGCCGCGGGATCAGGACGTCGGGATCATCCCCGTAGCACTCGGCGGCCGCAACCATGTTTGCCTGCTCCACATCGAGTCGGAGCTCGCGCTGCAGCAAGCGGCCGACATGCACCAGGATGCCGGAAAAATCGACGCTTGCGAGGCCCAGTTCACCGCTGCGCCGCGCCAGCAATTCGGCCAGCGGCACGAGCAGGGCCAGTTCCTCGGCGAGCTTCTCCGCCACACCCGGCTTGACCACCTTGAACACGCCCTGCCCCACGACCCCGTCGGCGCGGAAGTCGAAGGGCAGCACCGCAGCAACGCTGCCCTCGGCCAGGATTTCTTCGCCGAGGACAGGCGCCAGGGTCGACCGGGCCTGTGTCGGTAGTTCGGCAAGGATCGCGACGCGGATCGCCGCCGGATCCGACACGCCGGGCAAGGATTCCAGCGTCTGCAATTCGGCCTTCAATGCCTCCGGCAGCCCGGGGTGGCGCGCGACGACCTGGCCGAGCTTGTGCAGGGTCGGGCATTCGCCGAGCAGGGTCGTCAGGCGTCGCTCGGGCGTGGCATCGAGCGGGAGCTGCCATTGCCCCTGCACGATGGCGAGGCGGCGCGCTTCGGACAGCCCGGCCAAAAAGAACCACAACCCGTCGCGCACCAGCGGTGTCCATGCGGCCAAGGCCGGTGGCATGAAATCGGCAATGCCCAGGTGATCGAGCAAGCGCCTGTCGAAATTCTTGATTGCGTCCATTGCAACCGCGCCGCAGGGCGCGTCCCCAGACCTGGAAAAACCCGCCAACCGCCGGCTGCGTTCCGTCGCGCCTCGAATCCGGCGGTCTGTCCGCCTGGTCCGCGCTCAGCCGGCGGGTGAGCGCCAAGGCCTCATTGTGGCCCAGCCGACCGCCATGCGCATCATGCGCGCGCCAGGCAGTGGGTGATTGCCTGTGCCAGACTCGCGTTGTCGATCGGCTTGCTGACATGGCCCACCATGCCGGCCGCGACGCAGCGCGCCAGTTCCTGTTGGAAGGCGTGCGCCGTCTGCGCGATCACCGGCAGGCCCGGCGCCAGTTCGTGGATCGCCACGGTGGCTTCGAAGCCGTCCATGACGGGCATCTGGATGTCCATCAGAACGGCGTCGAAATACTGTTCGCCATAGTTGCGCACGGCCTCTACCGCCGCCCGTCCATCGCCGACCAGGCATACCGTCGCGCCCATGAATTCCAGGTCATCGGCAAGGATCATGCGATTGACCTCGGCATCTTCGGCGACCAGGAGGCGAAGTCCCTCGAGGGGCCGGTCTTCGGGCGCGCTGCGCAGCTCGTCCGGCTCGGCAAGCGGCGTGTCGTCGGGGTCGGCGACCAGCGGCAGACGCACTTCGAAGGTGCTGCCGCCGCCCGGCTCGCTGTCGAGCGTCAGCGTTCCCCGCATGCGATCGATCAGACGCTTGGTGATGGTCAGTCCGAGGCCGGTGCCGCCGGCAGTCCGGGTGGACGAGCCATCCACCTGCTCGAATGGGGAAAAGATCGACTGCATGCGCTCCGGGGCAATGCCGATGCCGGTGTCGGCGACCCGGAATACCAGCTCGCCGCCGTCGACGTCGGCCTGGACGTCGACGCCGCCGTGCAGCGTGAACTTGACCGCATTCGAAATCAGATTGATCAGGATCTGCTTGATGCGCAACGGATCCGACAGGCAACTCTTGGGCAGCGCCCTGCCCTTGCTGCCTCGCAGGTAGATGCCCTTGTCGACCGCGTGGGCGTACAGCACCTCGATCGCGGCGTCCATTTCCCGGCCGGGCGAGGTCGGGATCGCGGCAATCTTGAGCTTGCCGGCATCGAGGCTCGAAAAGTCCAGGATGTCGTTGATTACGCCGAGCAGGTGCTCGCCGGCGGTTCGGATCTTGACGAAGGCCTCGCGCACCTTTTCCTTGTTGTCGATGCGGCGCAGGCCGATGCCGGCGAAGCCGAGCACCCCGTGCAACGGCGTTCGGATCTCGTGGCTCATGTTGGCCAGAAACTCGCTACGCATGCGGGCCAGGGTCTCGGCTTCGAGCAGCGCACGCTCCTTGGCCTGGGCGATCGCGCGCTGCGCACTCATGTCGACGAAGCTGACGACCACGCCGTCGGCGTCTCGCGCCGAGCGCAGCGGATGCACCGCGTACATGATCGGGATCGGCTGGCCGTCGGCGCGCCAGAACACTTCGCCGTCGACCCGTGCGCCCTCGCCGCCCGCCAGTGCCGATACGATCGGTGACTGCGCTCGCGGATAGACCGAACCGTCGGCGTGGCTGTGGTGCAGACGGGCGTGTGCGTCCGCACCGAGCAGATCCTGCTGGCGGTAGCCCAGCATTTGGCAGGCGGCTTCATTGACGAACACGATGCGCCCGTCGAGGTCGAGGCCGAACAGGCCGTCGGCGCTCGAATTCAGGATCGCGGATGCACGCGCTTCGGTGCGCACCAGGTCGGCCGTGCGGGATTCGACCAGCGCTTCGAGTTCGCGCTGGTAGTCGGCCAGTCGTGCCTCGCCCGCCTTGCGCTCGGTGATATCTACGTCCATGCGCACCACGATCGGGGCGCCGCCATCGTTTCCGGCGATCGCGAACAGGGTAGACACGACCCAGATTCGACGACCGTCCCGGGTCGGCAACCGGCATTCCCGGGGCGAGCTGCGCGTGCCGTCGCGAGCTTCGCCGATCGCCTGCTCGCAGCGGTCGTGATCGATATCGACATCCACGAACAGTTCGCACGGGGGCTTGCCGATCGCTTCCGACGCTCGCCAGCCAAACAGCGCCTCGGCGGCCGAGTTCCAATACACGATGCGACCACGGCCCGAATCGATCCACTGGACCGCGACGTTCGGCGTGTTCTCCAGCGTCATGCGCAGGCGCTCCTCGCTGGCCTCCAGCGCCCGGCTCTTGGTCGACAGCTCCAGGGTCTGTTCGTCCACCCGTCGGCGAATCGTCGCGGTGCGCCCGAGCATGCCGAGGATCAACATCTGTACGAGCGTGGCCAGTAGCAGGCAGACGACGCCGACCCCCCACGCGACCCACGGCCTGTGAGCCGCCAGATAGCGTGGCGTCGGCATCACCTCCAAGCGCCAGGTTCGATCCATCATCTCGAGATTGGTGTGCCAACGCATGGATTCCGGCACCTGGGCGATCTCGCCCGACTCAGCGGACTCGTAGAGGACGGCCTCGCCCGAGACGACCTCCGGATCACTGAGTCGCAACGCGAGGTCCGGCGAGAGGCTGCCGGCCAGGGCCCGCGCCACCATCGCGTCCACCTTGATGACCGCAACCGCGAACCCCGTCAGCGCACCCTCGTTCCGATCGGCTTCGCCCGCGCCGCGGCGACTCACGGTAGGCATCAGTGCCAGCAGGCCGGTATGGTTGCGGCGATCCTGCACCAGCACCAAGGGCGCGGTCGCTGCCGCGTCGCGCGTCGCCCGTGCCCGCGAGACGGCATCGCGGCGCAAGGGTTCGGAGTTGATGTCGAAGCCGAGGGCCTTGCGATTCCCCTCCAGCGGCGCGATGTGGGCGACGGCGACGTACTCGGACCGCCGTCCGGCCGCGACGAGCGTTCCCTCGGCGCCGCGTTCGGTGATGCCGAAGGGCTCGCCGCTCTGGGACATGCGGGCTTCGAACGCCCGCCGCTGCGAATCGGAGACCAGAGGATTGAAGCTCAGCGCGAAGATCTCCGGGTGCTCGTCGAGGATGCCCGAGGCAAAGTGGCGGAACTGCTCGGCCCGCACCTCGCGGGTGACTTCGACGAAGCGCGCCAGCGACGCGAGCGCCTCCCGATGAGCGATCAGGGTCGATTCGAGCACGTCTGCAAGCGCGTCGCCCCGCGATGCCAGTTCCGCCTGCTGCTGTCGAACCTCCCAGCGCGAGCTGACGTAGAACGCCGTCGCGGCCACCAGCAATACCGCCGGCATGACCACCGACAGCACGCGGGATCGATCGACCCATGCCGCGTCGCGACGACGGAACAGCGCGACCGTCAGCGGTGCGAACAGCAGCACACCCAGGGTATCGCCGATGTACCAGTTCCACCACGCATAGGAAAACTCGGGCGCCGCGATGATGCCGAAAGCGAGCAAGGTGCCGATCCCGAAGCTGGCAGAGATCCCACACGCGACGGGCCCGCCGAGCAATAGGAAGCGGATGATCTCCCGCTCGGATTCGAGGAGATCGCCGCCGGCGTGCCATGCCTTGCGCAACAGCGCCCAGCCGGCCATCGCCTGCAAGCTTGCGCCGATGCCTATGGCGGCGGCGACCATCACGCTGCTCAGCCCGAAACGGCCTTGGATCAGGGCCAGCACCGAGTTCAGCACCAGCGACCCAAGCCACACCGCCGGCGCGGCGCCGATGCCGAAGCGCAGCAGCGCGGCCAGCGCGAACCCCGATGCGGGGAACACCGGGCTCGCGTAGCCCGGCGGAATCGCGAGTGCCAGACCGATGCCACCGAGGATTGCGTACCCCAGTGCGACGGCCGAAAACCGCTTGCCTGTCGACAGATGCCAGAACTTCAAACGCACGAACTCCTACGTTGGACTCTTGCGCACCCGGCTGCGCGCCCGGCGCCACCGGCCTCGGCACCCGCCGCCAGGCGGCGAATCGAGTGGGCACGTGATTTCACCCAGATCTACGGCCGCCGTGGCAGTGAATTGAGGGTTGCCGGCAAGGCCGGACGAGCGGTCCCCGATGGGCGGCTCGCACCCCGCGGATGGGTCGCGCCCGAGCGCCCTAAAGATTCGTCGCGTTGCGCTCGTAGACCACCTGAATCGCTGTTCCGACGGAGCCGCTTCGACGATCATGAGCCGCCCACCCCCACCACGGTCGCCCCGCACCACCTCCTCGAACCACCCGGCGTCGGTCGCGGAATCGGTTCTCGGCCAGTGCGACGCCCTCGTCTTCGCCATGGACCTGCAAGGCCGCTACACGCTGGCCAGCCGGGCATTCTGCGCCCACCTCGGACTACCACCGGAAGCGCTGATCGGCAGCACCGACGAGGCACACGGTGGCTGCGTGCCGCGGGAGGAACTGGCCACGGTCGGCCGCGGCGAGCGCTCACGCCGTGAAACACCGCCGGACAGTCTCGGGCGGGTCTTCGAACGTCGGGTCTCACCGCTGCGCGATGCCGATGACGCGATCGTCGGGCTGACCGGCGTGTTGGTCGAGATCTCCGAGCTGAAGCAGCGGGAAAGGCGCTCGGACCGCCTGCGCCGCCATCTCCAGGCGACGCTGAACGCGATGCCCGACCTGGTCTTCGTACTCGACCGCGACGGCGAATTTCGTGAATTCCATTCCAGCCGCGGCGAACACCGTTACCTGTCGCCGGAATCGGTGCTCGGTCGCAACCTGGCGGAGGTTTTGCCATCCGACGCCGCCGACGTCTGCCGCGAAGCAATGGCGGAGGCCAACCAGCGCGGCCGCTGCGCGGGGCACGAGATCCAGCTCGAACTGCCGGACGGTGACCAATGGTTCGAGCTGTCGGTATCGTGCATGGCCGAGGCGGAAGGCGAGGTCGCCGATTGCATGTACGTGGTCGTCATGCGCGAAGTCACCGAACGCCGCAATGCGGGCCAGCGCCTGCGCGAGAGCGAGGCCTTGCTCCGATTGGTGATCGACGTGATCCCCGATCCGGTCGTCGTCAAGGACGAGAATGGTCTGTTTCTGCTCGGCAATCAGGCGGTCGCCAGCCTGTACGGTACGACGCCGGAGGCGTTGCCCGGCAAGCAGGATGGCGATTTCGGGGTGCCCGCCGACATGGCGGAGTTCTTCCGCCGCAATGTCTGCGACATCATGGCCTCGGGTCGCACCGAGGTGGTCTTCGAGGACAGCCGCGATGCGGTGAGCGGCGAGATCCGCCACTATCGGTCGATCAAGAAACCCTTCAAGGATGCCGCCGGGCACGATCGAATCCTGGTGCTGGCCCACGACATCACCGACATGATCGAGGCTCGCCGGAAGGTCGAGGAAAGCGAGAAGCGCCTGCAGGAAGTACTGAAGGCGACTCGCGAAGGCATCTGGGATTGGGACATCGCGAGTGGCCGGGTGATCCACAACGAGCACTGGTATCGCCTGCTCGGCCACGAACCCGGTGGCGTTCCGCCGACCGTCGAGGCCTTCGCGGCGCTGATCCATCCGGACGACCAAGAGACGGTCTGGGCGCGCCTGCAGGCGGCGCTCCGCGGCGATACCGACGACTACTATTCCGAACACCGGCTGCGCCGCCGCGACGGGTCGATCATCTGGGTGCAGGATCGCGGTCGCGTGGTCGAGTGGGACGAACAGGCCCGCCCCGTCCGAGTCGTCGGCAGCGTTGCCGACATCACCAGCCGCAAGAACGCCGAGAACGAACTGGCGCTGTATCGGGAACAGCTCGAGCGCCGGGTCGCCGAGCGCACCGAGGAGCTGGCCGCAGCCAAGAACGCGGCGGAAACCGCGAACATCGCCAAGAGTGCCTTTCTCGCGAACATGAGCCACGAGATCCGCACGCCGCTCAACGCCATCACCGGCATGGCCCACCTCATCCGAAAACTCGGGCTGAGCCATCGGCAGATGGTCCAGTTGGACAAGCTGCAGCATGCCAGCGAGCACCTGGTGCAGACCATCAACGCCATCCTCGATCTCTCGAAGATCGAGGCCGGCAAGTTCGATCTGACCGAAGAGCCCGTCGACATGAGCGGCCTGCTGGCCAGCATTCAGGAGATGACCCAGGATCGGCTCAATGCCAAGGGTCTGAGGCTGATCATCGCCTGCGACGCACTGCCCGAACGCCTGCTGGGCGATCCGACGCGAATCCGCCAGGCCTTGCTCAACTATGTCGGCAATGCGGTCAAGTTCACGGGATCGGGAACGATCACGGTGCGGGCACTGCGTCAGCACGAGGACGAACGCCACCTGGTGTTGCGCTTCGAGGTCGAGGACACGGGCATCGGCATCGATCCGGCGATCGTGCCACGGCTGTTCCAGGCCTTCGAGCAGGCGGACAGCTCGACCACCCGGGAACACGGCGGCACCGGCCTCGGTCTCGCCATCACGCGCCGCATCGCCGAACTGATGGGCGGCGAAAGCGGCGCCACCGGCACACCCGGCACCGGCAGTACCTTCTGGTTCACCGCGCGCCTGCGGCGCAGCGAGCGCGCGAGCGCAGACGGCAGGCCGGGCGCCGAGGACGAGCCCGAATCCGTGCTCGCGCGCGACCATGCCGGGCGCCGCGTGCTGCTCGCCGAAGACGAGCCGCTGAACTGCGAGATCACGCGCTCGATGCTCGAAGACATCGGCCTCGTGGTCGATACGGCCGAAGACGGGCTGGCGGCGCTGAACCGGGCGGGCGAAGCCGCCTACGACCTGATCCTGATGGACATGCAGATGCCCAAGATGGATGGCCTCGATGCCACCCGCCGCATCCGCCGCTGCAGCGGCCACGGCGCGACGCCGATCATCGCGATGACCGCCAACGCCTTTGCCGAAGACCGGGTCCGTTGCCTGGAGGCCGGCATGAACGACTTCCTGCCCAAGCCCGCCTCACCGGGCCAATTCTATTCGACCCTGCTGCGCTGGCTCGCGTCGCCCCCCTAGCCCGCCCGCGATTGCGGCGTCGGGCCCGACCCGTCGGCAGATCAGCACTCGCGGCTGCGGACCAACCATTCCGCGAGGAGCCGAAAGCGGTAGCCGCGAACATAAGGTTGCACGTACTCGACGAACTCGCGGTACGCAGGCTGGCCGTCTAGGCGTTCCAGCATGCGCCGCAGACCAAGGACGTTGTGTCGGCGCGCGTGCTCCAGGAATTCGTCGAGAAATTCTGCGTCGGGCAAGCTGAGCCCGACACCTGTGCGGGACGACACCGGTGCCGCCCCCGACGCTGCGCCCGTGTCGACGGTACCGGCCTCCGCCACCACCAGGAGATCGAGATCGAACCAGAAATGGCTGCCGACGCCCGGTTCGCTTTCGACCTTCAGTTCCGACCCCATCAAGCGAACCAGGTGCTCGCTGATCGTCAGGCCCAGTCCGGACCCCTCGGCCCGGGTGATCGGATTGTCGATCTGACGAAATGCGACGAAGATGCTTTCGAGCTCGGTGGGGCCGATACCGATGCCGCTGTCGAGCACGCCGAAGCGCAGTCGCGCCTCGCCTTCGTTGCCACCAGCGATGCGTTCGACCGAGAACTGCACGCCGCCGCGTTCCGTGAATTTGACCGCGTTGCCCAGCAGATTCAACAACACCTGCCGCAGCCGCTTTTCGTCCAGTTGGACCACCGCCGGCAGGTTCGGCTGGAACTGACGCTCGAGCCGGATGCCCTTGAGCCGGGCGCGCACCTCCATCATCTCGACCAGGGTTTCGAGGAATCCCGGCAAGGCCACCTCGGCCGGGTGCAGCGCGAGCCTGTCCTCGCCCATGCGGGAGAAATCGAGGATGTCGTTGATCATCATCAGCAGGTGCTCTGCACTGCGATCGATCGACGAGATGCCCTCGCCATGACCGGCCATCAGCGTGCCGTCCTGCTTGTAGAGCTGGGTATAGCCGAGGATCGCGTTCAGTGGCGTGCGCAGTTCGTGGGTCACGTTGGCCATGAAGCGGGTTTTCGCGCGGTCCGATGCCTCGATCGCCAGCTTGGCCTTGTACAGGCGATGGAACATCACCAGCATCGTGATCCAGACCAGCGCCATCAGTACCATCGCCAGACTCGACTCGGCGATCAGCTTCGAGCGCATCTCGCCGGACAGGGTGTCGAAATAGCGCGGACTGAGCAGGAAGTCGGCGACCCCCAAGAGCCGGCCGCTCTGTGCGATGAGCGGGATCGACGCATGAAAGCATCGCTCGCAGCTGTGCGCACCGTCCTGCAGTTCGAGGGAGCCTGCCGGCACCGCGACGGCCTCGTAGTCGATCTGCAGATCCAGTCCGAGTACGATGCGTCCGCCGGTGGCGGGATCCTCCACCAGCAGAATCTCCTGCGTCAGATCGAACAGTTTCTCGCGCAAATTTTCCGGCGCGCCGTGTTCGATGGTCTCGAGCAGCGCGGCGGCCTGCGATTGGGCCAGGATGCGGGCCTGGGTCTCGGCGGTCAGATACAGGCGCGGTTCGAGCGAACCCGTCCAGTAGCGTGCCAGCGAAAAGACCAGCGAAGCGAACAGCAGCACGAAGACCGCGGTGATCAGCAGGTGGCTGCGCATGCGCGGGTGGCCGAGCATCGCCAGCACCCGGCGCCATCCACCCACCAAGCTCGTGGCCGGGGCTTCGGCCGGCGCCGCGGGTCGGTCAGTCATCGCCGTCGCCGTAGCGCTTCGCCACCCGGAGGTAGAAGCGCTTGATCGCCAGCCGGCTCGCCCGCAGCGTGTTCATGTTGATCAGCGGCCGGATCGTCGCCTCCACCGAAATACCGCCGAGCACCCCCTTTTCGACGTCGCCCTCGAACGGCGAGAACAGGATCGCCCGCTGCCGAATGGCATAACCGACGAGCCGCGCGAGTTCCCGTTCGTCGAGCGGTTGGGTGATGAACATCGCCGCGGGCCGAATCTCGGCGCCGGTCAGCAGCTTCGCCAGCGGCATGACCGCGATCCGCACTTCCGCACCACGCACCTTGCCCATGTCGGCCGCCAGCTCGCGGGCGTATTCGCGCGCGTCTCGGCCATTGTCGACGTAGACCAGATACACCGGCAGCCTGCCCTCGGCGTCCAGCTTCTCGCCGCTTTCGGTGTCGGCCGCCACCAAGGTGCGGAAGAGCTTGAGGCCGACATGCACGCGGCGCTCGCCGAACGACTGCGCCACCAGGCTCGCGCTCGGCAGCGAGAACAGCAGCACGATCAGCATGAGCTGCACCGACAGCAGGCGCCTGGTGGTACTCGCCCGTATCGTCATCGGCGTCCTCGCCGATTCGAGCGTCCATGCACCACGTCGTCTCCGGCCATCAGAAACGGTACTCCCCGCGCAACCAGAACTCGCGCTGACCTTGTGCCAGCCCCTCGGGAAACTGGCCGGGCGTGGCAACGCTGTCGTAGTGCTGGTCGGTCAGATTGCGAATACCGGCGCGGATTTCGAACCCTTCCAGATCGTACGGCTCGGCCAGGGTCAACGCGTAATCAACGGTGGTGTACGCATCGAAGCGTTCGCGCTGCGCCACCCGCGTGGCCAGCTCCCAGCCTTCCTGCTCGCCCACGTGCTTCAGGCTCACGGCATGGGTCAGCCGACCGGTCTGGCGCCAACTGGCACCCAGCGTCGCCAACCAATCGACGGCGCCGAGCAGGCGTTCGTCGGCGTCGAGGTGGTCCTCGGCCTCCACGTAGGCCAGATTGGCCCACCACTGCAGCTTGCGGCCCAGTCGTTGGACCCACTCGAGTTCGACGCCGTGGGTCTCGATGTCGCCACGATTTCGCCACACCGGCGGATCGCCAGGGTTGATGAAGAACTCGATGAGGTCGCGGACCTGGGTGCGGTAGACGGTCAGGCGCGCTCGCCGGTCCGCCTGTCGGAAGATGTACGCCGCCTCCAGCGACCGAATCCGTTCGTCATCGAGCCGGCCGGTGAGCGTGACGCCGGGGAAGGTGTTCGGGCCAGGACGAAACTCCTCGAGACTGGGTGGCCGGAACGCTTCGGAATATTGCAGCTTGAGGATGTGGTGGTCGGCCGGATGCCAGACCGCGGCCAGCCGCGGCGAGCTGCGTCCACCCCAGTCGTCGTAGTGGTCGTGGCGCAATCCGGCAGTCATTTCGACTGTTTCGGCGAGGCGAATCTGGTCCTGCAGGGTCAGGCTGGTCAGCGTGCGGCTCGATCCCGACAGCACCGGTGCCTGATCGGGCGGCAGCACCCGGGTCGGACCGCCCCGCTCGGTCAGGGAGGCGAACGAACCGGTGACCTCGCTATGCACCCGTTCGATGCCGAGGAACACCTGATGGCGCTCGTGGGCCATCCAGCGCAGCGCGAGCTGACCGCTGACCGCACGGTCGGCGCTGCCGGTACGGCGATAGACTTCGATGCCTCGCGCCGTCGGCAGTCCGGGTGGCCCGGCGCCGGCCGGCAAGGGCATCAGCGTCGCCTGCTCCAGGTCGGTCTGGAGCAGGCCGACCGAGCCAGACAGGGTCAGCGTGTCGTCGAGCAGCCAGTCCTTGTCGAGTGCCACCCCCAGCACCCGCTCGAGGCGCGGCTCGAGCCCGGGCGGCAGTGCCGCGACACGACCGTAGCCACCACCCCGCGTCAGCACCGCGTGGCGCAACTGCAGCCGGTAGCCCGACGCATTTAGGGTCGCCAGCAGATAGCGGCCATGCTCACTGTCGTACACCGGCGCCGGCGAATAGCCGAGCCCCGCACCGGCAAAGTTGTCCGGATTGGTGACCAGGCCACTGTCGCCGATCCGCCAAGCGCCGGCCCCGAGGGTCAGGCTGGCGCCGTTCCCCGCTCCCAGCGCGAGGCGCAACTCGCCACGACGAAGGCCGTGGCTGCCGACCCCACCCGCGACCGCGTCGCCGCCGCGGGTCAATACGTTGATCACGCCGGAAAAGGCGAAGCCTCCGTAGATGGCAGAGCCGGGGCCACGGATCACCTCGATGCGTTCGACCTGGGAAAGTGGCAGGCGCAACAGCCAGTCGGCCGAGCCGTCGGTCGGCCGGTTCACCGCGACCCCGTCCAGCAGGATCTTGAAATTGGTCGCGTCCAGCGTCGCGCCGATGCCGCGCACGATCGCTCGGGCGTCGCCGGCATTGTCCACGGTGACGTGAAAGCCCGCCACCTGGCCCAGGGCGTCCCGCACCGTTGCCAGGCCGCGCACGCGCATGTCCTCGCCATGCAGCACGGTCACCATGCCGGGCACATAGTCGGCATTCATCCGCGTCTGGGTGGCGATCGTGGTCTGTTCGTGGAGCAGGTCGAGCAGCGCGACGAGCTCCGGGTCGCTGTCCTCGGCCGCCTGCGCCGCACCGCCTGCCAGCACGAGCGCAGTGGCGACACCGCCGAACAGCCGCCGCAATGCGCGCCAACGGGATCGATGCCGAGTCACCCTCATCGCGCCTCGCCTCCGCTGCGCGGATCGCCCGCCGTGCCGCCATCCCCATCGCCGTCCCCGATCATCCGGTTGCGCCCGGCCGCCTTGGCCCGATACAGGCGTCGATCCGCGCTGGCGAGCAGGTCTGCCGCCGAGCCCGGCTCACCGGGAACCACGGTCGCGAGCCCGAGGCTGACGCTGACGTTGCAGCAAGCGGAATTGTCGGCATGGGCGATCGCCAGCGCCGAGACCGCCGCCAGCATCTTCTCGCCGATCGCCCGTGCCGCCACTGCGTCGGTATCCGGCAGCAGCGCGACGAACTCCTCGCCGCCATAGCGCGCCACCAGATCGCCGGGCCGGCGGCTGCACGACGACAGCGCCTCGGCGACGCGCTTCAGACACTGATCGCCTTCGGCATGGCCGTAGCGGTCATTGAACCGCTTGAAGTGATCCACATCCACCACGATCAGCGACAACGCACGGCCGTGTCGCTGGGCGCGCAGCCACTCGCTCTCGAAGCTGATGTCGAACTGGCGCCGGTTGGCCACGCGGGTCAGGCCGTCGGTCGACGCCAGTTGCGCAAGTTCGTCGCTCTTGCGCTTGAGGGCCAGGTGGTTGTGCATCCTCGCCTTCAGGATCGGCAGAGAAAACGGCTTGCTGACATAGTCCACCGCCCCCAGCGCGAGGCCGCGTTCGATCTCGACATCGTCGTGGGCGGCAGTGAGGAACAGCACCGGGATGTCTGCCAGTTCCGGGTCGGCCTTCAGCCGCCGGCAGACCTCGAAACCGTCCATGCCCGGCATCATCACGTCGAGCAGGATCAGGTCCGGGCGCAATTCCTGCGCCAGCGCCAGCCCCTCTTCGCCGGAAATGGCGACGGTCAGTTCGATGTCTTCCCGGTGCAGATGCTCGACGAGGACATCGAGATTGGCCGGTACGTCGTCCACCGCCAGCACCAAGGGTGCCGGCCGCGGGTTCGCGAAGTGCATGGTCATTGGTTCGCCACCATGGTGGGCGGCGCCGCTCATCGGCACCACCGCTCGTTGCGGTGGGACGCGCACGAAGCGTGCCATGCCAATCGGGCAGAAGCGCCGGCTGGCGACGGTGTCGATCCGGCCCCTGGCCGCCCATAGCGCTTATGCGTCTTACATTACGCCGATAGCCGCCTATACTATCGGACATTCCCAACTTCGCCGCGGAGCGCCCCGTGACCGCCCAGCCCCTGGTGCTGATCGTCGACGACCAAGCGGACAATCTGGACATCCTGGTAGCCCACCTGGCCGACAGCGGTTTCGAGCTGGCGGTCGCCACCGATGGCGGCGATGCCCTCGCACTGACGCACGAGCGCGCACCGGATGTGGTGCTGCTCGACGTCATGATGCCGGGCATCGACGGCTTCGAAGTGTGCCGGCGGATGAAGGCCGATGCGCGCACCGCCGACGTGCCGGTGATCTTCACCACCGCCCTGACCGATACCGCCAGCAAGCTGCGCGGCTTCGAGTCCGGCGCCATCGATTTCTTGTCCAAACCGCTGCAGCGCGAGGAACTGCTGGCCCGCATCCACGTGCACCTGACGATCGTCCAGCAACGTCGCGAATTGGAGGCACGAAACGACCGGCTGCTATCCCTGAACCGCGAACTGCAGGAACAGATCGAACGGCGGCAGAAGCTCGAGGACCAGCTTTCGCTGACCGACCAACGCCTCGACACCATCACCCGGCACGATGTCGAACGCTGGAGCATCGACGGCTTCGTCGGCACCGGTCCGGCCGCCTGCCGATTGATGGACGAGGTGCGCAGCCTGCAGCACGCCGAACGCACCCACGTGCTGGTGCTCGGCGAGAGCGGCACCGGCAAGGAACTGGTGTCTCGGGCCATCCATGTCGGCGGCCCGCGCGGCACCCGACCCTTCATCGCGGTGAACTGCTCGGCCATACCGGCCGAACTGGCCGACGCGGAATTCTTCGGTCACAGCCGGGGCGCTTACACCGGCGCCGCCGGCCCCCGCCACGGCTACTTCAGTCAGGCCGACGGCGGCACCCTCTTCCTCGACGAGATCGGCGACCTCGAACCACGGCTTCAGGCCAAGTTGCTGCGGGTGCTCGAAGACGGCGTCGTCACTCCCCTCGGCGCCAATGCGTCGCGCACGGTGGACGTGCGCGTCGTCGCCGCCACCAATGCCGATCTCACCGCTCGAGTCGCCGACGGCCGCTTCCGGCGCGATCTGTATTTCCGCCTCGCCGGCTACGTCCTCACGCTGCCGCCGCTGCGCGAACGCCGCGACGACATTCCACTGCTGGTCCGCCACTACCTGCAGCATCTGAGCGGCCAGATGGGACGCGACACCCCCGAGATTTCCGACGACGCCCTCGCCTCGCTGTGGGGCTACGACTTTCCGGGCAACGTGCGCGAGCTGCGCAACCTGATCGAATATGCCCTGATCGCCGCGCGTGGTGCCCGCATCGACGTCGCCCACCTGCATTTCCTCGGCGGTGCCGTCGCCCCCTTGTGCGGGCCGGCGGCTCGGTCGGCGGACCGTCTGCCCGAGATCACCGCCACGAGCGGCAGCGGCGGCTGGGCCGGGCACGACGAGCAACGCCTGCTGGCGCTGGCAAGGCGCGACGGCCGCGTCGACAATGCCGGCGTCCAGGCCGCTCTCGCGGTGGACCATGGCCGCGCCTCCTACCTGCTGAAGAAGCTCCATCGCGAGGGCCGCCTCGACAAGCACGGCGAGCGCCGCTGGACCTTCTACACGCCGGCCCAGTGGTCTGCTTCGTAATTCAAGGAACATGACGAAAGTGATGCATCGGGTGCCGTGGCAAGGCGCGAACCACAGCGATAGCGAGGCCTATCGCGAGGATGAGCATCGCCGCCACGGTGCGCGAGGCGCGCTTGCCGGTTGCGGCATTTGCGAAGCAGACCACTAGATCCAGCCGCGCGACCCCCTTTCGCCACCAGGGAATCCGGCCCGGGACTTGTCATCCTCGCTCGCGTGCCGCACGATCCTGTCCTGCCGTCGACAGCGGGCGTGGTTCGGCCACCGGAACCGCATCAGCGATGGCAGCACACCAGCAGAGCCGAAAAGGCCGGGGGCAAGGGAGACGCATGGCGATAGATCGCAATCTCATCGATGATCTGCAGCGGCGGCAGCGCGAAGCCGAGAACCCGAGCAGTGCCGAGCGGGTGGCCAAGCGGCATGCCGAGGGCCGCCTGACCGCGCGCGAGCGCCTGCACGATTTGTTCGCCCGCGATACCTTCCAGGAATTCGGTCTGCACGCCCAGCACGAGACCCGGGGCTTCGGCATGGAGAAGAAGCCGCTGCCGACCGATGGTGTGGTCACCGGCGTCGGCTTCGTCGACGGTCGCCCGGTGGCGGGTTTCAGCCAGGACTTCATGATTGCCGGCGGATCGCTCGGTCGCATCCATGCCCGCAAGATCTGCGACCTGCTCGACTACGCCGGCCGCGCCGGCATGCCGGTGGTCGGCTTCAACGACTCGGGCGGCGCGCGCATCCAGGAGGGTGTCGAGAGCCTGTCGGGCTATGGTCAGGTGTTCAACCGCAACGTCATGATGTCGGGCGTGGTGCCGCAGATCGCGGTCATCTGCGGTCCCTGCGCCGGCGGTGCCGCCTACTCGCCGGCATTGATGGACTTTCTGATCATGACCCGTGAATCGGCCCACATGTTCATCTGCGGACCCGAGGTGATCCGCGCAGTGACCGGCCAGCAGACGACGATGGCCGAGATCGGTTCGGCCGAGGCCCACGCCCGCGATTCCGGCAACATCCATTTCATCGCCGAGGACGACCGGCACGCGATCGAGCTGGTGGGCCGCCTGCTCGGCTACCTGCCGTCGAACAACATGATGGATCCGCCGCATCAGCCGACCGAAACCGTCTCGCTCAGCGACGACCTCGCCATCGAAGCCTTGATCCCCGACGACAGCAAAGTCGCCTTCGACGTCAAGCGGGTCATCGCACGCATCGCCGACGACGGCGACTTCCTCGAGGTGCAGCAGGATTTCGCGCCCAACATGGTGGTGGCGTTCGGCCGCATCGACGGCGTCGTGGTGGGCTTCGTCGCCAACCAGCCGACGGTGATGGCCGGCACCCTCGACATCGACGCCTCGGACAAGGGCAGCCGCTTCATCCGCTTGTGCAATGCCTTCAACATTCCGCTGGTCACCCTGGTGGACGTGCCGGGCTTCATGCCCGGCATCGCGCAGGAAAAGGGCGGCATCATCCGCCACGGCGCCAAGATGCTGTTCGCCTACGGCGCGGCGACCGTGCCCAAGATCACCGTCATCATGCGCAAGGCGTACGGCGGCGCCTATCTCGCGATGTGCTCGCGCGACATGGGGGCCGACCTGGTGCTGGCCTGGCCCACCGCCGAAATCGCGGTGATGGGCGCCGAAGGCGCGGTCAACGTGCTCTACCGGCGGGAGCTGGAAGCCGCCGAGGACAAGGCGGCCCGGCGCAGCGAACTGATCGATGCCTACCGCGGCGAGTTCGCGTCGCCCTACCAGTCGGCGGCGCGCAACTTCATCCACGATGTGATCCTGCCCCGGCGCACCCGCGGCGCGGTCTCCCTGGCGTTGCGCACGCTGCTGTCGAAGCGCGAGGCGCGGCCACCCAAGAAGCATGGAAATATCCCGCTGTGAGCATCGACATCGCGGATACGCTGCTGCTGATCGTTACCGGGTTCGCGGTGGTGCTCGGTGCGCTCGCCCTGCTGTGGCTGATCAGCGCAGCGATCGGCCGACTGTTTGCCGGCGGCACCAGCGCCGCCGCGGCCCCGCCGCCGGCGACCGCCCCGGCGCCGCCGACGGCCGACGTTCCAGCGCCACACCTGGCAGCCATCGCCGCCACTGTGGCTGCCGTCACCGACGGCCGCGGTCGGGTCGTCTCGGTACGGGCACCGGCCCATTTGGCCACCGCCTGGGCCAGCGAGGGCCGCGCCGATCAGCTCGCCAGCCACCGCCTGCGCTGGAATTGGGAGGCGGCGGCGACGCGGCGTTCCGATCGCCCGCCCACCGCAATGTCCAGCGCAGCAACGGCCAGCGATCACAAGGGGAACCCATGAGAAAGTTCAGGATCACCGTCGACGGTACGCCCTACGAGGTTTGCGTCGAAGAGCTCGACGAGGCGCAGCCATCGGCCGCGACGACACCCCGGCCACCGCGGCCGGCCGCAGCCGCGGCCGCGGCCGCCCCACGCCCGGCAGTCGCCACCGCACCGGGCGTCGCGCCGCCGACGCCAACGGCCGCCGGCAGCGGCGATGTCGTCAGCCCGCTGGCCGCCACCGTCGTCCAGCTCGAAGTACACGTCGGCCAGCAGGTGATTGCCGGTCAGGAGGTGGCCGTGCTCGAGGCGATGAAGATGAACAACTTCGTCCATGCGCCGAGCGACGGCACGGTGACCGCCGTCCTCGTCGCCGCCGGCGACGTCGTGGCCGAAGGCCAGCCCCTGCTGACGCTGGCCTGAACATGCGTCCGCAGCGGCCACTTCCCGCCCAACTGCCATCATGATCGAATCCCTCGGCTCCCTGCTCGAGCTCACCGCCATAACCCGTGTGACCCCGGCGATGGTGGTCATGTGGGTGGTGGTCGGCGTCCTCCTCTACCTCGCCGTATACCGCCACTTCGAGCCCCTGCTGCTGGTGCCGATCGCCTTCGGTGCGCTGCTCGCCAACCTGCCAACCGAGGGACTGGTGAACCTGCCCCAGGGGGACACCCCCGGCGGCCTGTTCCACTACATCTCCCTCGGCATCCATCTCGAGCTATTCCCGCCGATCATCTTCCTCGGCGTCGGCGCCCTCACCGATTTCGGCCCGGTGATCGCCAACCCACGCACCTTCCTGCTCGGCGCCGCCGCCCAATTCGGGGTCTTTGCGACCTTCATCGGCGCCGCGTCGATCGGCTTCACCACCGACCAGGCCGCCGCCATCGGCATCATCGGCGGTGCCGACGGTCCGACCTCGATCTTTCTCGCCAACAAGCTCGCGCCGGAACTGCTGGCACCGATCGCAGTGGCCGCCTACTCCTACATGGCCTTGGTGCCGCTGATCCAGCCGCCGATCATGCGCGCGCTGACGACACCGGCCGAGCGTGCGATCCGGATGCGTTCGCTGCGCCCGGTCTCGAAGACCGAAAAGCTGGTGTTCGCACTGGTCGTGACCGTGCTCGTGATCCTGCTGGTGCCGGCCGCCTCGGCGCTGATCGGCATGCTGATGCTCGGCAATTTTCTGCGCGAATGCGGCGTCACCGACCGCCTCAGCAAGGCCGCGCAGAACGAGATCATCAACGTCGTCACGATCCTGCTCGGCACCTCGGTCGGCATCACCATGACCGGCGAACGCTTCCTGCAGCTCGAAACCCTGAAGATCCTCGCGCTCGGCATCGTCGCATTCTCGATCTCGACCGCCTCCGGCCTGCTGATGGCCAAGCTGATGAACCTGGTCTCCAAGGACAAGATCAATCCGCTGATCGGCTCGGCCGGCGTGTCGGCGGTGCCGATGGCCGCGCGGGTCAGCCAAGTCGAAGGCCAGAAGGCGGACCCCGGCAACTTCCTGCTGATGCATGCGATGGGCCCTAACGTAGCCGGGGTCATTGGCACCGCCGTGGTCGCCGGCTACTTCATCGCCCGCCTCGGCGGCTGAGGGCGCCGCCACCAGACCATCGGACGGCGAATGCCGGTAGGCTTGCGCATCGACCGGCGACATCCCCGACCAGCCATGCCAGACACCCAGAGCCCTCCGTTCCGCCCCGCCCACCTCTTTCGGCGCTTGCGCAGCCGCTGGCACGCGATGGTCGAAGACATCGATCAGGCGGATATCCTCCGGCTGCTGCGCGCCGACGGCCAACTGACCGCGCGCTACCTGTTCATGGTGGCGATCGCGGCCGGCATCGCCACCATCGGCCTGTTGCTGAATTCGCCCGCGGTGATCATCGGCGCCATGCTGATTTCGCCACTGATGGGCCCGATCGCCCTTACCGGCGCGGCGGTGGCCACCCTGTCGGCACCGCATCTGCGCGCCGGCCTCACCGCCCTCGCCGCCGGCGCCCTCGCCGCCCTCGCCCTCTCCGGCCTCATCGTGCTGCTCTCTCCGCTCCACGACAACACACCGGAGATTCTGGCCCGCACCCGCCCCAACCTGTTCGATCTGGTGGTCGCGGTGCTCTCGGGCCTGGCCGGCGGCTACGCCACCGTGCGCGGCCGGGGTGGCGCGGTGGTCGGCGTCGCCATCGCCACCGCCCTGATGCCGCCGCTGGCGGTGGTTGCCTTCGGCATCGTCTCCAAGCAATGGCAACTCGCCAGCGGCGCCGGCCTGCTGTTCCTGACCAACATGGTCGCAATCGCGCTGGCCATTGCATTGGTCTTGAGTTGCTACGGCTTCGCACGCCGGGAAACCCGCTCGAAGCTGGTCTGGCAGACCGTACTTTGGGGTGCATTGCTGGCACCGCTGGCCTATCCGCTCACCACCTCGCTGCAGTCCATCGTGGCCGAGACCTTCTTCGCCCAGCGCTCGAGCGAAGTCATCCGCGAGCACATCGGCGACGATGGCCGCATCGAACGACTGTCGTTGAGCTACCCGGATCGCCAGAGCGTTCGGGTCGAAGCGGTGGTGCTGCTGAGCGAACCGGTCGAATCCCTCGAAGCGCAAGTCGCGGCGGCGCTGCAGTCGGCTTCCTCGCGACAATGGTCGGTGCGCATCGCCCAGCTGCAGGTGGCCGACCCCGCTGCCCTGTTGGCCGAGCGCTCGGCAGTGGCCAATCCGGTGGCGGCGCCGACCCAGGTGGCGATCGTCGCCGAGCGCTCGCCCCTCGACGGATTTCCGCTGCCCCTCGAGCAGGCGGCCATCGATCACGCCCGCCGTACCGCGCTGCTGGTGCCTCGCCCCAGCGTGCGCCTGCCGCTCGGCACCTACCGCGAGGCCGAAGCCGAGGCCGCGGCAGCGCACCCGGGCTGGACGGTGCGCGTGCGCCCGCCCCTGCTGGCCATTCCGCCAATACGATTCGCCCACACTTCCGCCGCCATCGATCCGCAGGACGCGGCACGCCTCGAAGACATCGCCTGGGCGGTGCGGGCCTGGGGTGCCGGCGGCGTCGATGTCACCGGCTATGCCAGCACCGAGGCCGGCGGCAATCTGCCCCTGGCCCGCACCCGCGCCGAAAACGTCGCGTCCCGGTTGCGCGCCATGGGCCTGGCGGTGTCGGTGGACGCCGTCTATCCGGCGCCGGATCAGCCCGCCATCGAGCACGAGCGCGGCATGGCCTACTTCCGCCGGGCCGAACTGCGCCTCCAGCCGATCGCGATGGCGGCCGAGTAGCCGCCACCCGCCGCGCGTCATCGCGCGGCGCAGACGTCCAGCGCGGCCGGCGTCGTGATCTCGGTCGGCGGGGTGCAGCGGCCGGTCTCGACCAGTCCGGATGGCCGCAAACCCACCATGCGCACCTGCGCACGCCGGGCATCGGGCACCAGCAGCCGCATCTCGCCGCCGATGCGCGCAGGCCGCGACAAACCCAGTTCGGCGGAGCCGTAGACGTGATTCGAGAATCCGGCGAGGGACGCGACTTCTTGCAGGCGTTCGCCGGCGCGTCGATAGACCCGCAACACACCGCCGATGTGCGGCGTCGTGACGGCGGCGATCTCCGCCACGCCATCGCCGTCGAGGTCGGCCACTCCCACCGGGTTGAGCCAGCGATTGGGCGTGCCGATGGCTGCCGATTCGGCGACGATCTCGAGCCCCGCACCGCGCAATCCGACCAAGGCCAGGCGCGATCCGCTGTCGCGGGCGCTGACCACGACCAGCAACAGCCGCTCGCCGTCGGCTTCGAGCCTCAGCGGCCGCGGCGCGAGATCTTCGAACACTTCGTCTGCCGGCAGGCTCAGCTCGGCCTCCCGTCCGCTGGCCGTCGTCGCATGGATGCGTGCGTACTCGTGGGGCCGACCGAGGGCGAAATGCCCGTAGCGTTCGACCGGCGACCCATAGGCCGCGCCGGTGATCTCGTCGGCCCGGGCCGGTAACGCCGACCACACAGTGGCGGCAGCCAACGCCAGGATCCGGTGCATCATGATGGATGCCCCCCGCGAATGCGTCACCTGTTTCGGACAACGCGGCGGGGCTGTTGGATCCCTCACGGCCCATCGCGCGCGAGCTGGTTCAGGGCAGCAGCACGTGGCAAGTGGTGGTCATCCGCGTTTCGAGATCGCGCCGGGCAGTTGCCACATCCGCCAACGCATGGCGCCGCTCGATCGGGATTCGCAGCTTCCCGTCACCGACCCTGCGCCGAGGTCGGTGCTTTCTCAGACCAGCAGCGCGACGGCCGCCGAGAAGGTGAGGAACGCCAGTGCCGTGGTCAGCAAGACCACCTGTGCGACGCGACCGGTGTCGGCCCCATAGCGCTCCGCCAGCATCGGCACATTGCTCGCACTCGGCAATGCGGCGGTCAACACCAATACTTTCAGCGCGAACGGGTCGAGCCCGAGGCCGGCACGGATGGCAAGCGTGCCGACCGCGTACACCAACACCGGATGGAGCAACAGCTTGTACGATGCCACCCACGCGACGCCGACGGGTGCGCGAACGCCGGGGCTCGCGGCAACCGCCATGCGCGATCGCGCGAGAACCGCGCCGATCGTGAACAAGGCCGTCGGCGATCCCGCCTCTGCCAGCATGTCGATCGCGCTCGTCAGCGGACCGTACAGGACGAAGCCCGAATACGAAGCCAGCCCGCCGAGCCCGATCGCCCACGGCAGCGGATTGACCACGATTCCCCTGAGCGCCTTCTTCGCGGCCTTCGTGGCTCCGTCCGACCCTGCCGAATCGAGCCGCGACAGCGCAATGCACAGGGACGAAGTAACGACCATGTCGATCGCCAGCGCGACGATCACCGGCCCCGCCGCGACAGCACCGAGCAGCGATAACAAGAGCGGCATGCCCATGAAACCCGAGTTCGGAAACGCGGCTACCAGGGCGCCGAAGGCGGAATCGTTCCAACCGATCGAGCCCCTGCGGGTCGTCACCACCGCGAGCCCCACCATCGCCACCGCACACCCCAGGTAGACCACGAAGGCGCCCACATCGAGCAGCTTGTCGATCGGCGTGTCCGCAGCGAATCGGTACAGCATGCAGGGCAGCGCGAAGAACAGCACGAAGCCGTTCAGACCCGGGATCGCCTCCAAAGGCAGGGCCCGGCTGCGGGCCGCGAGATAGCCGCACAGCACCAGCGCGAAGAATGGGAAGGTGACGAGCAGGATCTGTTGCACTTCGGCCTCTTGTCGGTGCGCGCCCGCCTTCGGCCGGGCGCGCTTTTCCGGGGACGTCGGCAGCGGCGCCGCCCCTGCAGGATCAGACCAGGGACACGCTGTCGGTAAAACGCTGGCGCAGCATCCGGTGGAGGATCTTGCCGGTGGCCGTGCGCGGCATGTCGGCCTCGTCGATGAAGGCGATCGCGCGTGGGCATTTGAAGGCGGCCAGGCGCTCGCGGCACCACGACTGGATCTCCGACGAATCGGCCTGTTGCCCATCGTGCAGCACGATGACCGCCTGCACGGTTTCGCCCCACTTTTCGTGCGGCACGCCGATCACCGCCACGTCCTTGACCTTCCGGTGGCTGGCGAGCACGCCCTCGACTTCGGACGGGTAGATGTTTTCGCCACCGCTGATGATCATGTTGCTCTTGCGATCCACCAGCCAGATATAGCCGTCCTCGTCGCGGCGCGCCATGTCGCCCACCGAGCACCACTCGCCCCGGAACGCCTGGCCGGTCTTCTCCGGGTTGCGCCAGTAACCGTCGAACACGTAGCACGTGCGGGAGTACAGCTCGCCGACTTCGCCGTCCGGCACCTCGACGCCGTTTTCGTCGAGCAGGCGGATCGCACCGCTGCCGGCCCACTCCCTGCCGACCGAGCCGAGTTTGTGCAACTGCTCGTGGGGACGCAGCAGGGTGACCCATCCAGCCTCGGTAGAACCGTACAGTTCGTAGAGCTTGCCGTTGGTGAAGTATTCGAGGATCGCGACCTTGGTGGCCTTTCGCGCCGGCGCCGAAGAGATCATCAGCTTGCCGACGCTGGACATGTCGTACTTCGCTTTTACGTCCTCCGGCAGGGCCAGGATCATGATGTAGTGGGTCGGCACCAGCGACGTGAACGTGACCCGCTCGCGTGCCAGCGTGGCGAGCAAGGCTTCGGGGTCGAAGCTGCGGCGGTCGTCGACGATGACGGTCGCACCCATGTGCACGAAGGTCGTACCGAAATAGAGGGAGTTGGCGTGGCACATCGGCATCACCAGCAAGCCGGTGTCGTCCGCCGAGAACCCCATCTCGAGCGCCGTCGCGAGCGCGATCAGGGTGCTGCCGGCATGGCTTCGGATTGCGCCCTTCGGCCGACCGGTGGTGCCCGAGGTATACATCAGGGCACAGGTCTCGTCCGGACACACCAGCGGCAATGCAATGCGGCGCTGCGCGCCTTCGACCAGTGCATCGTAACTCTGCCAGGCGCTGGCCGGGCGCTCGTCGAACACGATGTAGCGGTCCGGCGCGATCGCCAGTTCGGCGCGGATCGGCGCCACCGTGTCGACGAATTCCGGGCCGGAAATCAGGGCCGCAGCCTCGCAGTCGCCGACGATATAGGCGATCTCTGGGGCGCTCAAGCGAAAGTTGAGCGGCACCGCGACGAGGCCGGCACGGGCGAGGCCCACGTAGATCTCCATCCATTCCACGCAGTTGTAGGCCAGCACCGCCACCCGATCCCCTTTGACCAGTCCGAGACCGAGCAGCGACTGGGCCAGCAGGCTGGCGCGCCGATCCCACGCCGCGTAGGTCAGTGAACGGCGGGAATCGCGGGTACCGAGTTTTTCCGGATTGCGGCGGGCGTGGGCGGCTACGGCGTCAGAAATGGTCAGCAGATGGTTCATGGTTGGTCTCCCCAGGGTCGCCCCCGATCACGCTGCATTCGTCGAAAATCGAAAATTTGTTTTGTCTTCTGTATTCAGAATGCGCTATGCTTTTTCGCAAGTCAACGACTTTTCGACGAACACGAACGACCCCGTCCCGCGATGATGCCGCCGTGACCCATCGGCCGCCCTTCGCCCGGACGAACCACCCTAGAGGAGGCACCATGAACACCCTGCAGACCATCTCGGATCAATCCGCCGCCGCCGTCATCGCTCGCTTCCTGAAGCGGCGCGGCGTCCAGCGCGTGTATGCCTTGTGTGGCGGCCACATCATGCCGCTGTGGATGCGCCTCGACGCCGAAGGAATCCGCATCATCGACGTGCGCGACGAACGTGCAGCCGTCTACATGGCCCACGCCGAAGCCCAGCTCACCGGCAACTTCGGCGTCGCGCTGGTCACCGCCGGTCCAGGCGTGACCAACGCCATGACCGGCATCGCCAATGCCGACGTGGCGCGCGTACCGGTGCTGGTCCTCTCGGGCACGCCACCCCGCGCCCAGGAGAACCGTGGCGCGCTGCAGGACATGGTGCATACCGACCTGGTCCGCTCCCTCACCCGCTACGCGCGTACCGTGCGCCAGCCCGAGCTGGTGCTGCAGGCGCTGGACGAGGCGGTCTCCTGGGCCCTCGGCGACGGCGGCGAGCCCGGTCCGGTATATCTCGACTTTCCGGTCGATACGCTGCGCGCCGAGGTGCCCCAGGCCGTCCAGCTTCCGGAACACTTTGCACCGAAGCGCGCGGCCGCCATCCCGCCCGATGCCGGCGCCGTTGCGGCCGCCGTGGACCTGCTGTGGTCCGCCAGGCGACCCCTGTTCATCTCCGGCCGAGGTGCCCAGGCTGCCGGCAAGGCACTCGCCGCCCTACTCTCCCGGCTGGGGGCCCCCTACCTGGACACCGGCGAGAGTCGCGGCCTGGTGCCTGAGGACCATCCCTCGGTGGTCGCCGCGATGCGCGGCTCGGTGATGGGCCAGGCCGACCTGGTGGTCACCGTCGGTCGCCGCCTCGACTTCCAGCTCGCCTACGGCTCACCGGCGGTATTCGGCAATGCCCGCTTCCTGCGCATCGCCGACTGCACCGGGGAATTGCGCGACAACCGGCGCGGCGTGGTCGAACTGATGGCCACCCCGGCGCTTGCCCTCGAGGCGATCCTCGCTGCAGCCGGCGAGCGCCAGCCGGCGACCGACGTCGATTGGTCCCAAACCCTGCGCGCCAAGCACTGCGATCGCTCCGACAAGCTAGCCGCCTCGATGGCCAACGCGCCGTCCGGCAGCGACGGCCTGATGCATCCGAACCGCGTGCTGGCGGCACTGCGCGAGGCGATGCCCGACGATGCCGTGGTCGTCGCCGACGGCGGCGACTTTCTGAGCTTCGCCCGGGTCGGCCTGCCGGCCTCGACCTACCTCGACCCGGGGTCGCTGGGCTGCATCGGCGTCGGCACGCCGTTCGGCGTCGCCGCCAGCCTGGCCTGCCCGGACCGCACGGTGGTCGTCGCCACCGGCGACGGCGCCTTCGGCTTCAATGCGATGGAGCTGGATTCGGCGGTGCGCCATCAGGCCCCGGTGCTGGTGGTGGTCGCCAACAACGGCTCGTGGGCGATCGAGGTTCGCGACCAGCAGGAGACCCACGGCAAGGTGGTCGGCACCCGCCTGCGCTTCTCCGACTATGCCGGCATGGCCCGCGCCTTGGGCATGCATGCCGAACGGGTGGAAAAAGCCGAAGATCTGCCCGCCGCGATCGAGCGGGCGATGGCCAACCGGCCGGCGCTGCTCGACGTGCTGGTCACGCCGGAGGCGGTGTCGTCCGACGCCAAGAGCGGCCTCGCCTGGGTCCCCGACCTGCAGCCCCTGGCCGCCTGGGACGAGGCCGAGCGGCGCTGGCGCGCTCGCAGCGACGGCGAGTGAGATGCTAGACTCCGCCCGTTTGCATTCCAAATACAAAAGGCCGCGATGAAGCTCCTGGAGACGCAACCCAAGCTGGTCGAACAGGTCTTCGATGCAATCCTCGAAGAGATCACGTCCGGGCGCCTGCGCCCCGGAGCGCGCGTGATCCAGGAGCAATTGGCCAAGGAACTCGGCGTGTCGCGGCAGCCGGTGCAACAGGCCCTGCTACTGCTGCGCAATCAGGGCGTGCTGCAGGACGCGCCCGGTCGCGGGCTCCAGGTGGCACCGCTCGACCTGGACTACGTGCGCAACATGTACGACATGCGCGCGGTGGTCGAAGGGCTGGCCTGCCGCCGGGCGGCCGAGGTCAACGCTGCCAACGCGAAGGCGAGAGGCTCCGCGTTGATCCGCGCCGGCCGCAAGGCGGTCGATAACGGCTCCGTCAACAGCATGATCACGGCCGACCGGGCGTTCCACCAGATGATCTACGAACTCTCGGAGAATCCACTGGTGGCGCCCATCCTCGAAAGCCAGTGGACCAACACCCAGCGCATCATGGGCGAGGTACTGCTGCGCGACGACCAGCCACGCAACGTCTGGAACCAGCACGAAGAGATCCTCGACGCGATTTCGGCCGGCGACGGGGAGAAAGCCGAAGCGCTCGGGCGTGCCCACATCTCGCGGGCGGCCGACTTCATGATCGAGCGTCTGCGCGAACTCGACCGCTCGGAGGTCGCAGCGGAATCGACGCGCACGCGTCTCGCCGGCCGGCGCAAGGCAGGCACCTCCCCGTAAGCCACTACCTGTCCTCGGCATGCGCGCTTGCCGGGGCAGGTGAGCGAAGTCCGGGCCGCACCGGCAAATCGGCGAGTGCCGGCGGTCGCCTGCGAGCGGCCGGCGACAGCGCGAATCGACACGGATGCCGCGATCGGGATGCCGACGCGGCATGCCCGCAAGCGACACCGCCGGCGGGGAAGGGCCACTGCCCGGACGGGAAGCCGATTTTGAGAATCCGCCCGCGCCGGGCATGTCCACACAGGAATTCCCGGCTGCGCACGTTCGTCCCGGCGCCCGGGCCATGCCGCCAGCGCAGGACAGGGTCTGACAGGAGCGAACGATGCAAACGAGAGCGCTGGGTCGCAGCGGGCTTGAAGTCTCGGCCATCGGCCTGGGATGCATGGGGATGAGCCACGCCTACTTCCCGCTGCCGGACCGCGGGCAGATGATCAGCCTGCTGCGCGCCGCGGTCGAGCGCGGGGTGACCCTGTTCGACACGGCCGAGATCTACGGTCCCCACACCAACGAGGAACTGCTCGGCGAGGCGCTCGCGCCGGTGCGCGATCGGGTCGTCATCGCGACCAAGTTCGGCTTCAGGGTCGAAGCGATGCCTGATGTCGACAGCCGGCCGAAGCACATCCGCGAGGTCTGCGAGGCATCATTGAAGCGCTTGCGCACCGATGTCATCGATCTGTTCTATCAGCATCGGCCAGACCCGGACGTGCCGATCGAGGATGTGGCGGGAACGGTCGGGGATCTCATCTCGGAAGGCAAGGTCAGGCACTTCGGACTGTCCGAAGCGAGCGCGGAGGCGATCCGCCGAGCCCATGACGTCCAGCCGGTGGCCGTCCTGCAGAGCGAGTATTCGTTGTGGACGCGCGATGTCGAGGGCGCGGTGCTGGAAACACTCGAAGAGCTGGGCATCGGCCTGGTGCCGTTCAGTCCGCTCGGTCGCGGCTACCTGACCGGGAAGATGGACGCATCGACGCCGTTGCAGTCGAACGACTTCCGCGCGACGCTGCCGCGCTTCACGACTGCAGCGCGCGAAGCGAACAGGGCGCTGGTGGCATTGCTCGAGGCGAATGCGTCGCGCAAGGGAGCGACGCCGGCGCAGATCGCGCTGGCCTGGTTGCTCGCGCAGCGGCCCTGGATCGTACCGATCCCGGGGACGACACGGCTCGCTCGCCTGGAAGAGAATCTCGCCGCGGCCGACGTCGCACTGTCCGCAGCCGAGGTCGCTGAACTCAGCGCCGCAGCCTCGAAAATCCCCGTGGTCGGCGGCCGCTATTCCGAGGCCTTCCAGCAGATGGTCGGCCGCTGACCGCCCGGGGAAGACCGATTTTCCCCACCGCGGACCGTCGATCGGCTTCTGGTCGCCATGCCCCCGTGTCTGCGGCCGGATGACGCTTGACCACGCCTGGCGCCGCCTTGGTTCAGATGGTGGAGCCCAGGCCCGACGGCAGGTGCCCGGTGCAATTGAAACGTTTCAGTCCGCGCCGTCCGTTCGAGAACAGCACTTCGGTCAGTGACGCGTTCTGGATGACCCGAATCAGCGCCGTCCATTGTTGATCCGGCAGGTCCAGCACCTCACAAACCACCGCGCAGATCACGCCCGCCGAGCTCACCGCGATGAGGTGACGGCCGCCCGGCTCGCCGCCGCCGTCGGTCACGCCGTCCAGCCAGCGGCAGATCCGCCGGCGGAATTCCCGGTAGGACTCGCGCCCGGCAATCTCGAGCTCGCCGCGCGCCCAGGCCTGGTAGGCCGCCTCGTAGCAGCGCAGCTGCTCCGCCCGGGGCGGTGCGTCCGGGCCCTGCATCGGTCGGCCGAACAATTCGCCGGCTGCGGCGAGGATCTCCTCGCCCTCGGCGAACTCGTCGATACCCTCGTCGAACTGTAGCCCGAGGCTCAGGCCGGCGGCTTTCGACAGCTCGCTCGCGGTGTCGGCGTGGCGGCGCCGCGGCCCGTGGCGCAGCGCGCTCCAACGTCCGGCGCTGCCCCCTGCCCAGGCGCCGAGGGCACGGCTCTGCGCGACTCCGAGTTCGGACAGCCGGTCGTAGCGATCGACCGCGAATGATGCTTGGCCGTGGCGGACCAGCATCAGCAAGCTCATCGCGCCGCTTTCGGCAGGGCCTTCGGATTGCTCTCGGCAAGCCGGCGCCGGCCCTGCGCCCTGAGTTGCGTGAAGATCGCGCTGCGGGCCGCCTGCCCCGGATCGCCGCGCCCGGCGCGGATCTCGCGCGCCAGCCGCCGATTGGCGTCGGCCAACGTGACCTTCGAATCGTCCAGCAAGCCCTGCAGCTCGGCCAACTCCTGGCGCTCCGGCTGGTCGCCATTGGCCAACTGACGCTCGGCGATCGACATGGCGTTGATCGACATCAGCAGCGCATGCCTGCGCTCGGCAGGCAGCGCCGGCAGCACCTGATCGCGCAGCAGCCGCCGGGCGCAAGCCAGCAGCGCCTCGCCCCTGGGTTGTTCGCGCATCAGTCGTCCTCCGTCATGTTCAGAATCTCCCACTCCAGCTCGGGCACGATGTGCCCGGTGAGCGCCAGCAGCAGCGAATCTTCTTCGCCCGAACAGAAGCGCTCGGCCTGCTGGACGGCGATCACCGCCCAGTTCACGTGGGCCATCACCTCCCAATAATGCACCGCGTCGCGGTCCAGCGTGCGACCCGATTCCTGCTCGTAGCCGTGGTAGAAATCTTCGCGGGCGCCGATGCCACCGGCCTCGGCCGAGACCTTGCCGAAGCGCCAGCACTTGGAACAGAACCAGCCGATGTCTTCCAGCGGATCGCTCCAGCCGGCGAACTCCCAGTCGAGAATGCCGGTCAGCCCGTGCTCGTCGACCATGTAGTTGCCAGTGCGGTAGTCGCGGTGGGTCAGGGTCACGAGGTCGCGCGGCGGCGCATGTCGCTCGAGCCAGCGCAGGCCCCACTCGATCGCCGGATAGGCGGTGTGATGCGCGTCGAGAAAGGCGCGATGCTGGGCGATCCAGTGCCGCGCCGGCGCTTCGTCGTAGGTCGGCAGGAAGTCTAGGGCAGTCTGCGGCGGGCGCACCGAGTGAATGCGGGCCAACTCGCGCCCGAGGCGTTCGGCGAGTTGAACCCGGTCGGCGCCGTAGGCGTCGTCCCTGACCAGCAGGTGGCCTGCGGCGGTGCCACCGATGCGCCGCATCAGGAAGAACGGGCGGCCGATGACCGAGGGGTCGTCGCACAGCCAAAGGGGTTCGGGCACGGCAACGCCGGCCTCGAATACGGTCTTCAGCAGGGCGAACTCCTGCGCCCGCCCGTGACTGATCGCGACGCCGGCGGTCGGCGAGTCGCAGCGCAGCACGCATTCGTGGCGCCCGGCCCTTGCCCCGCCGGAGATCTCCAGATCCACCAGCCAATTCTCCTGCACCGCGCCGCCCGACAGTTGACGCACGTCGCGCACGGCGGCCGACGCAGCGCCGGTCGCGCCGGCGACGAAGGCCTCGATCGCCTGGCGTGTCTTGTCGTCCATGGCTGGCCTCACAGCCCGCTGACCAGATGAGCGCGATCGACCGCGACGCTGGCGCCGGACATGGCGCCACCGGCGCCGGAGGCGAGCAGCAGCAGCGGGCCGTCGAGGTCGCTCAGCTCGCTGAAGCGGCGGCTGGGAATCCGCATGCGCAGCTTGTCCCCGGCCTCGCTGCCGAGGAAATCGCGATTCAGGTCGGTAACCACGTAGCCGGGCAGCAAGGCATTGACCCGGATGTCGTGGCGGGCGAGTTCCAGCGCCAAGGCCTTGGTCAGCTGCAGCACGCCGGCCTTCGAAACCGCATAGGGGGCAACGCCGCCACCGACGCGCTCGCCGAGGATGGATGCGATATTGACGATGCTGCCGCCCTTGCCGGCCTCCACCATGCGGCGCGCCGCCTCGGTGGCCACCAGCCAGCATCCCTTGAGGTTGGGGTCGACAACGGCGTCCCAGTCGGCCTCGGTCTGCTGCAGCACCGCCTTGGTGACGGTCTGGCCCGCGTTGTTGATGACCACGTCCGGCACCCCGGCCAGTTCCGCCGCCCGGTCGAAGGCGACCCGCACCGCGTCACCATCGGTGACGTCGATCGCCACGGCACAGGCCCGCCCCCCGGCAGTTGCGATCTCGGAGACGAGATCCTGCAGCTTGTCGACTCGCCGCGCGCTGACGACGACCCGGGCGCCGGCGCGTGCGAGCAGCGACGCAAAGTGGCGGCCGAGGCCGCTGGATGCACCGGTGACGAGGGCGACCTTGCCCTTCAGCGAGAACATCTCGCCGATCGATTGGATGCTCATCGGCTGCTCGCTCCCGTGCTTTCGGTCGGCGCCTTCCGCCCCGCGACCAGTTTCCTGCCGAGGTTGTAGCGGTGCACTTCGCTCGGACCGTCGTAGATCCGGAAGGCGCGCATGTCGGCGAAGATGCGCGGCAGGATGGTCTCGTGGGTGACGCCCTGCCCGCCCAGGATCTGCACGCTGCGATCGACCACCCGCCACTCCGCTTCCGAGCACACCACCTTGGCGCGGCTCGACTCGAAGTTGCAGCGCCGGCCCTGGTCGAGCAGCCAGGCGGTGTGCCAGATGTGCAGACGGGCGGTGTGCAGGTCCATCTCGTTGTCGGCAAGCATGAAGCTGACACCTTCGTGCTCGCCGAGGATGCGGCCGAAGGCCTGGCGGCGGCGCGCATAGTCGAGGGCAACGTCGTGGGCCCGCCGCGCCTGGCCGAGCCAGCGCATGCAGTGGGTCAGGCGCGCCGGCGCCAGCCGCACCTGGGCATAACGGAAGCCCTTGCCGATCTCACCCAACACGTCGCTGGCCGGCACCCGCAGGTCGTTGAAGCGCAACACCCCGTGACCGCCGGTGAAGCAGGTATCGAGCGCATCCATCGTGCGCACCCGTTCGAGGCCCGGGCGATCCATGTCGGACAGGAACATCGTCGCCGAACCATCCTCCATCTTCGCCATGATGATGGCGAACGACGCCCCCTCGGCACCGGTGATGAACCACTTGCTGCCGTTGATGACGTAGTCGTCGCCGTCGCGCACCGCGGTGGTGGCCAGCAGCGACGGGTCGGCACCCGCGCCCGGCGGCGGCTCGGTCATGGCGAAGCACGAGCGCGTCTGGCCCTGCACCAGCGGCTTCAGCCAGCGCGCCTTCTGCGGTGCCGACGCGACCGCCTCCATCAGATGGATGTTGCCTTCGTCGGGAGCATGAATGTTGAGCGCGGTCGGACCGAGCGTCGAGTACCCCGCCTCCTCGAAGACCACCGCCTTTTCCACGTGGGAGAGGCCCAATCCGCCCATCTCGCGGGAGGCGTGCGGCGTCAGCAGGCCCGCTGCCCGAGCCATGCCGACCAGTTCCTCGCGCAGCGATTCGCCGGGGCCGTGCTGGGTCTGGCGCGGGTCGTTCTCCAAAGGGATCACCGCCTCCGCGATGAAACTGCGGACACGCTCCTGCAGTTCCTGCAATCGAGGGCTGAGTGAAAAGTCCATGCCTGCTCCTTTCCGTTGGATTGCTTCATCCTTCGCCGTGAACCGCAGGGATCACGGAACTTGGCCCCGCAATGCAACCGGGGAAGCGGCTTTTCGAATTCAGAATTCTTTAATTGACGAGTTAATTGTATTCAGTATTCACTTGATGTCAAGCCGCTCGAGCGTCACCCGGGCAACCGGCAGCATCCCGGGCCGGGCACCCCGCGACAGCGCGAATCGAGCTCTCGCCGGCAATGTGCGTTGACTGCAAGGTGGCAGCCCGCGATTTCCGCCGGCCGCATCGCGAGCTGCGTCCGGCGCAGCACACAGACGCCAGCACCCCAGCGAGCGGTCTTCCGGCCGCACGCCGCCCGTGCGTGCACTACGGCTACCGCCATCGGAAGAAACGGTGGAATCGGCCCGGCTGCGGATGCCGCTCCGGTGCGGGCCGGCGCCGCGGCGGGGCGCTGGCTCTTTGCATTACGGCAGGCCGAGGTCTGCCTTCGACGGGGTCAGCGCATCACCACCCGCGCGCCGACGTGCAGGCGATCGTCCGGGTGTACGACGACGATCTCGCCGGCTTCGACGCCGGCCAGCACCTGCGCCGCGAGACCACTCTTGCGGCCGATGTCGATCGGCCGCTTGTGGGCGACGCCGTCGTCGACGATGAAGGCCGCCCAGCCCTCGCCGTCACGAAACAGGCTGCTGGCGGGAATCTGCAGCACGTCGTCACCGTGCCAGAGGATGAAGCTGGCTTCGACCCGATAGCCGTCGCCGAGGCGCTGCCACAGCTCCCGCGGCGAGGCGAATTCA
Organism: Rhodocyclaceae bacterium; assembly: GCA_020445785.1. Lineage (GTDB taxonomy): Bacteria > Pseudomonadota > Gammaproteobacteria > Burkholderiales > Rhodocyclaceae > Cognatazoarcus. The sequence goes on from JAGRFZ010000078.1 coordinate 37,381, forward strand.
ACGATCACCCACACCCGCTGTTCCTCTACGCCGAGCGCGGAGACCTTGGTGAAGCCGACCGGCTCCACCCGGCGCACGACGCCACGGAGGGGCTGCTCCTGCCCCCAGCGCTCGAACACCACCGGCGTACCGGCTGCAACGCGTACGGCGTCGGCCGACAACAGGTCCACCTCCACCTCCAAGTCGCCGGGATCGCCGATCTCGAGCAGGGCCTGCCCGATCTCGACCGGCCCCTCGCTTTTGCGCGGGATCCTCAGCACGCGGCCATCCACCGGCGATCGCACCTCGACCGGCTCGGCACTGCCGCCGGCACCGGCGAAGTTCAGCGCCGCACGTGCCGCTTCGAGTTCATGGCGGGTGGTGCGCACCGCGAACTTCGCCGAGCGCAGTTCCGCATCGGCGCGGTCGGCCTCGGCCCGGGCGCGATCCTCGGCGTCCTGCGTAACGTGGCCGGTGCCGCGCAATTCGCGCATGCGTTCGAAATTCTTGTGGGCGAGCTCGGCGTCGGCCAGCGCCGCCTTTTCGTTTTCGGCAACGGCACTCAGGGTGTCGCGCGCGGCCGCTACCCGCTGCTCGGCCTCGGTCCGTCGCCGCACGTCCAGCACCTCGGCACGCAGCGGCTCCAGCGATACGACGGTCGCGCCGCTCGCCACCGCATCCCCCACATCCAGTGCGATCCGGCGCGCGTAACCGGCGACCGGGGCGGTGATCACGTAGCGATCGACCACCCGCGTGCGCCCCTCCTGCTCGATCGTGACCTGCAGCGGCGCACGACCGACGACACCGACATCCACGTCCACCGGCTGCGTCCGAAATCCGGAATAGAGCCCCCAAGCCAACAGGATGGAGAGCACGCCGGCGGCGATGCCCCGACGCCATGCCACTTCGTGTTTCATCGCTTCACTCCGCTGCCTTCAACACCGCCACCAGGTCCAGCCGATCCAACTGGCGGCGCACCATCAGCCCGGACAGCAGCGCGGAGACCAGCACCACCGTCACCGCGAAGGCGTAGGTCTGCGGCACCAGCACCACGGGCACCCGGTACAAGTCGCTCTGCATCGTCTGGGCGATGTAGTAGCACATCCAGTTGCCGAGCCAGAGCCCGAGCGGAATCGCGAGCAAGGTCAGCAGCCCCAGCTCGCCCAGCAGGATGTAGGCGATCTCGCCGCGCGTGAAGCCGAGCACGCGCAGGCTCGCCAGCTCCCGCCCGTTCTCGGCCAGGGCGATCTGGGCATTGTTGTAGATCACGCCGAAGGCGATGACGACCGCGAACACCGTCGCCACATAGGTGAAGAACAGCATCGATTCGTCCATCGTGCGGTTGAAATTGCGGATCTCCTGGCGCCGCTCGGCAACGCCCGCGACGCGCGGCATGTCCCGCAGGCGCAACAGCAGTGGCTGCAGCGAACCGTCCTCGATGCCGAGGTAGGCGCCCGAGATCGTCGGCCCCTCCCGTAGTAGGCGGTTCAGCGCGGCCAGTTCCATGTAGCCGGACACGCCCAGGAACTCGTTCACCAGCCCGGCGACGGTCACCTCGCGCGTCGGTCGGTTGCCTTCGAGCACCTCGACGACGATGCGATCACCGACCCGCACATCGAGCATCTCGCCGAGGAAGTCGGTGAGCAGGATGCCCTCCGCCGGCAGCACCACCGGCTGCAGCGCCACATCGAGCAGGCGCTGAATGTCGCCGCCGGGCTCGTAGCCGCGCACACCGCTGCGATACTCCCGATGGCCGTGGCGAAAGCGCACCGGAACGGCCCGGTAGGGCTCGACATGGCGCACGCCGGCGAGCCCAGCGAGGTCGTAGCGGGCCAGGAAGGAGGTGGGGTCGGTGAAGGTCACCGACAAATCCTCGCGCTGCATCAGGCCGAACTGCACGTACACCATGTAGCCGACCGTATCGCGCTGGAACAGGCCGGTCAGGATCAGACCGCAGGCCAGCGCGATGCCGAGCGCGGTGAGGGCCGATTTGAAGGCGCGACGCTGGATGTGGCGGATGATCATGCGCGCCGGTTGCGACAGCCAGCGCTTGAGGCCGAGCCGCTCGATCCAGGTTTCGCGGTAGGTCGGCGGCGGCTCCGGCCGCATCGCCACCGCGGGCCGCAGATTGGCGGCACGCCACACCGCCAGGAAGGTGCCGAGGCCCGCGGCGAGCAAACTGGCGATCGCGGCTTCGGCCACCACTGCCGGCGACAGGCGGAAACTGAGGTAGGGGAAGTGATAAAACTCCGAAAAGATGCCGGCGAGTTCCCGGCCCAGCCAGGTTCCGAGCACGGCACCGCCGGCGATGCCGAGGCCGACGATCACCGCAACCGAGCCGAGGTAGTGGACGAACACCTGAAGATTGCCGTAGCCGAAGGCCTTGAGGGTGGCGATCTGCTCTCGCTGCATGGCCACCTGGCGCCCGATCACGACGTTCAGCAGGAAGGCCGCGATCCCCAGGAACATGGCCGGAAACAGGCGCCCGAGAGTGGCGAGCTGTTCCAACTCCTGGCTCAGAAAGCGGTGCGAAATCTGGTCCTCGCGGCCGTAGGCGCCGAGGCCACCGTAGGGCCGGATCAGCTCATCGACGCGCTCGATCACCGCCTGCACGCTGGCGCCCCGGTAGAGGCTCAGCGTCAGATCATTGAACGCATCGTGCAGATCGTAGGCCTGCCCCAGGGCCCGGCGCCCCATCCACAGGACTCCGTAGCGCTTGCTGTCGGGAAACACGGAGCCGGGACGCAATTGCTGGATGAACTCGGGGGACAGGGCCGTGCCGACCAGGGTCAGAGTCTGGCGGCGGCCGTTGAGGATGGCATCGAAGCGGCTGCCCGGGCGCAGCCGATGGGCCGCCGCGAAGGTCTCGCTGGCCACCACCTCGTCCCCCTGCCCCGCCGCCGGCAAGCGTCCAGCCCGCAGGTGCAGGCCATTGAGCCTCGGCGCGCCACGGTCGGGCAGCGAGGTCACCACCGCCGCCACCGGCTCCGGAAACGCCGGCATGTCGAGCCGCACCTGCACCGCGACCCGGGTCTGAACCTGGTCGACGCCTGGAATCTCGGCGATGCGCCGACGCAGGCTCTCGGGCGCACGCTTGAGCGAAGCGAACACGTCGGCGAAGCGGTATTCGCGATAGTAGGCCGCCTGGGTCGTGCCCAGTGCATCCAGCGTGGCCAGGAACATGACGTAGTTGCCGATGCCGCACATCACCACCAGCGCGATCGCCAGCGCCTGGCCCTTCATTCGCCACAGATCGCGCCAGAGTTTGTGGTGAATGGCCCGCATCGCGACTACCAGCTGAGCTCGGCCGGGGATTTCTTCTCGGCGTTGGTGGCAACGCTGACCACCCGCCCATCGCCGAAGTGCACGACGCGGTCCGCCATCTCGGCGATGACCGAGTTGTGGGTGATGACGGCGGTGGTGGTCCCCAACTCCCGATTCACCCGCGCGATCACGTCCAGCACCAACACGCCGGTCGGCGCGTCGAGCGCTCCGGTGGGCTCGTCGCACAACAACACCTGCGGGCGCTTCGACACGGCGCGGGCGATCGCCACGCGCTGCTGTTCGCCGCCCGAGAGCTGGGTCGGGAAGTGATCGAGTCGCCCCCCCAGGCCGACCATCGCCAGGGCCTCTTCCGGCGCCATCGGTGCCGCCGCGATTTCGGTGACGAGGGCCACATTCTCGCGCGCCGTCAGGCTGGGGATCAGGTTGTAGAACTGGAACACGAAGCCCACGTGCTCGCGCCGGTAGCGGGTCATCGCGGCGTCGTCGAACACCGAAAGATCGTGGTCGCCGTAGCGCACGCTGCCGCGGCTCGGCGCGTCGAGACCACCGAGAATGTTGAGCAGGGTCGACTTGCCGCTGCCGGACGGGCCGAGGAGGACCACCAGTTCGCCCTCGAACAGGTCGAGATCGACGCCCCTCAAGGCCTCGACCTGGACCTCGCCCATCTGGTAGGTCTTGGACAGGCCGCGGATCTCGAAGATCGGGGGCGGTGCCTCGGCGGAAGGAAGGGCCGGCCTATTCCTCGCAACTCGCCCCCTCGCCGGGCCACCCGCCTGTCGAGCCGGCGTCGACGAGCCCGCGCGCCGATTCTGCGCGACCGGGACCGCGTCCTGCTTCTCGTCGAACTCTCCGGCTGCACGATTCATCGCCTTGCCCCATCCGGATCGCGAGTCGCCGCTGCCGAGGCGATTCGCATTCGCCATCGAGGACAACACTAGGGGATTCGATCCAGGAATGGTTTGATCGACGTCAATCGATGGCATGCCGACCAGACGCGATGCGCCGGCGCGGGACCGCAGGTCGATCGCCTGGCTCGACAGGCGGCGCCCGGCTACCGGTGCGGAACGGATGTTCCCTCAGTGGAGAATCGCCGTGCTCCCGTAGCGCGCCCCGTGGCGTACCCAGCCCGGCACGGCGTCTGCCGGCATCGGGCGGGCAATGCCGTAGCCCTGGCCGAGTTCGCAGCCGAGTTCGAGCAGACGTGCGACGTGTGCATCGCTCTCCACGCCCTCGGCGATCACCTGCCTGTGAAAGGCGCGACTCAAGCCAATGACGCCTTCGACGATCGCGTGGCCCCCGGAATCGGTCAGCATTTCGCCGACGAAGGATCGATCGATCTTGAGGATGTCCGCCGGCAGGCGGCGCAGATGTGACAACGAGGAGTAGCCCGTGCCGAAGTCGTCGAGCGCCACCGACAAGCCGATTCGACGGCACTGCTCGATCGAGCGTGCCACGGCAGCGAGGTCGTCGAGGGCGCTCGATTCGAGCACTTCGAGCTCCAGCATCGCCGCATCGACGGATGGATGCGCGGACAACGCCCGGCGCACGCTCTCGGCCAAGCCCCCCTTGAGCAGGTAGCGGCCGGACACGTTCACGCCTACCGGCAGGCGGACGCCTTGGGCAAGCCAGCCGGCCTGAAGGCGTACGGCCTCCCCGATGACCCAGTCGTCGAGCGCGATCGCGAGTTCATGACGCTCCACGAGCGGCAGGAAATCCGACGGCGGCAAGATGCCCCGCTCCGGGTCTTGCCAGCGGATCAGCGCCTCTGCACCGACCACGGTACCGAGCCGCATGTTCACCTTCGGTTGGAAGTACAGGACGAATTCGTTGCCCTGCAGACCGGCTTCGATGCGCGACAGCCGATTCTTGCGGTCACGAGTGCGCCGTCCCTGTTCGGCGTCGAATATGCTGTAACGGCCGCGCCCCGCCTCCTTGGCAACGTACATCGCTTGGTCGGCATGCCGCAGCAGGGTATCCGCGTCCACATCGTCGCTCGGAAACAGCGCGACGCCAACGCTGGCCGCGATCTGGACCGAGTGCTGTTCATCGATCAGGTAGGCTTCGCCGAGGCCGGCCACCAGGCGGTCGAGCACGCGCACGCAGTCCGCACGGTCGGCGATGTCGCCAAGAAGCAGCACGAATTCGTCGCCACCCAGCCGAGCGACGCTGTCCGACTCGCGCAGCAGTGCGGTCAGTCGCGCCGCCACCGCCACCAGGAGCATGTCGCCTGCCGCGTGGCCGTAGCGGTCGTTGATCGGCTTGAACCCATCCAGGTCGAGATAGCACACCGCAAGAAGGTTTTCGTGTCGCCGCGCGAGACCCATCGCCCGCTGCAGGCGGTCGCTCAGGAGCACCCGATTCGGGAGGCCGGTGAGTGCGTCGTGGTGTGCGAGATGCTGCATTTCGTTCTGTTGCTCGACCATCTTGGTGATATCGCTGAAGATGCCGATGTAATGCTTTATCTCGCCGCGCACATCGCGGACCACGGAGATGGTCTCCAACTGCGCCGCCAGTTCTCCGGATTTGCGCCGATTCCATATTTCGCCGCGCCAGAAGCCGTTGCGGTCGATTTCATCCCAGATCCCGCGATAAAAGGTGTCGTCGTGCATCCCGGAACGCATCACTGCGGGACTCAGTCCGACGACCTCCTCGCGCGAATATCCGGTTAGCTGTTCGAACGCCGGGTTTACGTCGATGATGCGACGCGCCGTGTCGGTGATCAGAATGCCCTCGTGCGCATGGTCGAACACGCTGGCGGCCTGCAACAGGCGCGCTTCCGCTTCCATCCGCGCACTGACGTCCAGATTGATGCCGACCAGGCGCTGCGGGCGACCCTCGGTGTCCCGGTGCAACTTGGCGTGTAGTTCCGTCGCACGCAACACGCCGTCTCCACCGATGATCCGGAAGGTCTCGTTTACGCGAGTACCATCGGCAATCGCTCGCGACAGCGCCTTCTCGAACGCATCGCGGTCATCGGCGTGCACGTGGCGCTGCCAGTCCCGCAAGGTGTCGCCGATTTCGCCGGCGTTGCCGCCATAGAGTTCCCGCATGCGCTCGTCCCAATACAGGCGCCCGCTGTCCACCTCCAGTTCCCAGGTGCCGATATCGGCGGCCTGGTGCGCCAGGTCGAGTCGTTCGTTGGCCTGACGCAGCTCGGCGGTAATCGCGTGGGCCTTTGCCGCTACCCGGCAACGTTCGGTTCCGAGCGATCGGATGATCGCGAACAGCAACAGGTCGACGACCAGCCCACCGATCGCGATCAGCTCGGGCTGGCGGCTGGCGACGCCCGCCTCGAAGCGGGCCGTACTGGTGAAAACGGCTTGCCAGCTCCGCCCGGGAAACGGAATCGAGACACGCATCGTCCGCTCGGCCAGGCCACGGCTGGCGGTCGGCGCACTGTCGTACAACAGGTTGTCGTCGGACGGCGCGGCGGTGCCGTCGAAGAGGGCGAAATCGACCTCTGGCGCTTCGCTGCCCAGAATGCCCGCCATCAGATCCGCCATTCGAAAGGGGCTGTAGACGAAGCCCCGAAGAGTCTGCCGGCGCTGCTCGATGTCGGCTGGGCGGTACCCGCCGCGGTATACCGGCAAGTAGACCAGGAATCCCGCCTGCACGTCTTCACGGGTTTCCTGTACGAGGGTGACTCGCCCGGATACGGCCGCCTCCCCCGTATCGCGTGCATGGTCCATCGCACGCCGACGCATCGCATTGGAGTACATGTCGAAGCCGAAGGCACGTTGGTTGCGCCAGTCGAAGGGTTCCAGATAGACGATCGCGCTGTAGGCATCCCGCGGGCCGTCGGGCTTGACCGTGTAGGCCGGAAATCCCTCCGCGCGGACCGCGGCGACATGCGCGTCCAGTCGATCGGGCGTGAGCATGACCGCGTAGCCCATTCCCTGGATTCCGGGAAAATTGCGCTCGATCTGCAATCCTTCGACGAACGTACGCCACTCGTCACGCTGCGCCTCCCGCCCCAGCGTAGCAAAGAGCGCGACCCCGCTCCGTAAGACCTGCTCATAGTCCTGCATGCGCGCGACGATGCGATCGCGCGCATCGACCACTTCGAACTCGAATCGCTCCTCGGCGCGCTTCTCGACGTAGGTCTCGGCAACGTACCAACCCAGTGCCGTCACGGCCAGCGAAACCGCCAGTACCAGCCAGGCGGTGACTTCGTTGTGGAAGATGTCGGCAAAGGTTTGCCGACGGCCAGTGCTGTCTTGTCTGGTTGGCATTGGGGCGTCGGTCGACCAGCGTAGAACGTTTGCCGGAAGGGGCGCAACTCCCGGTTCTGCTCGCTGATTTCTATGCAAAGTCTTGGCGATGCAATCTACGACTGCCTGCGGACCAACTTGAGACGAACGAAGCACATGTATCAAACGCTCCCGGCGAACGGTGTCGCTACCGGCGCGGCGCCGTAGCGCCTAAGACGACGATCTCCCCCCCGGGCGGCGAGACGAGCCGACCCCGAGCGGCGCGCGGATCGAATCCATCGTCATGGCGCCGTCCCGAGGCCACCTTCAGGCGGATGCCCTGCCTCGTCGTCGCCCGAGCGCCCGCGACAGCGCTGCCGGGCTGCGATAGCCGGCGGAACGGGCAGCCCGCTTGAGGCCTTCGCCGCGGTCGATGCTGCGCTCGGCGATTGCCAGACGCAGGCCGGCGAGGTAACCGCCGGGGGTCTGGCCCATTTCGACGCGGAAGCGTTGCGCAAAGGCAGTGCGCGACATGCCGGCGCATTCGGCGAGGGATTCGAGTGACCACGCTGCGGCGGGCCGTTCGTGGATCGCCACCACAGCGCGGGCGATACGTTCGTCGGCAAGCGCGCGGAGAATGCCGGCGGCGCTTCCCGGGCGCGCAATGAGGTGACGCAGCACGGTGATCAGCAGAATCTCGCCGGCGCGGGACAGCAGGGCCTGCCGGCCGCAGCGCGGCTCCTGCAGCTCGCCTCGAATCAGCGCCAACAAATGGGTGAGGTCGGTGCCGGCGCTCTCCAGCCCGGCGATCACCGGCTGCGCGAAGGCCTGCACCAGCATTTCGCCGGCGGGGCCGTCGAAAGCGATCTCCGCGCTCATCAACGAAACCGCATTACCCGCACGGGCGAACCGGAGCACGACATCATCGCGCAACACCATCACCGCCGGGGCCGTCAAGACGGCTTCCCCGCGGCCGTCGTCGATGGACATGGCGCCGACGACGAGTAGGTGAATCACCAGCCCACGGCCGTCGCCACGCCCCGGTTGCAGGCCGGCCGGATCGCCGGCGCAGCACAGGGCGAGCCGGGGCAATAAGCCCGAGATGAGGGCGCTGAGCCGGTCGATGGCCATGGTATGTACGATCTGCAAACAAATACGAACCCGAAGATACCGTTCGTACAGAAGAATGCAAGACATCATCGAACCAACGCCACAGGAGACGAAGATGTTGATGCCCCGCCAGCCGGTCCCCGCCCTCGATCTGCCGACCCTCACCGATCGACGCTTCGTGCTGGCCGACGAGCAGCCGACGCTGTTTACGATGCTCGTCTTCTACCGCGGCCTGCACTGCCCGATCTGCGCCAAGTACCTGCTCGAACTGGAACGCCTGCTGCCGGAGTTCGCGCAGCGTGGGGTCGGCGCGGTGGCGATTTCCAGCGACACGGCTCAACGCGCGGCGGCAATGGCGGAAAAGCTCAAGGCAACGCAATTGCGCTTTGCCTACGGACTCGATCTCGCCGCAGCCCGTGACTGGGGGCTCTACGTCTCGACCAGCCGAGGCAAGACCTCGATCGGCATCGACGAGCCCGCACGCTTCTCCGAGCCGGGCCTGTTCCTGGTACGGCCCGATGGCAGCCTGTACTATGGCGCGGTGCAGACCATGCCGTTTGCACGCCCGAACTTTTCGGAATTGCTCGGCGCCCTGGACTTCGTCGTCAAGTCGGATTACCCGGCCCGCGGCGAGTACGACGGCCCCTTGTAGTCGCGTAGCCGATACCCCGCTCGGCAGTGCTCGCGCCACCGCCGACGCAGGCGGCGAGCCGTGCGACCGAGGGCCGGCGGATGCCACCCGGCTTGCGTTACAATGCGGTCCCCCAACGCAGCGCGGAGCCGACCATGAGCGTCGCCCAGACCGACAACCTGAACGTCGGCACCTTCGACGATATGCCCTCCCCGGAGGATATCAAGGCGCTGGTGCCGCTGACCCCGACCGCCACCGAAACCGTACAGCAGGGGCGCCGCGCGCTGCAGCGCATCCTCGACCGCGACGACAACCGGCTGTTCGTCGTGGTCGGGCCGTGCTCGATCCACGATCCGGTCGCCGGCGTCGACTATGCACGACGGCTGAAGGCACTGGCCGACGAAGTCGCCGAGACGATGCTGCTGGTGATGCGGGTGTATTTTGAGAAGCCGCGTACCGCCACCGGCTGGAAGGGGTACATCAACGACCCTTACATGGACGACTCCTTCCGCATCGACGAAGGCATGCAGAAGGCCCGGCAGTTCCTGCTCGACGTGTGCGAGGTCGGCCTGCCGACCGCGACCGAGGCGCTCGATCCGATCGCCCCCCAGTACTACGGCGACCTGATCTCGTGGACGGCGATCGGCGCACGCACCTCCGAATCGCAGACCCACCGCGAAATGGCCTCCGGCCTGTCCACCCCGGTGGGTTTCAAGAACGCCACCGACGGCGACCTCGACGTCGCCATCAACGCGATCATCTCGGCCTCGAATCGCCACAGCTTTCTCGGCATCAACAGCCAGGGCAAGTCGGCGATCGTGCGCACCAACGGCAATCGCTACGGCCACATCGTGTTGCGTGGCGGCGGCGGCCGGCCGAACTACGACACCGTATCGATCTCACTGGCCGAGCAGGCGCTGGCCAAGGCCAAGCTGCCCGCGAACGTCGTGGTCGATTGCAGCCATGCCAATTCGTGGAAGAAGCCGGAGTTCCAGCCACTGGTGATGAAAGACGTCTGCCACCAGATCCGTGAGGGCAACCGTTCGGTGGTCGGCATGATGATCGAGAGCAACATCGAGGCCGGCAACCAGCCGATCCCGAAGGATCTGTCGCAGTTGAAGTACGGTTGCTCGGTGACCGACGCCTGCGTCGGCTGGGACACCACCGCGGAGATGATCACCAACGCCCACAAGGTGTTGCGCGAAGGCCTGCCCCAGCGGAGCGCGTAGTCGATGCATCTGGTCGTCCAGGGCGATGACATTCCCACCCGCGCCCTGAAGGAGTTGGCGGGCATGGCCTCGGCCGCCGGCATCCAGCGGATCACCGGCAACGCCTTTCGCCTGCTCGACGCCAGCGACTGCGACGACGTGGCCGATTACTGCGCCGAGCGCGACCTCGACTTCGCCTGGGTGCCGGACGGTCGGCGCCTGCGCGATTTCGGTCTGTTCGTTACCGACATGGACTCGACGCTGATCGACATCGAGTGCATCGACGAACTCGCCGAGCGCTACGGCGTCGGCCGCGAGGTGGTCGCCATCACCGAGTCCGCGATGCGTGGCGAACTCGACTTCGCCGAGAGCCTGAGTCGCCGCGTCGCGCTGCTCGCAGGCCTCGACGAAGGCGCGCTGCAGTGGGTGTACGAGGAGCGACTGCGGCTCAACCCCGGTGCCGAGAGCCTGCTGCGCGGACTGCGCCAAGCCGGCATCCGCACCGTACTGGTTTCCGGTGGTTTCACCTATTTCACCGAACGCCTGCAGCGCGAGCTCGGCTTCGACCACGTCTTTGCCAACCGGCTCGAGATCATCGACGGACGTCTCACCGGTCGCCTCCTCGGCGACATCGTCGATGCCGCCGCCAAGCGACGGGCCTTGATCCAGGTACGCGACGAGATCGGCCTGCTGACGACCCAGACCATCGCCGTCGGCGACGGCGCCAACGACCTGCTGATGCTCGAGGAAGCCGCCCTCGGCATCGCCTACCATGCCAAGCCGGTGGTGCGCGCCCGCACCCGCTGCGCGATCAGCCACGTCGGCCTCGACGGCATCCTGCATCTGTTCAACTGAACGTCAGCCCGTCGGCATTCAGGCCCCCTGCCCCGTCACGGCCATGCGACGAAGGCGATGTTCCGTGACCAGTCGCTGAAAGATATAGACGTGGCTCACCAGCAACAAGGGCACGATCAGCGCGGGTATCCAGAAGGTTGCGCCGAGGGCCCCGTCGGGCGTGAAGCGCAGGCCGCGGGCGACCGCATTGACGAGGTCGGCGAGGCCCCAGACGTTGAACAGCCAGACGAGGGCGATACCGGGGCTGCGGCCGAGTCGGAACGCGGCGATCGCCGCCAGTGCGAGCAGCGCGGCAACGAGGTCGCCATAGGCGGCGGGCGCGGCAAAGCGCAGGTCGAGCGGCTCGCTGGTGACGCCGGGAATCAGGAACATCAGGCCCACGTAGCGAAAACCGTGCAACAGCAACAGCGGACGCAGCGCGTGTTCGAGGGACAGCACCCGCAGCCGGGGATGCACGTACCAAGCGAAGGCGAGGCCCCACGCGAAGATCGCGAGGACCATGCTGACGGGGAGGATGAGTTCGATCGGCATGGCATGTCTCCTACAGTAACTTGCAAATCGCAATTTACTGTAGGCGCTTAACTTGCAAAAAACAAGTTACGGCGGCACGATGGCCGGGTCGGCGCCGACCGCAGGCCCGCGCGGACGACAGGGGCAACTCGATGGGAGCGATACGATGGAGGCAAAACGGTCCGACTGTCCGATCGCGGCCGCGCTCGACGTTTTCGGCGACCGCTGGACCTTGCTGCTGGTGCGCGACATCGGCCTCTTCGGCAAGCACCGCAACAAGGACTTCCAGGACGGCGCCGAGGGCATTCCGTCCAACATCCTGGCGGATCGCCTGCGGCGGCTGGTCGCCACGGGCTTGGTCGTTCGCCGCCGCTACCAGGCCCACCCGCCCCGCTACGAATATCACCTCACCGAGGCTGGTGCGGCGCTGCTGCCGATCCTCGAGGCCATGGCATTGTGGGCCAAGGACCACATCGCGGGCGTGCGCTTGCCGCCCTTGCCCGGCGACTGACCGGCCGGATCAATCGCGCTTGCGGGGAATCTGGACGAAGACTTCACCCGGTTTGGTCAGCCCCAGCTCGAATCGGGCGCGTTCCTCGATCGCCTCGTAGCCGGTCTTGAGATCCCGCACCTCGGCTTCCATCGCCGCGTTGCGCTGCTCCAGGCTCTGGTTGAGTTCGCGCTGGTCCTGCAGTTGCCGATCGACCTCCCACACCCGCAGCCAACCGCCCTTGCCGAACCACAGCGGATACTGCAGAAGGACCAGCAGGGCAGCGAGGATGATCGTGGGCCAGCGCATCGGCAATGTCGGGTTCAGAAGGCAAGAGGGCCGGGCCCCTGACGGGCCCGGCCCTGAATTCTAGCCGGTCGTTGCGGCCGGCATCGGCGAATCGACCGCTCAGCGCGCGCGCAAATTGTAAAAGGCCGAAAGGCCCGGGTAGGTGGCGACGTCACCGAGATCTTCCTCGATGCGCAGCAACTGATTGTACTTGGCGATCCGGTCGGAGCGGGACAGGGAACCGGTCTTGATCTGCATTGCGTTGAGACCGACCGCGATGTCGGCGATGGTCGAATCCTCGGTCTCGCCCGAACGGTGCGAAATGACCGCAGTGTAGCCGGCGCGTTTGGCCATCTCGACCGCGGCGAAGGTCTCGCTCAGGGTGCCGATCTGGTTGATCTTGATCAGGATCGAGTTGGCGATGCCCTGCTCGATGCCCTGGGCCAGGATCTTGGTGTTGGTGACGAAAAGATCGTCGCCGACCAATTGCAGCTTGTTGCCGAGCACATTGGTGAGCTGCTTCCAGCCGGCCCAGTCGTCCTCGGCCATGCCGTCCTCGATCGATACGATCGGAAACTTGTCGGCCAGAGTCGCCAGATAGTCGGCGAAGCCTTCGGAACTCAGGGTCAGGCCCTCACCCTTGAGCACGTAGCTGCCGTCCTTGTAGAACTCGCTTGCGGCGCAGTCGAGGGCCAGCAGGACGTCCCTGCCCGGCTCGTAGCCGGCGTTGGCGATGGCTTCCTGGATCAGGTTGAGGGCCTCCTCGGTGCCGCTGACATTGGGGGCGAAGCCGCCCTCGTCGCCGACCGTGGTGGGGTAGCCCTTGCCGTCCACCAGCTTCTTGAGGTGGTGGAAGACTTCGGTGCCGCAGCGCAGTGCTTCGCGGAAGCTGCCCTGGGACACCGGCATGATCATGCATTCCTGGATGTCGAGGCTGTTGTTGGCATGCTCGCCGCCGTTGATGACGTTCATCATCGGCACCGGCATCGACACCGCACCCATGCCGCCGAAGTAGCGATAGAGCGGCAGGCCGGCCTCCTCGGCAGCAGCCTTGGCCACCGCCATCGACACGGCCAGCATCGCATTGGCGCCGAGGCGCGACTTGTTTTCGGTGCCGTCGAGTTCGATCAGCGTGCGGTCGAGGAAGGCCTGCTCCTCGGCGTCGAGCCCGACCAGCGCCTCGGAGATTTCGGTATTTACATGCTCGACCGCCTGCTGCACGCCCTTGCCGAGATAGCGCGCAGCGTCGCCGTCGCGCAGTTCGATGGCCTCGCGCGAACCGGTCGACGCACCCGACGGCACCGCCGCCCGGCCCATCACGCCGGACTCGAGCAGGACGTCGGCCTCGACCGTCGGATTGCCGCGCGAGTCGAGGATCTCGCGGGCGATGACATCGATGATTGCACTCATGGGGATTCCTTTGACTGAATGACTGGGTTCCGAATATTCGCGGTGCTCACAGACTGAGCATGCCGGCCTGCTTGACCACGCGGTCGAGGCCGACGAGTTGTTCGAGCAATGCCTTCATCTTCGGCAGCGGCCAGGCGTTGGGGCCGTCGGACAGGGCCTGGGCCGGATCCGGATGGGTCTCCATGAACAGGCCCGCAACGCCGGCGGCCACTGCGGCGCGCGCCAGGAGCGGCACGAATTCGCGCTGTCCGCCCGAGGCGGTGCCCTGCCCGCCCGGCAGTTGAACCGAATGGGTGGCGTCGAATACCACCGGGCAACCGGTCTCGCGCATGATCGCCAGCGAGCGCATGTCGGAGACCAGATTGTTGTAGCCGAACGAGGCGCCGCGCTCGCACACCATGATGGTGTCGGCACCGCCGTTGGCTTCGCGCGCCTTGTCCACGACGTTCTTCATGTCGGCCGGCGCCAGAAACTGGCCCTTCTTGATATTCACCGGTTTGCCCGAGGCCGCCACGGCGTGGATGAAATCCGTCTGGCGGCAGAGGAAGGCCGGGGTCTGCAGCACATCGACGACGGCGGCCACTTCCGCCACCTCGTCTTCGGTGTGTACGTCGGTCAGCACCGGCACCCCGAGCTGGGCACGCACCGCCTCGAGCATCTTGAGGCCGGCGCCCATGCCATGGCCGCGGAAGCTCTTGCCCGAACTGCGGTTGGCCTTGTCGTAGGATGCCTTGAAGATGTAGGGCACGCCGAGCGCCGCGCAGATCTCCTTCATCTGCCCGGCCACATCCACGCACAAGGCTTCGGACTCGGCGACGCACGGACCCGCGATCAGGAATACCGGCTTGTCCGGACCGACCTCGAAGTTGCAGAGCTTCATAGTGGTTTCCTCACTTGCGCCGCTGGCCACGCCGGGCACGCTTTTCGAGCGCGGCGCGGACATAGGCGATGAACAGCGGATGGCCGGCACGCGGGTTCGACGTGAATTCCGGGTGAAACTGGCAACCGATGAACCAGGGATGCTCGGGTAGCTCGATGATCTCGCACAGTTCGGTGCCCGGCGCCCGGCCGGCTACCCGCAAGCCCTTCTCCTCGAGTTGGCCGAGCAGCGTGTTGTTGACTTCGTAGCGGTGACGATGACGTTCCATGATCTCGGCGCGACTGTAGATCTCGCGCGCCCTGGAACCCTCTTCGAGGCGACACACCTGGCCGCCGAGGCGCATCGTGCCGCCCAGGTCGGAGTCGGCATTGCGCTTCTCGACCCGGCCTTCCCGGTCCAGCCATTCGGTGATCAGGCCGATCACCGGATACGGCGTGTTCTGTTCGAACTCGGTCGAGTGGGCAGCCTCCATTCCGGCAACGTGGCGCGCGAACTCCACCACGGCGAGCTGCATGCCGAGGCAGATGCCGAGATAGGGGATGCCGTTTTCCCGGGCATGACGAATCGCCGCGATCTTGCCCTCGGTGCCACGCTTGCCGAAACCGCCCGGCACCAGGATGGCATCCATATCGGCCAACACGGCGCAACCCTCGCGCTCGATCTCTTCGGCCTCCAGGTAGTGGATATCCACCGCGGCGCGGGTATGCATGCCGGCGTGGGACAGGGCCTCGATCAGCGACTTGTACGATTCGGTGAGGTCCACATACTTGCCGACGAAGGCGACGTTGATGCGGTGTTCCGGATGCTCGAGGGCATCCACCAGCTTGTCCCAGCGCGACAGGTCGGCGGCCCGGGCCAGGATGTTGAGCTTGTGGCAGACGATCTCGTCGAGCATCTGGTGGTGCAGCAGGCTCGGAATCTTGTAGATCGAGTCGGCATCCAGGCATTCGATCACCGCTTCCGGCATGACGTTGCAGAACAGCGCGATCTTGCGACGCTCGTCGGCCGGAATTTCACGGTCGGCCCGGCACAGCAGGATGTCGGGCTGGATGCCGATCTCGCGCAATTCCTTGACCGAGTGCTGAGTCGGCTTGGTCTTCAGCTCGCCGGCGGTCGGGATGTAAGGCAGCAGAGTCAAGTGGATGAAGCAGGTGCCCTGGCGCCCTTCCTCGATGCCCATCTGCCGGATCGCTTCGAGGAACGGCAGCGATTCGATGTCGCCGACGGTACCGCCCACCTCGACGATCGCCACGTCCGCGCCTTCGGCGCCGCGCTTCACGAACAGCTTGATCTCGTCGGTGATGTGGGGAATCACCTGCACCGTCTTGCCGAGATACTCGCCGCGCCGCTCCTTCTTGATCACCGACTCGTAGATCTGGCCGGTGGTGAAGTTGTTGCGCTTGCTCATCTTGGCGCTGGTGAAGCGCTCGTAGTGGCCGAGGTCGAGATCGGTCTCGGCGCCGTCTTCGGTGACGAAGACCTCGCCGTGCTGGAACGGGCTCATCGTGCCCGGATCGACGTTGATGTACGGATCGAGCTTGAGATGCGTGACCTTGATGCCGCGGGATTCGAGAATCGCACCCAGTGAGGCGGCGGCGATGCCCTTGCCCAGTGAGGACACGACACCGCCGGTAACGAAGACGTATTTGGTCATGGAATGGCGACTGCGGGAAAGCGCGATGATAACCGAAACGCGGAGCCCACCGAAAGGCGAGGACCCGTGCCTCAGGGGCGGCCGGTGGCGTCGCCCGGCAGCGGGTTTCGGGCGGCCCCGGAGGCCGCAAGAAAACTGGCCAGCGCGTCGCGATACGGCGCGCCGGTGATCAAGAAACCGTCATTGTGGCCGCCCCGGATCTCGAGCAGGCGTTTCGGCTCTGCAGCGACATCGAACACGGCCAGGGCGTGGTGGAACGGCACGATTTCGTCGTCCCGGCTGTGGACCACCAGCAACGGCGCACGGACTTCGGCCACTTGCGCCAGGGTGTCGTAGCGGTGACGCAGCAGGCGGTCCACCGGCAGCCACGGGTAGTACTCGGCGCCGAGCGCCGCGGCACTGGTGAATGCCGACTCCAATATCACCGCCCGCGGACGTTCCCGGGCGGCCAGCCAGGCCGCCACCGCAGCGCCGAGCGAGCGCCCGAAAACGATGATGTCATCCGCCGGCACGCCCCGTGCCTCGCGCAGATGACGCCACGCAGCGTGGGCATCGCGGTAGGTGCCCTGTTCGTCCGGCGCCCCCTCGCTCTCACCGTAGCCGCGGTAGTCGAAGATCAGCACCGACAGCCCGAGCCGATGGAACAATGCGATCGAATCCAGCCGGTGCGAGATGTTGCCGGCGTTGCCGTGGCAGAACAGCACGACCGGCGCCGACGCCTTCGCGGGCACGAACCAGGCGGCCAAGCGCACGCCGTCTTCCGTGACGATCGTCTCGGCCTCGAACGCAAGCCCGATCCCGGCCGGGTCGGCGTCGAGTTCGCGCACCGGAAAATACAGCAGGCGCGCCTGGTTGGCGTACAGCCACGCCGCCATCAGCCCGTACAGACCGAGGGCCAGCACGAGGCCGAGCACGACCGTACCGGCCATTCGCGTCACTGCCGTCGGCGACCGCGGCGTCAGCGCAGGTAGCGCTTGCTGATCTCCCGGAATTCGTCGCTGCCGGCGCGGGCGAGCCATTCGAACGCGACCATCTCGCGGGACACCACGGCAATGCCCGCGGCAGCCATTCGGGCCAGCGCCAGAGCCTTGTCGGACGGACGCCGGGAGCCGCAGGCCTCGGCCACCAGGAACACCGCCTTGCCGGCAGCACGCAATCCGATCGCGGTCTGCAGCACGCACACGTGCGACTCGGTGCCGCACACCACGACCTGGCTGGCGGCGTCGATCGGCGTGCCGGCAAGGCAGCCGTCGGCGGCACAGGAAAAGCTCAGTTTCTCGACCACCGCTGCCCCGGCGGCCGCTTCGAGCACTCGCGGGTCGGAATGCCCGAGCCCCTGCGGATACTGCTCGGAGACCACCGTCGGCACGCCGAGACGTGCCGCCACCTCAGCCAGCCACACGGCATGTCCGATCACCGCTTCGCCGTCGTCGATCGCCGGCAACAGCCGCTGCTGTAGATCCACGATCAGCAGCGCGGCGCCCTTTCTTTGCATCAGCATCCCGTCGTCTCCTCAGTTCGCCAGTTCGGGCCGGTCGGCGAAGTGCGCCAGCGCGTCCGGATTGGCCAGCGCTTCGACGTTCTTGACCGGCCGACCGTGGACCACGTTGCGCACCGCCAGTTCGACGATCTTGCCGCTCTTGGTGCGCGGGATGTCGGCCACCTGCAGCACCCGGGCGGGCACGTGGCGCGGCGTGGTGTTGGCGCGGATGGTCTGCTTGATGCGGTCCACCAGGGCGTCGTCGAGGGTCAAGCCATCGCGCAGTTTGACGAACAGCACGACGCGCACGTCGCGCGCCCAGTCCTGGCCGATCACCAGCGATTCCACCACCTCGTCGAGCTTTTCGACCTGGCGGTAGATTTCGGCGGTGCCGATGCGCACGCCCCCCGGATTCAGCGTGGCGTCGCTGCGGCCGAAAAAGCTCATGCCGCCGCTGTCCTCCAGCTGCACCCAGTCCCCGTGATGCCAGATGCCGGGAAAGCGCTCGAAGTAGGCCGCACGGTAGCGGCTGCCGTCCGTATCACCCCAGAAGCCGGTAGGCATGGAAGGAAAGGGCGCGCAGCAGACCAACTCGCCCGGCTCGCCCTGCAGCGCAGCACATAGCCGCCCGTTAGGTGCCGTTGGGCAAAATCTTTACATTGATCAACGTGCAGACACTATGATACTAATCCGAGCTCTTGAGCTGATGGGATCTTCTTTATTTCTTTCGAGTATTTCCTTTCTGCTTCTTCAAGGTCATATCGAGCTTGAAGATTCATCCAGAACTGAGCTGACATACCAAAAAATTTGCCCAGCTTCAACGCCGTTTCGGCAGTAATTCCACGATCCTCTTTAAGTATCTGACTGAGCCTTGTTTGTGAAAGCCCGGTCTCCTTGGATAATCTATAAGCAGATATACCCATTGGTACCAGGAATTCTTCTTTCAGGATTTCTCCTGGGTGTATATTTTTTAACCGGGTCATGATGGTTTAGTGCTCTACTTAATGATAATCAATTATCTCAACTCGATGTGCATTTCCTTCAAGCCACTCGAAGCAAATTCGGTATCTATTGTTGATTCTGATACTGTATTGACCCTTGCGGTTTCCTTTCAGCAGTTCAAGATGATTGCTGGGAGGGATTCTTAAAGTCTCTATATCCGTAGCGGCATCGATAAGCCTGAGTTTTCTTCTGGCAAGATTATGCAAATTGGCCGGAAGCTGAATTTTCTTCCTGAATTCTCCTGCCCAGATGCTTTCCGTCTCCTGATCCCGGAAAGATACTATCACAAAGCTATACTATCAACCATCGAAAGCATGTCAACATAAAATTACATCTACCTACAGCATGACAGACGGGCTCTGCCCTGCCGCCCCTGACATGTGCAATAGAATCTACCATTCCGATCCTGTCTTAGAGTGCAGTTGCCATTACCGCATCCCCCGGCTGCCATAAGACAGCCTTCTAAATGATACTCAGCACTAAAGGAAAATGGAATTAAAGTGATAACTATGCCAATTAAAATATATCTAAAGGTTTTCATAAATCCCTGAATTTTGATGAAATCATAGAGAAATTTAATATGGTAGTATTACCCAATGGCACCTAACGTGACGCGGGTATTCGACGTTGCGGGACGGTTCGGATCGCAGGCGCAGCCGTAGCGACGATC
>JAGRFZ010000079.1:0-1034 GCA_020445785.1 Rhodocyclaceae bacterium
CTGGCAGTTCCACCCGACCGGCGTGGCCGGCGCGGGCGTGCTGATCACCGAAGGCGTGCGCGGCGAAGGCGGCATTCTGCGCAATGATGCCGGCGAGCGCTTCATGGAGCGCTACGCGCCGAACCTGAAGGACCTGGCTTCGCGCGACGTCGTCTCGCGGGCGATGACCACCGAAATCAATGAGGGGCGTGGCTGCGGACCCGACAAGGATCACGTGCTGCTCGACATCACCCACCTGTCGCCCGACACCATCCTCAAGCGGCTGCCCGGCATTCGCGAAATCTCGATTCAGTTCGCCGGCGTCGATCCGATCAAGGCGCCGATTCCGGTCGTGCCGACCTGCCATTACCAGATGGGTGGCATCCCGACCAACTACCGGGGCCAGGTGGTGACCCCGAAGGACGGCGACGACAACGCACCGGTGGTCGGCTTCTATGCCGCCGGCGAGTGCGCCTGTGCCTCGGTGCATGGCGCCAACCGGCTGGGCACCAACTCGTTGCTCGATCTGCTGGTGTTCGGCAAGTCGGCCGGCGAAACCGTGGTCGACGATTTCCGCTCCGGCGCATTGTCGCTGAAGCCGTTGCCCGAGGACGCCGCCGACCAGTCCCTTGCCCGGATCGCGCGCCTCGAGGGTCAGAAGGACGGCGAGAACGTCCACGAGGTGCGCCTCGACATGCAGCGCACGATGCAGAAGCACGCCGGCGTGTTCCGCTTCGACAACTTGCTCAAGGAAGGCGCGGAGTTGATCAAAGGCGTTGCCGAGCGCGCCGCATCGACGGAGATCGGCGACAAGTCCCAGGTCTGGAATACCGCCCGGGTCGAGGCGCTCGAACTCGACAACCTGATCGAAGTCGCCAAGGCGACGATGATCTCGGCCGAGGCGCGCAAGGAATCGCGCGGTGCCCACGTGCGCGACGACGCACCGGACACGCCGGAGCACCCGAACGGCCGCAACGACGAGGAATGGCTGAAGCACACCCTGTGGTACAGCGCTGACAACCGCCTCCAATACAAGCCGGTGAACTTGAAGCCGC
>JAGRFZ010000079.1:1155-2803 GCA_020445785.1 Rhodocyclaceae bacterium
CCTACATGCAGGACATCTCGGTCGAGCTCGAGGCTTCCGACAAGAAGCTGCTCGATGCCCTGGTGCGGCTCAAGGTCAAGGACGATTCCCTGTCGTTCCGTCGTTCCTGCCGTGAGGGCGTGTGCGGCTCGGATGCGATGAACATCAACGGCAAGAATGGCCTGGCCTGCCTTACCGAGGTGGACTCGCTGCCCCAGCCGATCACGCTGCGGCCGCTGCCGGGCCTGCCGGTGGTGCGCGACCTGATCGTCGACATGACGCAATTCTTCAAGCAATACCATTCGATCAAGCCCTACCTCATCAACGAGGATCCCCCGCCCGAGCGCGAGCGCCTGCAGACGCCGGAGGATCGCGAGGAACTCAACGGGCTGTACGAATGCATCCTGTGCGCGTGCTGCTCGACCAGTTGCCCGTCGTTCTGGTGGAACCCGGACAAGTTCGTCGGCCCGGCCGGTCTCTTGGCCGCCTACCGCTTCATCGCCGATACCCGCGACCAGGCCACCAACGACCGCCTCGACAACCTCGAGGATCCGTACCGGCTGTTCCGCTGCCACAGCATCATGAACTGCGTCGACGTCTGCCCGAAGAGCCTCAACCCGACCCGGGCGATCGGCAAGATCAAGGACATGATGCTGCGGCGCGCAGTATGAGCATCAACCGGGGACGCGTGCGTTGGCACTGCCGTCGGGCTCTGCTGGAGCTCGATCTGGTCTTCGCGCGCTTTCTCGAAGAGCAATTCGATGATCTGAGCGAGGCGCAGTTGGCCGACCTGGCCGACCTGCTGCTGTGCGAGGACCACGATTTGTGGGCGATGGTAAATGGCAACAAGCCATGCGAGAACGCCCGCTGGAGGGAGATGATCGGCCTGCTGCGTCAGAACTGACGCACAGGCCGGTTCTTTAAGGCAGTACACGAGAGTACACACGGGGAAACAAAGGGACGAACCATGACGACACAACGCACCGCTACGCTTTCCGTGGATGGCAAGACCGTCGATTTTCCGGTCATGACCGGGGTTCACGGCAACGACGTTATCGACATTCGCACGCTGGGCGGCAAGACCGGCCTGTTCACGTATGACTCCGGCTTTCTCTCGACGGCGAGTTGTCAGTCCAAGGTCACGTTCATCGACGGCGACAAGGGCGAACTGCTGTATCGCGGCTATCCCATCGAACAGCTCGCAGAGAACTGCAGCTTTCTCGAAGTCGCCTACCTGCTGAAGAACAGCGAGCTGCCGAACGCGGCGGAAAAGGACGAGTTCGAGCGCACCATCAAGAACCACACGATGCTGCACGACCAGATCTCGAAGTTCTATTCGGGCTTCCGTCGTGACGCGCACCCGATGGCGGTGATGGTCGGTGTGGTCGGCGCGCTGTCGGCCTTCTATCACGAGGCGATGGACTTCTCGGACGCCGAGCACCGGGCGATTTCGTTCAACCGCCTGGTCGCCAAGCTGCCGACCATTGTGGCGATGGCCTACAAGTACAACATCGGCCAGCCCTTCATGTTCCCGCGCAACGACCTCGACTACACCTCGAACTTCATGCACATGATGTTCGGCACGCCGTGCGAGGAGTTCAAGCCGAACCCGGTGCTGGTGCGGGCGCTGGACATCATCTTTACGCTGCACGCCGACCACGAGCAGAAC
>JAGRFZ010000080.1:0-3184 GCA_020445785.1 Rhodocyclaceae bacterium
GGGCCACCAGGCGCTCGCCGTCGGCCGGCGCCATGAGGTTCAGCTTGTACTCGACGGTGAGCACGCTGGTGCCGTCGGGCACCAGGCTCGCGGCGGCGAAGCCACCGGCGTTGTCGGCGATCATGCCGACGATGCCGCCGTGCACGTAGCCGTGCTGCTGGGTCAGTTCGTGCCGGCTGTCGAGGGTGATCTCGCAATGACCCGGCGCCACCCGCGTCAGCCCGGCGTCGATCAGTGCCATCGCCGGCTGAAGGGCGAAGCTGTCGCGCACGCGTTGCTCGAACTGCGGATCGGCGGGCTGAAAGCCCGATTCGTCGATGCTGGTGACCATGGTGGCGGGGCCTTGATTGACGTTTACGTTAACGTAAACTAAACTCGAAAAAAATCAAGCGTCGGATCGCATCCGCTCGTCGAGTTCGGCCTTGGCGGCGGCGGCTTCGGCGGCGTCGTTGCCGAGCAGCCCCCGGCATTGGCGCTCCAGCATGTCGATTTCCGCAAGCACCGCCTCGATGTCTTCCCGCTGCTGTTCGAGCGAGGCACGGCGGCTCTCGAGCACCGACAGGAAACGCTCGAGCTGCGGTACCGAATTGCGCACGCCGTCGTACATGCCGATGATCTCGCGGATCTCGGCCAGCGACAGCCCCAGCCGCTTGCCGCGCAGGGTCAGGCGCAGGCGGGTGCGGTCGGCCTTGGAATAGACGCGGCTGCGGCCATGGCGAGATGGCCTGAGCAGGCCCTGGTCCTCGTAGAAGCGGATCGCTCGCGGTGTGATATCGAATTCGCGGGAGAGTTGTGTGATGGTGTACGTCTGTTCGCTGCTCATGGCCACCCAGCCGAAGATCGGCGACGCGCCCCGGCGTGTCGCTAGCGAGATTATAGGAGCAGGGCGGCCGCTGGCGGCCAATGCCCGGAGTCGGAAACGAAGATGAACGCAAGAGACCTGCAGTATCCGTGGTCGGCGCCGCCGGCGCCGGCGTGCCGCACCACCGTGGCACCCGGCGTGCAATGGCTGCGTATGCCCCTGCCCTTCGCGCTGGACCACATCAACCTGTGGCTGCTCGACGATGGCGACGACGGCTGGTGTGCGGTCGACACCGGTTTCGGCCTCGATGAAGTCCGGCAATGCTGGCAGCGGCTGCTGGCGGCCGATGACGCCCGGCCCCTGCGGCGCATCGTCGTCACCCATTTCCATCCGGACCACCTCGGTCTGGCCGACTGGCTACGGCAGGAAACCGGCGCCGATCTGCTCATGAGCGACGGCGAATTCGTCACCGGGCACGCCGTGTGGCATGCGCTGCCGGGCCACGATCCGGCCTCGATGGTGGCCCTCTACGAGGCCCATGGGCTCGATCCGGCGCGCTGCGATGCGTTGCGCGGCCGGGGCAACGGCTACCGTCGCGGGGTGCCTTCGCTGCCGAGCGACTTTGCGCGCCTGTTCGACGGCGACACGCTCGAAATCGGCGGCCGGCGCTGGCGCGCGCTGGTCGGCCACGGCCATTCGCCCGAGCACATGGCCCTCTATTGTGAACAACTCGGGGTGCTGATTTCCGGCGACATGGTGTTGCCGCGAATCTCCACCAACGTCAGCGTCTTTGCTGCTGCGCCGCACGCCGATCCACTGGCGTGGTTTCTCGAATCGTTGCGCCGCATCAAAGATTTGCCGGCCGACACGCTCGTGCTACCATCGCACGGTTTGCCGTTTCATGGTTTGCATGCGCGGGTCGCCCAGCTGGAGCAACACCATCGCGACCGCTGCGAGCAATTGCTGGCGGCATGCGACCGACCCCGCAGCGCTGGCGAATTGCTCCACATCCTGTTCCCGCGCGAGCTGGACACGCACCAAGTGATGTTTGCCATGGGAGAGGCGATCGCCCACCTCAACCATCTGACGCACCAGGGGGCCCTGAGTTGCACCGAGGAAGGTGATGGGCGGACGCGATATATCCGAACCGAATAGACCAGGAGATGACAAGAATGGCAGCACCCACCGAAACCGAAAAGCAGGACCTGCCCGATCCGACGGAGCTGGCCAAGACCTACGCCGAAGTCGCCCAGCGTGCCTCCACCCTGATCAGTGACCACATCCAGCGCCAGGTCAAGCGCGGCATCACACCGCCGCAGGACGAACTCGGAATCGCCCAGGCCTTCATGGACATGATGGCCAAGCTGCTGTCCAACCCGTATCGCCTCGCCCAGGCCCAGATGAACCTGGTGTGGGACTACTTCTCCCTGTGGCAGCAGTCGATGCTGCGCTTCGCCGGCATGAATGCCGCGCCGGTGGCCTCGCCCGAGAAGGGGGACAAGCGCTTCAAGGACGACCAATGGCAGGAGCATTTCCTGTTCGATTTCATGAAGCAGTCCTACCTCATCACCGCGCGCAACATCCATGACACCGTGTGCTGCGTCGATGGTCTCGACGAGCAGACCCAGAAGAAGGTCAACTTCTACACCCGCCAGTACATCGACGCCCTGTCGCCGTCGAACTTCGCGCTGACCAACCCGGAAGTGTTCCGCGAGACGGTCAAGAGCCACGGCCAGAACCTGGTCAAGGGCCTCAACAACCTGCTGCGCGACATCGAGGACGGTGGCGGCAACCTGCGCGTGCGCATGACCGACACTTCGGCCTTCGAGCTCGGCAAGAACGTCGCCACGACGCCGGGCAAGGTCGTCTTCCAGAACGAGATGATGCAACTCGTCCAGTACACGCCGAGCACCGACAAGGTGCTGAAGCGCCCGCTGCTGATCTGCCCGCCGTGGATCAACAAGTTCTACATCATGGACCTGCGCGAGAAGAACTCGCTGATCAAGTGGTGCGTCGATCAGGGCCACACCACCTTCGTGATCTCATGGGTCAACCCGGACGAGAAGCTGGCCGAGAGGAGCTTCGACGCCTACGTGCTCGATGGCGTCATGGCCGCCCTCGACCAGATCGAGAAGCAGACCGGCGAGAAGGAAGTGAACGCGGCCGGCTACTGCCTCGGCGGCACGCTGCTGGCGACCTCCTGCGCCTACCTCGCGGCGAAGAAGCAGAAGCGCATCGCCTCGGCCACCTTCTTCACCACCATGACCGATTTCTCGGATCCGGGTGAGCTCAGCGTCTTCCTCGACGAAGGGCAGATCTCCAACCTCGAGAAGAAGATGTTCGAGCGCGGCTACCTGGAAGGCTCGGAGATGGCCGGCACCT
>JAGRFZ010000080.1:3229-5442 GCA_020445785.1 Rhodocyclaceae bacterium
ACCTGATGGGCAAGGATCCGTTCCCCTTCGATCTGCTGTATTGGAACTCCGACTCGACCCGCATGCCGGCGACGATGCACAGCTTCTACCTGCGCAACATGTACATGGAGAACCGCTTGATCGAGCCGGGTGGCATCGAGATCGACGGCACGCCGATCGACCTGTCGAAGATCAAGATCCCGTGCTACTTCATCTCGGCCATCGAGGACCACATCGCCCCCTGGAAGAGCACCTACATGGGCGCGACGGTGTTCGGCGGTCCGACCCGCTTCGTGCTCGGCGGCTCCGGCCATATCGCCGGCATCATCAACCCGCCGGTCGCCAACAAGTACGGCTACTGGGTCAACCCGGCCGCCAAGCTGCCGAAGACCTCCGACGAGTGGTTCTCGAAGGCCCAGCAGCACGCGGGCTCGTGGTGGGTGGACTGGCAGGACTGGGTCACCGCCCACGACGACACCCAGGTCACCCCGCGTGATCCGGCCAAGGGCAAGCTGAAGCCGATCGAAGACGCCCCCGGCTCCTACGTGAAGATGCGCGCGGACAGCAAGAAGGCCGCCTGAGCGCTTGTCGTCCGCATCCGGAAAGGGGCCCGAGCGGCCCCTTTTTTTGCGCGCCTGCTGCCCATGACCGAGCCGATCCGGCTGCCCGCCGACTGCGTGCTGGACACCAACACCGTGCTCGCCCTATGGCTGTTCGAAGACCCTGCGCTGGCCCGGCTGCGCGCCGCCGTCGATGGCGGTGCGCTGCGGCCGCTGGGTGCGGAGGCGACGATCGAGGAGTTGCGCCGTGTGCTGGCCTATCCGCAGTTCCAGCTTACGCCCGGGCGGCAGCAAGGCCTCGCCGACGCCTACCGCGGGCGCTGCCGGCACATCGACGCGGCCGGCATCGCGCCCGAGCCTCTGCCGAACTGCCGCGACCCCGACGATCAGAAATTCCTCGAACTCGCGGTCGGCGCCGGCGCACTCCTGTTGATCAGCCGCGACAAGGCACTATTGCGGCTGGCACGCCACCGCCTCTTGCGTGGGCGGTTGCGCATCCTGCGGCCGGAAGCGGTGGAGGCGGCGCTGGCGTGAGGCCGGCCGCGACCTGCCGGGTGCGGGGTAGGTGCCATCGATTCCGTGCGCCACCGTCGCGGGCGGTGCACCGTCCGTGCGGAACGCGCCCGAACATCGCTCCAGCGCCTGCCTGCCACCCGCCTCGACCAGATCACGATCATCGGGCTCCGGCAGAGCCGGGTGAGTCGATCGCCCGGTCTGCGCAGGGACGGAGTGGCGAGCGTCGGAGGGGGTGGGCAGAACGGCTGCCGGCGCAACCCGGCGGAGGCGGTTTTGCGGTCGTCGTGGCCGACGCGAACGCCCGGTTCGCCGAACGCGGCCGGGAAAGCAGACCGAGGCCGAGCGCGACCAGTACCAGCGTACCTGGCAGCGGTAGCGTAGCGCCCGGGTCGTCGCCGCCCGCGTCCGTGGCCAGGACGATGTCGTCGATGTTGAAGCTGACGAAGCCGAGCGCGGGGTCCAGGCTCGACAAGGTGGCGGATGCGAAGCTCGCGTCCGGATCGAAGATGCCGAGGAAGTAGGCGTCGTCCAGCGGCAGGGCAGGGTCGCCGGTGTCGAGCCGAAGATCCGGTGCCAAGGGGTTGCTCACCGAGGTACCGGCCGCGATCAGCGTGAAATCCCCGTCGAAGGCGCCGTCGCCCGGTGTGATGACGTACAGGCCGATCGCGTGGGCTGGCGTCGCGAAGCTCAGCGAGAGGCCGTCGTCATTGAGAAACTGCTCGCGGAATCCGTCATCGACGCCGAGATAGTTCTGCCCGGACGTGGCAACGAAACGCTCGGTGACGAGCATGTCGAGACCAGTACTGTCGATGCCGCGATCGAAGGACAGGGTGACGTTGCCGAAGCGGGTGCCGTCGGGCACCGGGCTCGGTGCGGTGGTCGATTCGAAATCGACCACTTCCACGGCGAAGCCGGCCAGGGCCGCATCGAACGCGGCCCGGTCGGTGTACGTCGTCGGTGCCGCCGCGGCCAGATTGATCCCCACGATCGTCGCGCTCGCTGCAAGCGCCGCGCGCAATGGAATGCCGTGCATCGTCTTCTCCGATCGACTGGCCCATGCCAGCCGAATATCCGCAGGGGCGGGCGTGGGTCGCTCCCGCTCGGCCCGGGTTCGTGACTCGTCGCGCACCATTGCGCTAGCCCGGAAATTTCACGATA
>JAGRFZ010000081.1:0-55331 GCA_020445785.1 Rhodocyclaceae bacterium
CGGGCAAGTTCAGGCCGCTACGGCCGCTGCAACCGGCTTAGCGTACTTTGCGATCCGTTTTCTGAAGCGACCCCAGGTAGGCGAAGGGCTCGTGCCCGTTCAGGCGCGCGGACTGAACGAGGCTCATGATTGCCGCCGCACGCTGGCCCGCGCGCAGGCTGCCCGCGAAGAGCCATTTTTTGCGCTTATGCAAAGGTTGGCATAAGAGAAATGATTTCCTCTTCGCGGGATCGGATGCCGGCGGCGAGTGCGCGGCCACGATCTACAGCCTGATTGGCAGTGCCAAGCTCAACGGCCTGGACCCCGAAGCCTACTTGCGCCATGTCATCGGCCGCATCGCGGATCACCCGGTCAATCGGGTGGCTGAACTGCTGCCGTGGGCCGTCGCCGGGCAATTGCAGAGCGAAGCCCCTCAAGCCACTGAAGCCTGAACGGCTTGCCCTCGGCAAGACGGTCTGGGGCGTACGCTTACGCAGCTTTCGCTAATCCTGACTGACCGTTCAGGGTCGAAATGACTCATCAATGAGCGGCAGCTTACGGGCAACGAAGCTTCAACGTCGGCTTTCCGGCGACGAATCCGATGAGTTGTCGGTCTCAACCCGACCCAAAGCGGCTGTACGTTTCTTGAGCGTAACCGGTAACCCAGCGGCGTTCTTCCCACCGCGCGCGCGATGGCAAAAACTGCTCCCCAGGCAGATTACACACGGGAGCAAGAGCGATGGCGGGAGCGAACAAGGGCAAGGGATCGAGGCGTAGCCGGCAGGAATGGCGATCCTTGTTGGCGAAATTTGACGGTAGCGGCCTGGGCGTTGCCGCCTTCTGCCGACGCGAAGCGATCAGTGCAGCGAGCCTGTACCGCTGGCGCGGTTTGCTCAGCGCCGTCGGCAATGACGGCAGAACCGAGGTCGTCAGCAAAACGGCGGCATTCGTCGATGTCGGCGCGCTCAGTGCGGCGGCACCGCGAATCGATCTCAAACTCGACCTCGGCGACGGCCTGGTTTTGCACCTGGTGCGCCGCTGATGTTCTTCCCGGAGGGCCAGGTCCGCGTGCATGTCTATGGTCGCCCGGTCGACATGCGCAAATCGTTCGACGGTCTGTACGCCCTGACCCGCAAGGAACTCGGTCAGGATCCGCTGAACGGCCGACTGTTTGTCTTCATCAATCGCCGCGCCACACAGATGAAGGTCCTCTACTGGGATCGCACAGGTTTCTGCGTCTGGGCCAAGCGCCTCGAACAGGGCAGATTCCTCTCCGACTGGCGTAGCGTCACGACACGGGAAATGGACTGGACGGGACTCAAGCTCTTGCTCGAAGGTATCGAAGGAAAGGTCGTCAGGAAGCGCTATCGACAGCCCTGCAATAGCAATGCCCTCGGTATAATGGCGGCATGAATTCGGCGACCCGATCACGCGTTCTCAGCCTCGATGAGGCGGCGACTTATCGCCCGCAGCAGGTCGTCGAGTTGAGCCGCGAACTGGCCTCGGCCAAGCATCAGCTCGACTGGTTCAAGCGCCAGCTCTTCGGCCAGAAGAGCGAGAAGCGCATCGTGGAGACCGACACGCATCAGATGCACCTGGGCGAGCTGCCGGTGCCCGAGTCGTCGCCGCCGCCCCCTGGAAAGGATATCGCCGCCCACACGCGACGGACCCGCACCACCGATTGCGCCTCGGGCGACGAGTCGGCGCTGTTCTTCGACGAGGCGAGGGTGCCAGTCGAGACGATTGCCGTGCCCAACCCCGAGGCCGTGGGCCTCGGCCCCGATCAGTACGAGGTGATCGGCGAGAAGGTGAGTCATCGCCTGGCGCAGCGCCCGGGCAGCTACGTGATCCTCAAGTACGTGCGAGCGGTGATCAAGCGCCGCGACACGCAAGGGATTTCCTGCCCGGCGGCGCCGGTCGGGGTGATCGAGGGCAGTCGCGCCGATGTGAGCTTCATCGCCGGAATGCTGATCGACAAGTTTGCCTACCACCTGCCGTTCTACCGCCAGCACCAGCGCCTGGGCGACAGCGGCATCTGCGTCAGCCGGCCGTGGCTGACGCAGGTCGGCCAACAAGCGATTGCCCTGATTGAACCGATTTACGACGCCCAGTTCGGCTCGATTCGCGCCTCCCGCGTCAAGGCGATGGACGAGACACCGATCAAGGCCGGGCGCGCTGGGCCGGGCAAGCTCAAGGCGGCTTACTTCTGGCCGGTCTATGGCGAGCTGGACGAAGTCTGCTTCCCGTTCTTCGAAAGTCGCCGGATCGAACATGTCGAGCAGGCGCTGGGCCTGACGCCGGTCGAGCGCGGCGTCCTGCTCAGCGACGGGTACACCGCCTATGAGCACTACACGAAGAAGACCGGACTGACCCACGCGCAATGCTGGGCTCACACGCGGCGCCACCTGTTCGAGGCGAAGGACGCCGAGCCGGAAGTCGCGGCGCAGGCACTGGAGTTCATCGGCGGGCTCTACGCGGTCGAAGAGCGCATTCGCGAGCACAAGCTCAGCGCCGCGAAGAAACTCGACTATCGATTGATGCATGCCAAGCCGATCGTCGAACGGTTCTTCGCCTGGGTGAGCCAGCAATTCGAGGCACAGGGTCTGTTGCCGAGCAATCCCATGACGAAGGCCCTTGCCTACGCGCGCGAGCGGCGATTCGGACTCGAGGTCTACCTCACCGATCCGGACGTGCCGATCGACACGAACCATCTGGAACGTGCGCTACGGGCAATTCCAATGGGTCGCCGCAACTGGCTGTTCTGCTGGACCGAACTCGGCGCCCGGCACGTCGGGATCATGCAGAGCCTGATCGTCACCTGCCGACTCCACGAGATCGATCCCTACGACTATCTGGTCGATGTGTTGCAGCGAGTCAGTCAGCATCCGGCCAGCCGAGTCCACGAACTCACGCCGCGACTGTGGAAGCAAATCTTCGCCGGCAATCCGCTGCGATCGCCTTTGCATCGTCCTCGCCCGTAGGCAAGAACGCTGCGCAGTTACCGGTTACTCTTGAGCGGCCCAACGGCAGCTTGCTGAGTGCTGCGGCCACCCATCACGAGGTCTCAGGGGGCCGAGCCAAAATTGCGTAACACCGCTTCGCCGTCTGATCGAATCTGGGGGGAGACATTGAAGAGTGCTTGGTGCACCGAATCTAGCGACCAGAGTCGCACCGCACATCTCGCCCCATACATGCGAGCTCTGACTCAGTCGGTCGCAACGAAAGCCTGCATCGGCACAATATCCCTTGGAATCTCTTCATCACTTTCAAGTGTTACGAACTTGGCTAGTACCGCATATCGGGCCTTATAGCTAGACGGATCGTTTGTACTGCGGCTCACATTGTTGTACACCTCGATAGCCGGGTGCCCCCGCACAGTGGCTCTAAAACGCTCGAACCTCTCTAGCCGGTCTCTTAGGTCAGGCCGACCCAGCCCATTTCGAATCAACCAATAATATATGGGAACGATTCCTGAAGCCTTCAAAAGTGGATCATTTTTCTTAAATAGATATGTTGAATCTTCCAACACAGTTATCACTCGCTCAGCACTTGCCTGAAACTCCATTTCAGTAAGTGCCGCTTCTCTCGCAAATCGATCAAGATTCACCTTCTTAGTCTCGACGAAATCGCCGCGATGCTCAATCAGAAGCAACTTGGCCGCCACATTCTCTTGCTGCTTCCGATTCGTGGAAAATGCAATGCATTCCGTGAAGAAGGGCGTAGACGAAATCTCACGGATGAGCCTAGGCACTTCGCCGATCATCGCGCTCCTAACCTCAGCGCCAGTCAAAGGTTTGCTTCGATTCAACCGAACGAACAGGTCGTTTATCATTTCCTCCCGATCGGTGATAACTGACATTACCGTGATATTAAAATTTTCGACGCGTTGCGCGATTTTTGGGAATTTTTCCTTTAGCTCAAAATAGTTCATTCCGGCGAGCGAGTAACGTTCCTCGCCAAGATATACCATATCGCGATTGAGCCTAATCCGACCGTCAAGAAAATCGAACATCGCCTCAAACCTCTGACGACCATCAATTACCGCGAATGGCTTGCCCTTGAGATTCAGGGCGCTACTCACATAACTAAAATCCGCGATATAGAACTTCGGCACATCGTAACCGTTGATTATCGAGTCGATAAGATAAGCTTTGTCGGAATTTGACCAAACCCCCGGGCTTCGTTGATATGGCGGCGAGAGATCAATCTGATCACGCTCCGCGTGCCACCACGAGAGAGTTGTAGCTTGGAACGGTCGAACTACAAACATAACTCTACCCTTAGAATCCAAATGACGTTTTTAATTCTGCACCCAAGCCTGACAAGTCCGGGTAAATCACGGAATGGGTATATCCAATAGACAGCAGTTTGTTATACAAATCAGCTTTCACAGAATCCTCAACCACAATACAAAGCAGGCAATCTTTCGCATATCCGATACTCTCCATCGCGGCGGTACCCCGCCCGAAAATTGTAAACGTACCTCGCTGCGCCACAACCCTCGGATTCGTGTGATTGGAGTAGATGGCAATCGGATCGGTTCGAGGAGCAAGGTCGTCGCTCAGGCTCTCGATAAACCGTTTAGTCGCCACGTCAGCGGGATCGGGAATTCTCGGCAAATTATTATTGTTCAGCGATCGTTTAGTCCATAACAATGGATCCAGAACCCATACGCAGGCCATGCTGCCTTGCTTTGACGTAGATAAAGCAAAATAGAGCGCGATAAACGGATTCTCCGACCAATCCAGCAACCTCGTTGGCACTCCAAAGTGCTGCGCCATAAACATCCAATCTAGCGCCGTAACCGGCGGAGAATTTAAGAACGGAGGGCTTGTCTGCTTGAACCGTGCATCCAGGCGTGACTCGAGAGTCATTGGATCAAGGCTGTTAGTACGTACCTCGGGATGACGAAATAGTGCAGGAATGAGCCCGTGGTCGTAGTTACCCGCCCCACGGAACCATCGAGGGCCTGGACTGGCTTCAATTGAAGCCTCGATCAACTTTAAGAGGCTGTGAAGAGTTTCTATTTTCTCAATGCGAACCATTCTTCATTCAACTCTTTTAAAAATTACCGAGATCAATAACCCGTAATCGGCTTTATTGGCATATTGATTTATACTATCATTCAGAGTTTAGTAGCACAATTCGATCCAACTGAACCGTGCCCTACGATCGGTCGAGGCGCAACTATTTGATTCGATATTCGACGTCAAGAATGGCCAGACCCCAAGCGTGTGCAGCGGCAGGATTTCGGTAGCTCGGAGCCGACCGGGCAGCGTTAGCTCACCACCGGTTGGGGCCGAGGAATTCTCGTAGACTGTCCGGCCGGTTCCTGACGGGGGCTGCCGCTTGAACGGTAGCCATGCCGGATGGGCCACGGGCGGCTCGTGGCCGGGCTGAGCCAACGGGGGGTTCAAGTTGGCCGCCGTAAACCGGCCACTCAAGCGGATTGGGGCCGTTCCCGCCTCATGAAATAGAAATGTAGCCACGACCGGCGGCTCGTGGCCGTTATGGATAGCTGTTTATAGCGGCTAGGACTGGCTATTTTCGGCGGCAGGGTTTGCCCTCGTACTGATGTCGGTTCTCCACATATGCGCGACCGTTCCAACGCACAACCGGAAAACAGAATCCCGGCCCGCCAATCTCAATGTCCGGCCAGCCGCCTACGCCCTTGGTCGCCAGGAAAGTGGGAATGCCGGTGCCACTGGTGATGGGCGTCCAACGACCGTTGGCCTGTTTGCTAACGAGCCAGTAGCCGCCGACTTGGTTTCCATAGCAGAAGCTGCCGCCTTCGATGATGAGCGCTTCGAGGCGGCCGTCGCCATTGAGGTCCCGTACCTCGGCAATCTCGCCCCGCGTGTTGGGCGAAGGGTCGTCGACGCAGGCGCGCCATTGTCTTCCCTTGAGTTTGAAGCCGGCGGCCGTAAACGCGGCGGCCTCGTCGGCGGGTGACAGCTTCTCTGAGGCGGCGGGCGCGGGTGCGCAAAACGGCAACAGCGAAGCGAACGCGAACATGATTTTCAACCTCATCGAACACATTCCCTTCTGGATTGAACAGCTACGTACGAGACTCAACGCACGTTGTTGCATCAAGATAGTCGACGGCCAACGGCGTTCAAGCGAAAAGTAATGGCCACCGGCGGCTTGTGGCCGGAATTTCGTGTTCATCGTCGCTCGGTACCCGCCGATCACGCGCTGGCCTCAATGTGCCGATCATCAACTGGCTCCAATGTGCCGGTCGGTGACAGAGGCGACTAAAAGACGCTCCAGACAGACGGCTTCAGCAAGGATTGGCGCCTACTTCGCCGCAATCGATATGACGCCGGTTCCTGCCGTCATGGGGAGTGGGCAGGAAAGGAAACGCCGTGGCGATCCCGTTGGCAGTCAGGTTGCTGCCCTTGGCGCCGATGTTGAAGTTCACGCCGTCGCCGAGCAGCAGGTTGCCACTTGCCGCGCCGATAAGCTTGCCGGCCACCACGCGCAACGCGATGTCGGTGACATCGTCATCGGGTCGCCGACCATTGGGCCAGCCGGCCTTATCGCCCGCCAGCACGGTGAGTCGCTTCTGCGCCGCGGGCGGCGTCGGCGGCACGGCCAGATCGAGCCGCAGCAGTTCGGCGCAGGGGTTGGCCTTGCTGCAGGTACCGGTCTGCGCTTGGGCCGGGTACTTGAGCAGTACATTGACCAGGTCGGTGCGATCGGTCGTGGGAATCGCCAGATTGTTTGCCGGCAGATCGAAGCGGATGTTCAGCGCCGATGCCAGGCGCGAGTTGAGATAGAAGTCGAGAAAGGCCGCCTCGCGCTCCGGCTCGCTGGCGTTCCACAGATCCTTCTGCCCGGTACCGGTGATCAGTTCGTTCACCAGGGGGTTGGCCATACGCGCCACCTGCGGCCCGGCGCGCAGCGGCTGACCGCGCTGGGTCGGCACCTTGAGCTGCGGGCGGCTGGTGGAGGCGTACATGCCGATCACCTGTTGCGGCTTGTTGGTGATGGCCGAGATCGGCAGTTCCAGGGCGATGGTATTGACGTTGAAGCCGGAGAACGCGTCGTTGCCGAAGGGGTTGCGCGTGTCGTCGGCATCCTCGGCGTCGGTCAGGATGGGGAACGGACTGCGGCGCGGGTTGACCGTGTCGAACACCGCCCCCAGGTCGATGTAGAAGGTCTCGTCGCGCTGCCCGGCAAATACCCGGCCACCGTTGGGAAGCGGGTAGACACCCTGGGCGGCGAGAGCCTCGTAGTCGGGCATGGTGAGGGGGCCGACGTTGGAGGGCACGGCGAACATATTGTCGCTGCCAAGATCGGTACGCACACCCTTCCTGACCTGGGTCACCGTGTAACGCTGGCGCAGGATCAGTCCGTCGGAACCGGGGCCGTCGAGCGCCGTGATCGGCGGCAGCGCCGCATAGGCCAGCGGCAGCTGCAGCCCGGCCACAGCGCCGCGCAATTCGGTCTTGAAGCGGATTTCGTAGGTGATGTCGTCCGCATCGCCGTCGCCGTTGGTGTCGAGGTGGAAGGCGTAGCGGACGTCGTCGCCGAAGTTGAAATAGTTGGGACCGGAACTCGGCTCCTGGGCTGGGATGACGTTCATGATCAGGACCACCTTTTCCGGATTCTCCCAACTGCGGAAGAAGTAGACATCGGTGAGGTCGGCCGCCGGATCGTTGGCGATGAGCGGGGCTTCGCGATGGCTCGCCGCGCCGCCCGCCGCGGACCAGGCGACGGTGCAGGCCGCCAGTAGGGGCACTGCCAGTCTTGTAACTTTCATTTCAAGCTCCTTCATGACCTGGTTGAGAGCATCCGGACGTATACCCCCTTGCCCGCGAATGCATCCGGCGAGGATGCGAGCCGGTCCCCTTGGTGCGCCGGTTATTGAATCCACGTAACGGGTATACGCAGCGCCGCTTACTGCGGATGCGGGCGCATGGAGACCAGGTGGGCGAGCTGGACATCCTCCAGGCGCGTGCGCGCAAGCCACGCCGCGGCCGAGTCCAGCGCCGCCTGATCCTGGGTCGCCACGGCCGCCTCCAACAAAATGCGCAGGTCGGCCGGCTCCTTCTGCACGGCCCAGTTCTGCTGGGCAAGTTTCAGCGCGCCGGCCGCGTCCTGCAGAAGATGGGCCGTGAAGCGCGCCTCCTCGCGCAGATGCACGCGGTCGCCACGCAAGCGGCTTGCTGCGAATCGACTGCGCAGCTCATCGACCTGGGACGGCAGGTCCGGCGATCCGCGCGCCTTGAGTGCCATGGCGTAGCGCAGCAGGAGGCCGTCGTTGCGCCGCCGGTCCCGTAGCAATTCGATCGCCTCGGTGGGATTGCCCTGATCGAGCAGGAAATCCGCATAGGCGCCCATCAGGTAGCTGTCCTCGGGGTCGAGCACCAGCGCTTGGCGGAAATGCGCTTCCGCTTCGCGCACTGATCCGCCACGCAGCGCCATTTCCGCCAGACTGGTCAGAACCCAGGCGCGAATTCCGGCTGGGGCGTCGGTATGCCGCTCGAGCACGGCGCGCAATCGTGCGTAGCTGGTGCGCAGACTGCCGGTAGCCGCGTCGACGTTGGCCAGGCACGTGGCCGAGACCAGTTCCTGCGTGAGCGGCTGCAGCGCGAGGCACTCAGCGCGTGCGCCGTCGAAAGCGCCCTGGACTTGGAGCGCGGTGGCACGGGTGAGCCGCGCCTGGGCATGGCGCGGCTGGGCCTCGAGCACCGCGTCGAGGTCGGCGAGCGCGGCGTCGAAGCGATGCTGGCGCTGCAGCAGGGTGGCGCGCAGCAACCGAACCGTCGTCGGCGGCTGCGCCGATGACCACCGGGGGCCCAAGGCCGCTTCGGCATAGCCGGCGTAGCGCGGGTCGCCGCTGCTGCGGCCCAACTCGACGTAGCGCCGCGCGACTTCGACGGCCACGCTGAGGTTATGAGGCTGCGCCTGGAGTTGCGCGCGCAAGCTGCGCAACTGCTGCTGCACCGGCTCATTCGGCTGGTAGGGCAGGCGCTCCAGCACATGGTTGTCGGCGGCGGGCACGAACGGTGCCGCCTGCGCCGACAAGGCTGTCAGCACGAACAAGAGAACGGGGATGGCAAGGGGCATGACAAGCTCCGAGGCGTGGCGATACTCGCCACCCCATATACGCGTCGAGGAAGAAACCGGATGCCGCGCTCAGGCGGCGGCCGATGTAACCCGTGCCCCGGGCATGACAACATGACGCGGTAGCGCAACTGGGATGTGGTGCTCGAATCGTTGCAGGGTGCGATGCTCCATCGGGTGGAGAAACCTCATCTGCATCCGAAGCCGACGATCGTGCGTAGGACGTGAGAGGGCAGCGATAACGGAGAGATCATGTGTGAAGCTCCCGTGCTCGCGGCCGGGCATCTGGCCCGGGCGCCGACTATGCTGAATTGCATGGATATACAACCCAAGCTGCGATCGCCGGCGGTGGAAATCGCGCCTCCGCCGCAACTCGCGCCGGAGGCGAACGAGTTGCGTCTGCGCGGCTGGATCACGCAGATCTCGCGCGGCGACGAACACGCCCTAGGCCAGCTCCACGACGCTACGCTCGGCCGCGTCTATGGCTTGGCGCTGCGCATCACGCGCAACCGCCAGGCCGCGGAGGAGGTCGCCGAGGACGTCTATTGGCAGGTGTGGCGCCAGGCGCTGCGTTTCGATGCGGCGCGGGGCACCGCCATCGGCTGGCTGCTGACGATCACGCGCAGCCGGGCGTTGGACAGCCTGCGGCGCGTCGATGAAGCGCAGCCCCATCCGGAGCCGCAAACACTGATCGCCTGCGAAGCCTCGAAGGAGGGCGATCCGCAGGATCTGCTGGAGGCCACGCGGCGCGACCACCAACTGCATGCAGCGCTTGCCACCCTGGACGCGCTGCCGCGCCAACTGCTGGCGCTGGCATTCTTCCGGGGTCTGACCCACGAAGAGATCGCCGTGCACTGCGCGCTGCCGCTGGGCACGGTGAAGTCCCATATCCGGCGTGCGCTGGCGGCACTCAAGCGCGTGCTTTCGCCGAAAAACGTAACGGAATAGAAACCATGAGCAAGCCCATCTTCCCTGCCCACCCCGGCGACCCGAGCAACGCCGACGAGGTCGCGCGTGCGCTGGCCGAGGCCCTGGCGCCGATCGCGCCCGACGAAGCGCGTATTGGCGCGCTGCGTGCGCGGCTGATCCAGCGCGCCCGCGCCAGCCGCGCCGCTGACGAGCGCGTCATCAACGTGCGCCGCGAGGACGGGCAATGGCGCGCGCTGGCAAAGGGCGTGCGCGTCAAGATGCTGTGCAAGGGCTCGCGCTCGGTGCTGGTGGAACTGGCTGCCGGGGCGGCGCTGCCGACGCACCGCCACCATGAGCACGAGGAATGCGTGGTGTTGCGCGGTGAAGCCCAACTGGGCGATCTGCATGTGCGCCGCGGCGACTATCACCTCGCCCCCGCCGGCAGTCGCCACGGCCGCGTGAGTTCATCCGGCGGCGCGCTGCTCTATCTGCGCGGCACGTCCATCGGCAGTCGCGTCGAAGTCGCGCGCGATCTCGTCACCGCCTGGCTGCCCGGTGCTGGCGCAAGCCCCATTACCGTGCGTGCCGACGAGGGTGAGTGGCGCGATTTCGCGCCCGGCGTGCAGGCCAAGTCGCTGTGGTGCGATGCCGATGCGCGCTCGATGCTGCTGCGCCTGCAGCCGGGCGCATGCGCCGACGCGCATGCCCACTCGATCGACGATGAGTGCCTGATGCTGGAGGGCGAGGCCTTCTTCGGCGACACGTTGCTGCGCGCCGGCGACTACCGGCTCGCGCCCGCCGGCACCCGGCATTGCGATGTCGTAAGCGATGTCGGCGCCGTGCTGTTCGTGCGTGGCGCCACGCACGAGGCGGCGCGCGCGTCTGTCTAGCCGCACGCGGCGGAGGTGCGTAATTCCAATTCCAGATCAATGTGGCCTTGTCGAATTCGCCCGCCCTGTCCTAGAGCGCACGTAGGTGCGCGATCAGTGATTCGGTATAGGCATCGAATCGATGCACGTCGTTGTGGCCAGCGCCGACAATGCGCACAAGTTCCGCCTGGGGTGCGCGAACCTGAATCTGCTCGCTTTGCGTGATCGGGATGAGCAAGTCCTGCTCGCCATGCAGCAACAGCAGTGCTGAGCGCACGCGCGCGACATCCCTGCACGTCGACAGCGGGTAGCGCAGCAGCCATGTCGGGATCAACGGATAGTGCAGGCGTGCGAGCTCGGCCATACTGCAGTACGGCGACACCAGGATGGTGAGGGCCGGCTGGACCTCGGCGGCGAGGCCACCCGCCAGGGCGCTGCCCAGCGAGCGCCCGTAGATCACGTTGGATTTGCCGGCGTAGTGCGGCGCCACCCAATCCCAGGCCCGGCGCACATCGGCACGCAACTGCGCTTCGCTCTCGACGCGGCCCGTACTCTTGCCATAGCCGCGGTAGTCGATCAT
The DNA here is from genome assembly GCA_020445785.1 of Rhodocyclaceae bacterium. Lineage (GTDB taxonomy): Bacteria > Pseudomonadota > Gammaproteobacteria > Burkholderiales > Rhodocyclaceae > Cognatazoarcus. Next base: position 11,410 of record JAGRFZ010000081.1, read on the forward strand.
GAACAAGTCATAGTTGACGCTGCGATAGAACGCCGGGTTGGTGAACCAGGAGGCGAGATTACCTCCGTTGCCGTGCAGGAAAAAGATGACCCCCTTGGGATTCGGCAACCTTAAGTGAAGAGCCGAGAGCGTGGCGCCGTCGACTTCGACGCGCACTTCGCGGGTATCGGCAATGGCGAAGGTGTGGTCCGGCGGCAGCACCGTGGGTTCGAACAGGAGCGCTTCCTGCCGCCAATAGACGGCACCCAATGCGGTGGCGCAGACGCCCATCGCCACCACGGCGGCGATCGCCGCGATACGCATCGCGGCGCCGTTGCGCTCCATCCAACGGGGACGGCGGCCGTGCAGCATCATCTGTAGTTCGGCTCGATGAGGTTCTCCGAGAGTATACGCAGGCGGGCTTAGATTGGATGCTGACAATCGGCGCCCTAGCCGTGGGCGTGCCTGCAGTCGCCCCAAGGACTTTTTCCAGCGTGCCACGGTCGGCATGCTCTGAAACGCGGAATCGCCCGAAACGATCAGGTGATGTCTTATGGCAAGAGAGACGAAGCGGCGCATCGTTCCCGCAACTCGCCGCGGCGACGTGAATGACCGCTGACGGGTGCGTACTTCAGCTGAACGTCGGCTTTGGGAGAGAATCGCCACCGGCAGGTCATGGCCTGGAACAATTCCGAAAACGGAATCTGGCGCCGAAGCGTCACGTTGAGATCGGCATCGCCGCTGCTTGCCCGCTCAAGAGCCGAGAGACCAATCGCAATTTTCCTGGCGGCGCGCTGCATCCAGGTCGCTCCACGCTGCGTATTTGCCAAGAGGGCGCCGCGTATTCCTACATTAATTCGCCGTTCGCCGAAAGCGCCGTCCTCTCGTCACGAGCGGCGGCGCAAGGAGAAGGTCATGAACGCTGAACTTGGACCAATGGACAGCAGGGAGCAGAGATCCGGAACAACCGGGCTATTCGCGGTATCGATCGCAGCCGTCATGAGCATTGCCCTCGTCGGTTGTGCCGGCTATGGCGCCCACGAGACCGTGCTTCCGCATTACGGTGAGGATGCTGGCTTCATCTCGGTGGAGCGCCCGGTGGTTGAAATCTGCGACCGCCGACTAGGAGACATGAAGGCCACCCTGAGCATCGTTGGCAGTCCAGGCGATGCGGCCAGGGTCGAGATGTTCTGCGGCACAAGATCAATCGGCACCTGCACGGCCACAGTTCCACCCGGCGCCACGACCGACGATTGCACTGTCGATCGCGCCACGCCGGTGAACAACAATGGACGCTTTCGCTGCGTGGCGACGATCGTTGCCGGCAGACCCACTGCAGTCGGGCACGACTGTATTCCGCTGTAGCGCCTGCACCGCCAATGTCACCGTCGAGGCCAAAGCGTTTGCATCTGGCTTGGCGGGCACGTACTCGGCGTGAAGGGCGGGTGTCGCCCCTTTGGATTGCCCTTGCTCTCCAGTTGCATGCTGGTCTTGGTCATCGGAGAACTTCGGTAAGGTGGAGTTGCGAAGCTTCAACCTAACCATGGAGAAGAACCCGATGACCAATGACAGCATGCATCTATCGGATCTGCTTGAGAAGGCCGGCGCCGATGATCTGGTGCGCGAGATGCTGGGATGCGTTGCCCAGCGCATGATGGAACTCGATGTCGAGGGGCGCTGCGGCGAGGCGCATGGCGAGCCACGGTCTCTGGACGACGGACGGGGCGGTCGAAACACGGCACGCGGGCGAGCTCGCGTCGCTTGGCGCTTCCACTTCGCCGCGCCTGCCCGCCCGCGGTCTAAGGTATATGGCTGTCCACGCCGAAGCGCGCCCGCTCGCCGCGACCGAGGCATTCGACCAGCACCGGCATGGCGGCGGCGAGGTCCTGCGGCAGGGTCCACGGCGGATTGAACACCACCAGCCCACTGCCATGCATGCCGAAGCCGTCGTGGGCGGGTCGGTCCACGTCGAGCCAGACATGCAGCCACGACGGCGGCGAGAGCTCGATCAGGCGTCGGGCCACGAGCTTCGATTCCGGCTTCTGCAGGCGTGGATACCAGACCATGTAGCAACCCCCGGCGAAGCGTCGCAGTGCTTCGCGCAGCGCATCGACCACTGCCGCGTACTCCTCGCGCCGCTCGTAGGCCGGGTCGACCACCACCAGCGCCCGCCGACTCGGCGGCGGCAGCAGGGATTTGAGGCCGTGGAAACCGTCCTCGCGGACGAGTGCGACGCGGCGGTCAGTGGCGGCAAAGGCCTTCTCGAGGAAGCCGAAGTCGGTCGGATGCAGTTCGAACAGGCGCAGGCGGTCCTCGGCGCGCAGGGCGCCGTGCAGCAACATCGGCGAACCCGGATAGAAACGCAGTTCGCCCCCCCGATTGAAGGCGAGCACCGCGCGGCGGTAGCGTTCCAGCAGGTCGGGCAGTGGCTGCCGGGTGTACAGCCGCGCGATGCCGTCGCGCCATTCGCCGGTCTTGTCCGCCTGGGCGCTGTCGAGGGCATAGCGGCCGGCGCCGGCATGGGTATCCACCAGGGTCAGCGGTTTGTCCTTGTGGCCGAGGTGATCGAGCAGCGCCAGCAGCACGCTGTGCTTGAGCACGTCGGCGTGGTTGCCGGCATGGAAGGCGTGGCGGTAACTGAGCATGAGGGTCGCCCCGAAGATGGCCGGGCGACGATGCTAACACCTCCGGCGTACGCCCCCGCGATCGATTCCCACGCTCTCTTCGATCCCTTATGATGCCAGCTGGATTGGGCCTTCGGAGCGGCCATGGACGAGTTCGTCGAGCAGTTGCGGGACACCCTCGGGGAAGATCAGGTGATCGACGCGGCCGACATCGAGGCGCGCTATTTGCGGGACTGGAGCAGCGCCCCTGCGCGCACGCCGATGGCCCTGGTGCGGCCGCGCTCGACCGCCGAAGTCTCGGCCATCCTGTCGCGATGCAACGAGGCCGGCGTCGGCGTCGTCGCCCAGGGCGGCATGACCGGCATCGCCGGCGCGGCGATCGCCGCCGAAGATCAGATCGCCATGAGCCTCGAGCGCATGCGGGGCGTCGAGGAAATCGACGATGCCGCGGCCACCATCACCGCCGCCGCCGGCACGCCGATCCAGGTGCTACAGGAGGCTGCGCGCGAACGCGATTTCCTTTTCGCCCTCGACTGGGGCGCCCGCGGCACCGCCACCGTCGGCGGCGGCCTCGCCACCAATGCCGGCGGCAACCGGGTGATCCGCTACGGCATGGCACGCGAACACGTGCTGGGGCTCGAAGCGGTGCTGGCCGACGGCACCGTGCTGTCGATGATGAACAAGATGCAGAAGAACAACGCCGCCTACGATCTGAAGCAGCTCTTCATCGGCTCGGAAGGTACGCTCGGCGTGATCACGCGGGCGGTGTTCCGCCTGCATCCGTTGCCGGCGACCGCGTGCACGGCATTGTGTGCGTTGCCCGACTACCGCTCTGCGGTGGCCTTGCTGCGCCACGCCCAGCGCGAGCTGATGGGCGCCGTCGGTGCCTTCGAATTGATGTGGGCAGACTATTACGGCATTGCCCACGAGGTCGGAAAGGTGCGGGCGCCGCTGCCCGACGGCTATCCGCTGTACGTCCTTACCGACATGCTGGCGGCCGACCCCCAGGGCGACGGCGCGCGCTTCGAGCGCATGCTTGCGGGGGCGATGGAGGCGGGCTGGGTGCTGGACGCGGCGATCGCCCGCTCGCAAGCCGAAGTGGACCGCTTTTGGGCCTTGCGCGACGAGGTGGCGGCCATTCTCGGCGCATTCGCCCCCTGTGCGACCTTCGACGTATCGGTACCGATCGGCGACATCGGCACGGTGGTCGAGATTCTGCGGGAACGGGTCGCCCGCCTGTGGCCGGGCCGCGCGGCGATGTTCTTCGGCCACGTCGGCGACAGCAACCTGCATTTCATCTTCGCCCTGCCCGACGACACCGCGACAACCGAACTGGCGGTCGAGGAAGCGGTGTACGACGTGGTTCGCGACTACCACGGCTCGGTCTCGGCCGAGCACGGCATCGGCACGATCAAGAAGCCCTTCCTGAATTATTCGCGGTCGAGCGCCGAGATCGCGACCATGCGCACGCTCAAGGCCGCCCTCGATCCACGCGGAATCCTCAATCCGGGCAAAGTGTTCTGACCCATCGCTCGACCGTGGCAAGGCGCCCCGCGAATGGGCCGCTGCCCCGCCCGATCGGCCCCGGCCACCTATTTCCACTGCCCGGGGCCGCTGTTATCATTGCCGGCCCCGCGCCAAGACGGGACGAGTTTTCCAACTTGAGGGAGTGTCATGGCGATCTACAGGCTCGGTGATCGCACGCCCGTGATCGGAAAGAACTGCTGGATTGCGGAAAGCGCGTCCGTGGTCGGATCGGTGGTGCTGGGCGACCATGCCAACGTCTGGTTCGGCGCGGTGCTGCGCGGGGACAACGACCCGATCACGATCGGCGCCAACACCAACATCCAGGACGGCTCGGTGCTGCATACCGACGAGGGCGTGCCGCTGACGGTCGGCGACAACGTCACCATCGGTCACATGGTCATGCTGCACGGCTGTACCATCGGCGAGGGCTCCCTGATCGGCATCAACGCCGTGGTCCTCAACAAGGCGGTGATCGGCAACCACTGCATCATCGGCGCCAACACCTTGATCCCGGAAGGCAAGGTGGTGCCGGACCGCTCACTGGTGGTGGGCTCGCCGGGCCGCATCATCCGAAAGCTGTCGGACGACGATCTGCAACGGCTGATGGAGAACGCCAGCGGCTACGTCGCCAACGCTCAGCGCTTCGAGCGCGACCTCGAACGCATCGACGGCTGAGCACCTCCGGCGCGGGCCAGCCACACCACCGCAGCCACCACGATCGCCCCGCCGACGACCTGCAGCGGGCTTACCGCCTCATCGAGCAGCAGGGCCGCCAGGACGAAGGTCACTACCGGTTCGAGGGTCGACAGCGTAACCGCATCGGCCGGGCCGAGACGCCGCATGCCGGCGAACAGCAGGACCATCGCCACCACCGTCGACACCACCGCGATAAGGCCGATCCACAACCAACCCGCCGCGCTCGCCGGCCAGGCCGGGCGCAGTACCGCCACCAGCACACCCAGCACCGCGGCGGCACTCAGCATCACCACGGTGGCGGCCGCCAGCGGCGGTTGAGACTCCAGCACCCGTGCGCCCACCAGGATGTAGCCGGAGTAGATCAGCGCCGCACCGACCCCGAGCAGCAGCCCGAGCGGCTGGCTATGAAGATCACCGCCGATCGTCAGCGCCGTGCCGACGGTGGCCGCCAGCACACAGGCGACCCGCCCCCGTCCGAGACGATGACCGAACAGGAGCGCCGCCAGTACGGTGACGATGAAGGGGTGGAGGTAGAGCAGCAGCGCCACCATGCCGGCGGAAGCATGGCCCAGCGCCGAAAAGAAGCACAGGGACTGACCGACATAGCCGATGCCACCCATCGCCGACAGCACCGCGAGCGGGCGACCGCGGGGCCAGCGCCGACGAGCGAGCCCCATCACCCCGGCCATCAGCAGGCCGGCCAGCGCGAAGCGCAGGAACAGAACCACCACGACGTCGGCGCCGTCGGCGGCCGCGAAGCGGGCGAAGATCGCCATGGCACCGAACGCACTGGCCGAGACCGCGACATAAAGGGCTGCGCGCAGGCGCTGAGAGTCCATCGCAAGACCCCATTCGGGGCGAATGACGGCCTTTGCCGCTGTTGGTGCGCGAGACGCGTTACTCTTCGGTCATCGCACTGCGCACAGGAGGCATCGATGATACGCAGACTGGCTTCAGCCGCACTCAGTTTGGGCGTGATCGCGACGCCGCTCGCGGCCGAAACAACGCCGCCCGGCCCGCCCACCATCGCCCTCGGCGCCGAGGCCAGCGTCGGCGCGGCCAACGACCTGGCGATCGCCCATGCCTACGTCGAGGCCAGCGGCCCGTCGCCGGCCGAGCTCGGGACAGAGGTCAATCGCAACATTGCCAAGGCGCTGGAAACGGCCAAGGCCTATCCGACGGTCGAGGTCCGCAGCGCCGGCAACCACAGCAATCCGATCTACGGCAGCGGCCGCCTCGGCTCCGGGCGGGCGCAGATCGAGGGCTGGCGAATGCGCGCCACGCTGGCGCTCGAATCCACCGACATCGCGGCCCTGTCGGCCCTGCTCGGCAAGCTCCAGGCCCACATGGCGGTGGCCGACATCAGCCTGTCGCCGTCGCCGACGACCCGACGAGAGGCGGAAGATCGGGCCCTGGTCGAAGCGCTCAAGAACTTCGAGGCCCGGGCCGCGCTCGCCGCCGCCACCCTCGGGCGCAAGTACCGCATCCGCGAATTGCACCTGAACACCGGCGGTCAACGCCCGCCGATGCCCATGGTGCGCGCCGCGATGGCCTCCGCCGAGGCCGCCCCGACGCCACTGCAGGCCGGTGAGGGAACGGTCACCGTGCAGGTCAGCGGCAGCGTGGAATTGATCGATTGATGCCCCTGCAACGAGCTTTGCCGCCATGAATCGGCCACTCCGCCGCGCCGCCGGCGCCCGCCCGCGATGATCGCCTTGATCCAGCGCGTCACCGATGCCCGCGTCGTCGTCGCCGGCACCGTGGTCGGCGAGATCGACGCCGGCATCCTCGCGCTGATCGGCGTCGAGCGCGCCGACGCGGAGCACAACGCCGAGCGCCTGCTCGAACGCGTGCTCGGTTATCGCATTTTCCCGGACGCAGACGGACGCATGAACCGATCGCTGCGCGACGTTGCGGGCGGCTTGCTGCTGGTACCCCAGTTCACCCTCGCCGCCGACACCCGCAAGGGCACGCGCCCGGGCTTCTCGACCGCGGCAGCGCCGAACCGCGCCGAGGCCTTGTTCGCAACCCTCGTCGAACGTGCCGCCGCCATCCACGCGCCGGTGGCCTGTGGCCGCTTCGGTGCCGAGATGTTCATCACACTGACCAACCATGGCCCGGTCACGTTCCGGCTGGAAGCCTGAGCTTGGCCGGCGCGGCGCGGCCCGATCGAACAAGGAGCACACCCACGTGAACTTGCAGCGCCTGTTGGTGGCCGCCGCGGCCACCGTCCTCACCGCCTGTGCCGGTGCGCCGTCGGCGCCACCGGCCGAGCCGCCGCAGCGGACGATTCCGCGCCAGCCGGAGATCCGCGATGGTCGCGCCTACTTTTCCCTGCTCCGCCCGGGCGACCGCGAGCAACTGGTGATCTCGGCCTTCAACCTGCTCGGCACCGGCTACCGCTTCGGCGGTCGCAATCCCGACGCCGGCGTGGACTGCAGCGGCATGGTGAGTTACCTGGTGGAAGTGGTGAGCGGCCAGCGGCTGCCCCACAATGCCGCGCGCATCGCCTCGATCACCCGCCCCATCGCCCGCGCCAAGCTGGAGGCCGGCGACCTGGTGTTCTTCAACACCAATGGCCGGCCCTTCTCCCACATGGGGATCTACCTCGGCGACGACCGCTTCATCCACGCCCCGAGCCGTCGCGGACGCGTTCGTGTCGAGCGTATGGACAATCGCTACTTCGCCAAGCGCTTCAGCGCCGCACGTACCCTGCTGGCAGGGGAGTAAATGCCGGCAGCCCCCGTCGGCTGTGCCACAATGGACGAAATGGGCTAGCCGAGGGTCGCGATTGAATCGAGCAAGCGTCGTTGCGCGCATCCGAACGGGGATTCGTCCGGCCTCGGCGCCCGCTGCGGCGGTGCGATCGACACCGCCACGGCGGTCCGAGCATCGTGAACGGCCGGCGCCTTGGTGGCCGAAGCGGCTGGCCCTGGCAATCGCTTTGCTCGGCGCCCTGCCCGCACACGCCCTCGACCTGCGCCAGGCGATCGCGCTCGGTGAGCGCATCCGGATCGTGGCCGAACTGCGCGACTTCGTTGCGAACGAACATGCGCTGTATTACTGCGGCGAAGAGCGACTCTGTCTGGTGGATGGCTATCCGGCCTTCGGCACCGGCAGCGCCACGCCGCAGTTGGGCTTCAAGCAACTCGTCGCCGTGGTGGACAACATCGTGGTCGCGCTGGACCACCGCGGCATGTACAACCCGTGGTCACCCGACGACCGCGACGCACTGCGGTTCACATTGGTCAGCGACGACGAGAACGGGGTGCGGATTCGTGGCGAATTCGCCGACGGCGCCGCCACCTACGTGGCCGAATGGCTGCTGGTCGGCGGCGTGTCGGCGCGGGTTCGACTCGACTGCGCCCAATGCCGCCCATCCGCCGAGACCGCACCGAGTGCGGAGATCGCCCCGGTACGGGACGACGGCACCCCCCAGTCCGCCCCCGGACCGTCCAAACCCTGAACGAGGGCGCGCCGCGCCCGGCGGCGAAGCCGATCAGGTGGCGAGAAAATCCTCGATCGCCGCGGCCACCCGCTCGGGCTGGTCATGCTGCAGATTGTGGCCGCAATCGGGTATCGAGACGCAGCGCTGGTCGGCAAAACCCGCCAGCCGATGCGCCAGTTCGCCGGACTCGCGGCCGAAACGACCGACCACGTAGCCGTGGTCCGCGATCAGGTTCAGCACGGGCGCCTCGATCCGGCGCCAGCACGCCAGCACGTCCTCGGTGTGGTAGCGCAGCGGCGCCGGCACGCGGTGCCAGGGGTCACACGCCATCGTCACGCGGCCGTCCGCCAGCGTGCGCGACACCGCCCGCGACAGAAACTCGGCACGTTCGGCCGACAGCCGGGCGTTCGCCTGCCGCAGCCGCCGCGCCAACGCCGCATGGTCGGGGTAGCGCCGCAGTTCGGGCCGACCGCCGAGATCCTGCAGCCACTGGCCGAGTCGCTCCGGCGCCTCGTCGGCGGTACTCGGCGCCAGCCCGAGGAAATCCATCATCACCAGCCGCGCGACCCGCGACGGGCGCACGCCGGCGTAGCTGCCGGCGATGCTCGCGCCCATGCTGTGACCGACGATCAGGGCCGGTCGCTGCGGCGAGTAGTGGGCCAGCAGTGCATCCAGATCGGCATAGAAGTCCGGAAACCAATAGGCCCGGCCGAGCCACTCGCTGGCGCCGTAGCCGCGCCAGTCCGGAGCGATCACATGCCACTCCCGGGCCAACGCGTCGACCACGAACTGGAAGGTGGCTGAGGTGTCCATCCAGCCGTGCAGGAAGAACACGGCGGGCGCGTCCATCGGCCCCCAGTGGCGCACGTTGTAGTGCAGTCCCCGCACGGGGATCAGTTCACAGCGGGAAACGAGCCTGGGAATGGTCATCGGGGCGGGCAGCATCGAAAGGCGCGAGCCTCGCCCAATCGCCGCGGCAACGCAAGCCGCAAGGCAGTTGGTGCAACTGGGGCGGGCCGGGTGCACCCCGGCGGCCAGCAGGCCCGTGGGACGGCCGGCCGGCTTCTCGCCCCACAGATGACCGGCGGAGTCACTTCGATCCCGACAGCCCAGTGCGCTGCCATGGTAGGACAGACGTGGGCACTTCGGCGTGGCAGTTGCCACATGGTGCACGACAGCACCCGCTCACTCCTCCAGAAACTGCAGCACCGGCAGCAACACGGCCGCACCCAGACGCTTGCTGCGCGCCGCGCTCCAGCCGGTGAGGCCGTCGGGCAGATTGGCGTTGTCCTTGAACGGCATTTCCAGGGTCAGCGACAGGCAGCGGTGGTGCCAGGCCACCCACTTCGAGGCCAGCGTCAGCAACTCGTCGCCGAAGCGCCCGGCAACATAGCCCTGCTCGGTCTGGAAATCGGGGCTGGCGGCGCGAAACGCCTGCGCGAAGCGGCGTTGCTGCTCGGCCAGCCCGTCGCTGAAACCCGGCACCTCGTCGGCGGTGGAAAAGAACACGTAGCTCAGCGATTCGTCGCCATGGATGTCGAGGTACAGGTCGACGCCGGTGCGTTCCATGTGCTCGCGCACCAGATACACCTCCGGGCTGCGCGCCAGGCTGGGGTCGCGCCACTCGCGGTTGAGGTTGATTCCGGCGGCGTTGCTGCGAAGATTGCCCCGCACCGCGCCGTCCGGGTTCATGTTGGGGACGATGTACAGGCAGGCGAGGTCGCGCACCCGCCGCGCGACGGGGTCGGCGCCGTCGAGCAAGCGTTCCAGCAGACCCTCGACGAACCACTCCGACATGGTTTCGCCGGGGTGCTGACGGGCGGTGATCCATACCGCCTTGCGGTCCTCACGCGGACGCCCCACCACCACCAGGTCGAGGTCCCGGTCCTCCACCGTGGCGCCGAGATTGACCACCTGGGCCCAGGGCGAGGACTCGGCCAGGCCCAAGAGCTCCATGTGGCGCTCGAACGAGTACGGTTCGAAGTAGGCATAGTAGATGTTGTCGCGCTCCGGCGTATGGCGGATCACCAGCCGGCCGTCCTCGTAGGCGGTGGTGGCGACGCGAAACCAGTTGCGATGATCGTAGCTCGCCAGCGCCCGGTAGTCGGGCCAGCCGTCCGAGAACACCGCGTCGTCGGCATTTTCGAAGACCATCGTCAGCGGCGTGCCCGCCACCCCGAGCACGCGAAAATGGAACCACTGGCAAAACGGCGCCGCATTGTCCTGGCGCAGCCGAAGGCGGATCTGCGACGGGTCCGTGGCATCGATCACTTCGACCGATCCGGAATCGAAATTCGAGCTGATGCGCATGTCTCCTCCGCTCTCCTGTCGGCTTCAGTCGTTGCGACGGCGAAACACCCAGCGGTCTTCGTCCGACGCCTCGGCGGCGAAGCCATAGCCTTCGCCGGCGAACTGCCGCAGGCCCTCGACCGCCCCCAGCCGTCGCTCGATCGCGAAACGGCTCATCAGCCCCCGCGCGCGCTTGGCAAAGAAGCTGATCACGCGGTAGCGACCCGACTTCCAGTCCTCGAACACCGGCGTCACGACGCGCACGCCCAGGGCGCGCCGGTCCACCGACTTGAAATACTCCTCCGACGCCAGATTCACGAGTACCCGCTCGCCCCGCTGCCGCTTCAGCGCGGCGGCGAGTTGATCGGCGATGGTCCGCCCCCAGAAGCGGTAGAGATTGCCGCCCCGTGGATTCTCGAGCCGCGTCCCCATCTCGAGCCGGTAGGGCTGCATCAGGTCGAGCGGCCGCAGCACGCCATACAGGCCCGAGAGGATGCGCAGGTGCTGCTGCGCCCAGGCCAGGTCGTCCTCGCCGAGCGAGGGCGCGTCGAGGCCGCCATAGACGTCACCGTCGAAGGCCAGCACCGCCTGCTTGGCGTTGCGCCGCGTGAAGGGCCGCTTCCAGCGCTGATAGCGCGCCGCATTGAGGCTGGCCAGCGGGTCCGACAGATTCATCAACGCGGCGACTTGCTGCGGGCTCTTGTCCCGCATCACGCCGACCAGGATCTCGGCATCGTCGAGCAACGCCGGCTGGGTGCGTCGATCGACATGCGGCGGCGTGTCGAAATCCAGGGCCTTGGCGGGTGACAGAACGATCAGCATCGGTGAATCGGCTCCAGGTCGAAGGTCGGAACAGCCACTCGGGAATCCGGTCGATGGTAGCAAATGCGCGCTCGACACCGGCCACCGGCGCCGCGCGGAAGATCGTCGCTGGGGGCATCCGCCGCTGCAAGCTTGGCACCGCCGTTTGACAGACGGCGACACCGGTCCGAGCATGCGGCAAAGCGCGCTGGAGGCGTCGACAATGTCCGAACGAGATCTGCTCGCCCGATCGCTGGCCGCGGTCTGGCACCCTTGCACCCAGATGAAGCACCACGAGCGCGTCCCCCTGCTGGCGATCGCGCGCGGCGAGGGTCCCTGGCTCGAGGACACCGCGGGGCGGAGATTCCTCGACGGCATTTCGTCGTGGTGGACCAACCTCTTCGGGCACTGCAATCCACGCATCAATGCGGCGTTGCAGGACCAGCTCGGCCGCCTCGAGCACGCCATGCTGGCCGGCTTCACCCACGAGCCCGTGGTGGCACTGTCGGAGCGGCTGTCGGCCCGCACCGAGGGCCATCTCGGTCATGCCTTCTATGCCTCCGACGGCGCGTCGGCCACCGAGATCGCCCTGAAGATGAGCCAGCACTACTGGCGCAATTGCGGCCAACCGGGCAAGAACCGCTTCCTGTGCCTCGAGGGCAGCTACCACGGCGAGACCGTCGGCGCCCTCGCGGTCACCGACGTGGCGATCTTCCGTGAGGCCTACGCGCCCCTGGTTCGGCCGGCGGCCACCGTCGCCAGCCCGGATGCGCGCCGCGCCGAACCGGGCGAGACGGGCGCCGACGTCGCGCGCCGTGCCGCCGACCAACTCGAAGTAACCCTCGCGCGCGCACACCGCGAGATCGCCGCGCTGATCGTCGAACCGCTGATCCAGGGCGCGTCCGGCATGGTCATGTACGACCCCGAGTACCTCCGGCAGGCACGCGCCCTGTGCGATCGCTACGGCGTCCATCTGATCGCCGACGAGATCGCCGTCGGCTTCGGCCGCAGCGGAAGCTTTTTCGCGTATCGGCAAGCCGGCATCCGGCCTGACCTGCTGTGCCTGTCGAAAGGCATCAGTGGCGGCTATCTGCCCCTGTCCACGGTGCTGTGCACCGAAGACATCTACCGCGCCTTCTACGACGACGCCCTCGGCCGCGCCTTTCTCCACTCCCACAGCTACACCGGCAATGCGCTCGCCTGTCGTGCCGCCCTCGCGGTGCTCGACATCTTCGACGAAGACGCCGTGCTCGACGCCAACCGCGAGCGGGCACGCTGGATGGGCGAGTACGCGGGCGAACTGCTGGCAGGGCGTCCGGTCCGCCACCTGCGCCAGCGCGGCATGATCCTGGCGTTCGACGTGGCCGGGGCGGATCGCGACTTCCCGGCCCGTTACTTCGCCGCCGGACTCGACCAAGGTGTCCTGCTGCGCCCGATCGGCGAGACCGTCTATCTGATGCCCCCGTACGTGCTCGACCGGGCGCTGACACGGGAACTGGTCGCACGCGCGGTGCGGGCTCTGGACGCGAGCCTGCCCCCGGGCTGAGCGCAACGTCATGGCGCCCCAATCCAGTGCGCATGAATCCCTGCAGTGCACCAGGGAGAGGCGAACGCCTCCGGAAAACATCGACAATATTTTTCTGGAATCGTGATTTCGCTTTAATTTCATTCTATATTGTTCTGTTTTTATTATATTTCATTCAAGCGCCATTCAACAGATTCGACACATGACCGAGGCAGAAATCCGGGCACGGAGCCTGCTTCATGCTGCCCACAGGGCGCCGCAATGCAGCACCGCAGGTCGCCCTCCACGACCCAGGAGTCCGGCATGAAGAAGCGATTGATTGCGGTACTGGTACCCGTTGCGCTGGCGGTTTCGACGGCCCAGGCGGCGGTGTTCTCATCGTTCGACGGCGAGCACGGCTCGGTCGAAAGCGGATCCGAGATTCTGTTCTCGGCGGGCAGCTTCGACGGCATCTTCGATTTCACCCTCAGCACCGATTCGCTGGTGACCTTCACCGGCGGCACGACCGTGCCCCTGTTGGCGTTCGGCCTGTTCGACGAGAGCGATGCCCTGGTGTCCGGTTCGGTCTTTTCCCAGGCCACCTACGAAAACAGCTTCACCAGCGTCGCGCTCGCGGCTGGCGACTACTACTATGCGCCGCTATTCACCGTCGCGGCGCCGTCGCTCGCGTCCTACAGCTTCGAATCCCACGTCACGGCGGTGCCGGAGCCCCAGGCCTATGCGCTGTTCCTGGCCGGTATCGGCATGGTCGGCTTCGCCGCCAAACGCCGTCTGAGCACCACCTGAGCCCAGTCGCCTTGCCCGATCCGGGGCGCCCGCGGCGCCCCGCCCACTGCTAGCGCCCCCCGGCACGCAGTAAAATGGCGTTTTGTCCCTCCCGCGGAAGCCGATGTTCATCGACGATCTTCGCGCCGATCTGGACGAGATCGACCGCCTCGGCCTGGTCCGTCACCGGCGTTCCCAGCAGTCGCCCTGCGGGCCACACGTCCTGCGCGACGGACGCGAATACCTGTCCTTTTGCAGCAACGACTACCTCGGCCTGGCCGCCGCGCCGGCCTTGGTCGACGCCCTCGCCGAGGGCGCCCGCCACTGGGGCGCCGGTGCCGGTGCGTCCCATCTGGTCAGCGGCCACTACGCGGTGCATGACGAACTGGAGCGGGCCCTGGCCAGCTTCTGCGGCTGCGAGCGCGCGATCTCGTTCTCGACCGGCTACATGGCCAATCTGGCTGCGGTCGGCACCCTCGCCGGTCGCAGCGACGCCATCTTCGCCGATCGCCTCAACCATGCCTCGCTGGTCGATGGCGCGCTGCTGAGCCGGGCCCGCCTCTGCCGCTACCCCCACCTCGACCTCGACCACCTCGCGCACCAGCTCGCGACCACACCCGCACGCCGGCGGCTGATCGTCAGCGACACCGTATTCAGCATGGACGGCGACCTCGCGCCGGTGCCGCAGCTCCTCGAACTGGCCGAGCGCCACGACGCCCTGCTGGTGCTCGACGACGCCCACGGTCTCGGCGTGCTCGGGCCCGAGGGTCGCGGCAGTCTCGCCCACTTCGACCTCGTCTCACCCCGACTGGTGCTGATCGGCACCCTGGGCAAGGCCGCCGGCCTGGCGGGCGCCTTCGTGGCCGGCCAGGCCGACGTCATCGAGTGGCTGCTGCAAAAGGCGCGCAGCTATATCTTCACCACCGCTGCGCCGCCAGCGCTTGCCCACGCTCTGCTACAGGCCCTCGACCTGATCCGCGCCGCCGATTCCCGCCGCGCCGCCCTGCGGGAACTGGTGGCGCACCTGCGTTCCGGCCTGAGGGCGGGCGGTTGGCGCACCATGGACTCCGCGACCCCGATCCAGCCCGTGATCGTCGGCGGCAACCGGGAAACGCTGGCGCTTTCGCGAAGCCTCGACGAGGCCGGCGTCTGGGTGCCAGCGATCCGCCCGCCGACCGTGCCCGAGGGCAGCGCACGACTGCGCATTTCCCTCTCCGCGGCCCACGCACGCGCCGACGTGGACCGCCTCCTGTACGTGCTCGGGCGCCGCGAGGCCGGCGCATGAGCGAGAGCGCGCCCGAAGCGGAAGATCGTCCGGTGCGGCCGCCCCTGGTGATGTTGCACGGTTGGGCTTCGAGCCCGGCAGTCTGGCACGCGATGAGGTCGTCGATGGGCGGGTCGCCCGCCCAGGCGCCCGCCCTGCCGGGAAACCCCGGTGGCGCCGACGGACTGGCACCCCGGCTCGACGACTGGAGTGCGGCCGTGCTGGCGGGCCTGCCGCCGCGCTTCGATCTGTGCGGCTGGTCGCTGGGAGGACTGCTGGCGATCGGCATCGCGTTGGCCGCACCCGAGCGGGTGCGCCGCATCGCGCTGATCGGCACCAGTCCATGCTTCTGCGCGCGGGCCGACTGGCCCCACGCCCTCGACGGCGCCGTGGTGGCGGGATTCCGGGCGGACTTTGCCGATCGACCGGCGCGTGTGCTGAGCCGCTTTCATGCCCTGCAATGCCTCGGCGACGCACGGCGCCGAACGGTGGCCGACGGCCTTGCCCAGGCCGCGGCGCCGGCCGCTGGGTCCGGCGGCCTCGCCGCCGGCCTGCAAGTGCTCGACGAGACCGACATACGCCCTCGGCTGGCCGAACTGCGCCAGCCGGTGCGGGTGCTGCACGGCGCCGACGACGCGCTGATTCCAGCCGCCGCCGCGGCCGCCCTGTGCGACGGCCTGGCCAATGCGCGCCTGACCATGCTGGAGGATTGCGGCCACGCCCCCCAGCTTTCGCGACCGCAGGATTGCGCCGGCCTGCTCGACGGCTTTCTCGGCGAGCCGGATCGATGATCCGCGACCCCGAGCGCATGGATGCCGACGCGCCAGCGGTCAACACCGCCGACGAGGACCGCCTGCCGCCGCCCGACCCGACCCGCCGACGGGTGGCCGCGCGCTTCGGCCGTGCCGCTGCCGGCTACGACGAGGCCGCCACCCTGCAACGCCGGGTGTGCGACCGGCTCTCCTTACTCGCCCTCGATCATCCGCCACCGGCCGGCGCCATCGTCGACGCCGGCTGCGGCACCGGTCACTGGCTGCCTGCGCTACGCAGGGCCTTCGGCGAACGCCTGCTGGTGGCTGCCGATCTGGCCCTGCCGATGCTCGCGCAACTGCGCCGCAGCCAGCCGGACCAGCCCTGCGTTGCCGCCGACCTCCATGCCCTTCCGCTCGCCGAGGAGAGCGCCGCCGGTATCTGGTCCAGCCTATGCCTGCAGTGGTGCCGCCCGGACGCGTCACTCATGGAGCTCGCCCGCGTGCTGCGACCCGGCGGCGTGCTGTGGCTGTCCACGCTCGGACCGGGCACCTTCTCCGAGCTTCGGACGGCATTCGCCGGCATCGACGAGGCCCGCCACGTGCTCGACTTCGTCCCGCCCGAGCGGCTGGACGCCGCAGTCGCGCGCGCCGGTCTGTCGGTGCTCGCCCGCGACCGCCGTCGCCACGTCGCCTGTGCACCGGACCTCGCCGGTCTGCTGCGGGCGATCAAGGCGGTCGGCGCCCAGGAGGTCGGCGACAACCGCCGGCAGGGGCTCCTCGGCCGCCAGGCGTGGCGCACCGTCGAGCGCCGCTACGAAGCCTACCGGCGCACCGACGGCCTGCTCGAAGTCGGCTACGATGCCCTCTATCTAGTACTGCGCAAATCGCCGTGAGCCCGACCCGCAGCTATTTCATCGCCGGCACCGACACCGAGATCGGCAAGACCTACACCACCTGCGCACTGCTCCACCATGCGCGTGGCACCGGCGCCCGCGTGCTCGGTATGAAGCCGGTGGCGGCCGGCGCGGAGGAGGTGGACGGTCGGCCGCGCAACCAGGACGCCCTGGCGCTGATTCGCGCCAGCAGCTTCGCGGCCGACTACGATCTGGTCAATCCGGTGTGCCTGACCGAGGCCGTCGCGCCGCACATCGCGGCCGCCGACGAGGGCCGGCAGATCGATGCCGCCACCATCCTCGCCGCCCGCGACAGCCTGGCGGAACACGCGGATCTGCTGCTGATCGAAGGCG
Source organism: Rhodocyclaceae bacterium (assembly GCA_020445785.1). Classification (GTDB taxonomy): domain Bacteria; phylum Pseudomonadota; class Gammaproteobacteria; order Burkholderiales; family Rhodocyclaceae; genus Cognatazoarcus. The sequence goes on from JAGRFZ010000081.1 coordinate 28,327, forward strand.
TCGGCGGCTTCCGCGTGCCGCTGCAACTGGCCTACGACACCGCGGATCTGGCGGTGGATCTCGCGGCACCGGTGATTCTCGTGGTCGGCCTGCGGCTCGGCTGCATCAACCACGCGCTGCTCACGGCCGAGGCGATTCGTGCCCGCGGTCTCGAACTGGTCGGCTGGATCGGCAACGGCATCGACGCACAGATGAGCCGCCGCGACGAGAACATCGCCGCCCTCGACGAGCGCCTGGGCTGCGAACGGCTGGGGGTGCTTCCCCACGATGCAACGCAGGATCCGGCCGCGAATGCGGGTCTGCTGCGCCTGCCGGCGGCGTCGACCGATGCGGCCGACGCCATCGTCCTGCTCGACAGTGCCGCCGGCCTGCATGCCGGGCACCACGGCCGCGTGGTCGTGACCGGCAGTCACGGGGGCGTCAGCGCCGCCCGTTACGCGCTGCGCGCCGGTCCCCGCCTGAGTTTCTTCAACGATGCCGGCCACGGCAAGGCGGACGCCGGCATCGCGGCGCTCGCGATCCTGCAGCAGGCGGGTCTGGCGGCGGCGTGCTACCGCCACGACAGTGCCCGCATCGGCGACGCCCGCGACGGCTTCGGCCACGGCAACATCAGCGCCATGAACGACGCCGCGGCGGCCCTCGGCCTGCGGGTCGGCATGAGCGTGGCCGAGGCAGCCAGCCGCAGCGCCGCCCACGCCGACTGACGCTCCCCGCCCCCCTCGGTCGCCGGTCGGTGCGTGCCGGGTCGGACTAGTGGTCTGCTTCGTAAATCAAGGAACATGACGAAAGTGATGCATCGGGTACCGTGGCAAGGCGCGAACCACAGCGATAGCGGGGCCTATCGCGAGGATGAGCAACGCCGCCACGGTGCGCGAGGCGCGCTTTCGTATTGCGGCATTTGCGAAGTGGACCACTAGACTGAAGCACGGCCGCCCGGACGAGCGGCGGCATTCATCCACGGCCGGAGGGCACAGCATGTTCGACATCCGCATCCACAACCAGGATTTTTCGGTGCGCGCCCGCATCGACGACAGCCCGATCGGTCGGCGCATCGTCGACGCACTGCCGTTCCATGCCCACGCCCGGGTTTGGGGCCACGAGATCTATTTCGGCACATCCCTCGAAATCGACCTCCCCGCCGACGCCAGCGCCGACGTCGAAGTGGGCGCCCTCGCCTACTGGCCCCCGGGCCACGCCTTTTGCATTTTCTTCGGCCCGACCCCCGAGAGCGACGGCGATCGGCCGCGCGCCGCAGGTCCGGTCGCGGTGTTCGGACATTTGCTCGACGACCACCGGCCGCTGGGATTCGTCAAGGACGGCGATCTGCTCGAAGTGGAACGAATGTGAGCGCGCGGCGCCCAGCCGCAAGGCCGGAAGCGGCAGATCGACCCGCGTCTAGGAATCGGCCGCCAGGCCTGATCGACGACCGGACCTTTGCGCGCCTTTGCCACGCCCGCGACCTGCTCGGCGACTTGGGAGAAGGCCGGCTTTCGATCGAGCGCATCGCACGCGAAGCCGCAATGTCCCGCTTCCACTTCAGCCGCTGCTTCAAGGCGAGTTTCGGCCAGACTCCGCATGCCTATCGCACGACGCTCCGCATCGAGCGGGCCAGGCACCTGCTGATTGTCAGCGACCGCTCGGTGACCGAGCTCTGCATGGCGCTCGGTTTCAGCAGCGTGTCGAGCTTCAGCCTGCTGTTTGCGCGACATGTCGGCATGTCCGCCACCGTCTATCGACGCCAGCTCCGGGCGATGGCGGCCTCGCCACGCCGGTTTCCCGCTGAACTCGTGCCCATGTGCTTCGCGTCGAGGTATTGCCCGGCGCCGCGCTGATGCGCAATTTTCGATAAGCAGTCGTGGCGTCGGGCTGCCAAGCTTCCAGCAGCCGCAGTGACGGCCTTTCCACCCATGAAAAGGAGTGACGCCATGATTCAACGACAGAGCCACGCCAGTGTATTCGTCCTCGACCAGGACCGTGCCCTCGCGTTCTATCGCGACAAGCTGGGTTTCGAAGTGCGTACCGACATGACCATGGATGGCGGCTTCCGCTGGCTTACGGTCGGACCCAGAGGCCAACCCGATTTCCAATTGATCCTGATCTCGCCGAGCCCGGGTCCGATGTTCGATGAAGACGCAGCGACACAACTGCGCGCGCTGGTGGAGAAGGGGGTGTTCGGCATCGGCGTGTTCGAAACCGCGGACTGCCAGGCGACCTTCGAGGCACTGCAGGCCGAGGGCGTGTCCTTCCTGGCACCGCCGACCGAGCGCTTCTACGGCATCGAGGCGATGGCCCGGGACGACTCGGGCAACTGGTTCAGCATTACCCAACGCAGATCCTGACACGGCGCGACGCAGACGGATGGAGACCGGCCGGCGGCGGCCGGCCTCCGATCCGATATACTCCGCTGCGCCCACCATGCCCGTCGATCACTACGAGAATTTCCCGGTCGCCTCCGTGCTGCTGCCGTCGCCGCTGCGCGAACCGGTCGAGGCCATCTACGCCTTCGCCCGCTCGGCCGACGACATCGCCGACGAAGGCGACGCCGATGCCGACACACGACTCGCCAGCCTGGACGCCTACCGGCGCCAGCTCGACGGGATCGCCCGCGGCGCGCGCGCCGCCGACCCCATGTTCGACCGGCTCGCGCGGGCGGTGCACGGCTGGCAGCTGCCACTGCCACTGATGCATGACCTGCTCGACGCCTTTTCCCAGGACGTGCTCAAAACCCGCTACCGCGACTTCGACGATGTGCTCGACTACTGCCGGCGCTCCGCCAATCCGATCGGCCGCCTGCTGCTGCGACTCTACCGTGCCGAGAGCGAGCGCAATCTGCGCGATTCGGACGCGATCTGCAGCGCGCTGCAGCTGATCAACTTCTGGCAGGACGTCGCGATCGACTGGCAAAAAGGCCGCATCTATCTGCCGTCCGACAGCATGGCCCGCTTCGGTGTCGACGAAGCACAGCTCGCGGAAGCCCGGGTCGACGCGGCGTGGCGCGCGCTGATGGCCTTCGAGGTGGCGCGGGCACGCCAGATGATTCTCGACGGCGCGCCCCTCGCCCGGCGCTTGCCGGGCCGCATCGGCTGGGAGCTGCGGCTGGTGGTCGAAGGCGGATTGCGCATTCTGGAACGGATCGAGGCCGTCGGCTACGATGTGTTCCGCCACCGACCCACTCTGGGCAAGGCCGACTGGGCCCGCCTGGTGTGGCGCGCGACAACTCGCTGAACCGACATGGATCCACACCAGTACTGCCAAGACAAGGCGGCCGCGAGCGGCTCGAGCTTCTACTACAGCTTCCTCTTCCTCCCCCCCCACCGGCGCCGCGCAATCACCGCCCTGTATGCGTTCTGTCGCGAGGTGGACGACGTGGTCGACGAGTGCCACGACCCCTCGATCGCCCAGAACAAGCTCGACTGGTGGCGCGACGAGGTGGGCCAGATCGCCGACGGCAGCCCCAGGCATCCGGTCGGCCAGGCGCTGGCGGAGGTGGCCCACGACTTCGACCTCCCGGGCGAACAACTGCTCGAAATCATCGACGGCATGCAGATGGATCTGGTGCAGGCGCGCTACGCAGATTTCCGCGGCCTGCAGCTCTACTGCTACCGCGTCGCCAGCGTGGTCGGCCTGCTGTCGGCCGGCATCTTCGGCTACCAGGACCGCCAGACCCTGAAGTACGCCCACGATCTCGGCATGGCGTTCCAGCTCACCAACATCATCCGCGACGTCGGTGAAGACGCCCGTCGCGGCCGCATCTACCTGCCGGTCGAGGAACTGCAACGCTTCGGCGTGCCTGCGGACGATCTGTTCGAGGCGCGCTACGGCGCCGCCTTCCGTGAACTCATGGAATTCCAGTTCCAGCGGGCGGAATCCTTCTATCGCAAGGCATTCGAGCAGTTGCCGGCGGTGGACCGCAAGAGCCAGCGCCCCGGCCTGGTGATGGCGTCGATCTACCGCAGCCTGCTCGACGAGATCCGCGCCGACGGTTTCCAGGTGCTGGATCGCCGCACCTCGCTGACGCCACTGCGCAAGATCTGGCTGGCCGGCACCACCTGGATTCGGGCGTGAAGCCCGAAATCGCCGTCATCGGCGGCGGCTACGCCGGGCTTGCCTGCGCCGTCGCACTGGCCCGCTCGGAGCGGGTGCGGGCGACGGTGTTCGAGTCGGGCCGCGTACTCGGCGGTCGCGCACGGGTGGTCACCCGCCAGGAACCACCGGTGGACAACGGCCAGCACATCCTGATCGGCGCCTATACCCAGCTGCTGCAGACCATGCGCCAGGTCGGCGTCTCCCCCAAGGTGCTCGAAAGCCTGCCGCTCACCATCGCTTACGCCGACGGCTTCGCGCTGCGTGCCGCCCGCCTGCCGTCGCCGCTGCACCTCGCGGTCGGCCTCGCCCGTGCCCGCGGCATCGACTGGGCCGACCGCTTCGCCGCGGCACGGTTGATCCGTCACCTGCGGCACCACGACTGGCAGATCGCCCCGGACCGGTCGGTGACCAATCTGCTGATCGATACCGCTCAGACCGCGACCCTGCGCGCGCGACTGTGGGAACCCCTGTGCGTGGCGGCGCTCAACACGCCGGCCGCCGAGGCCTCGGCCCAGGTCTTCGCCAACGTCCTGCGCGACAGCCTCGCCGCCGGCAGTGCGGCGAGTGAGTTGCTGATTCCCCGTGTCGACCTGTCCGAGCTGTTTCCGGTGCCGGCGACACGCTGGCTCGGCCGGCGAGGCCACAGCGTGCGCACCTCGGACCCGATCCGCGCGATCCGCATCGAGGACGGTGCGTTCTGGCTCGACGGCGGCCCCAGCTGGGCCGGCTACAACCAGGTGGTGGTGGCCACTGCGCCCCACCATGCCGGTGCCCTGCTGGCCCCATTGCCGGGGCTCTCGTCCCTGTGCGGGACGATCTCCGCCTTCGACTATCAGCCGATCACGACGGTCTACCTGCAGTTCGACCGGCCGCCCGACATCGGCCCGCCGATGCTCGGTCTCTCCGACGGGCCGGCCCAGTGGCTGTTCGACCGGGGGTGCCTGGGCGGCCCGGACGGTCTACTGGCCGCGGTCGTCAGTGCCCGCAGCGGCTTCGACGAACTGCCCCATCGGGAACTGGAATTGGCCGTCCAGCGACAACTCGAGCAGGCATTCGGGCGCCTGCCATCGCCCATCTGGGTACGCACCATCGCCGAGAAGCGGGCCACGTTTTCGTGCCGTCCCGGACTCGACCGGCCCGACAACCTTACGCCCGTGCCAGGGCTCTGGCTGGCCGGCGACTACACCCGCGGGCCCTATCCGGCAACCCTGGAAGGCGCTGTGCGAAGCGGCCTTGCCGCGGCGCGCGGCATACTCGCCTCGCTCTGAGCGCACGGTTCGGGGGCGATCGGAGCGGTCGGCCGAGCACGGATTCGATCGGACGCGAAGGCCATGGTGAGGGCGGGCAACGAACAGCCGGCCGAAGCGGGGCCACCCATCCACCCGTGCGGAGCTTCAGTGCCTGGTACGCCGGTCTCCTGCCCGGGCCGCGCGCGGGCTCAGGCCGGTTGGCGCTCCTTGTTGAGGGCGCTGGCCAACTGCTTGTCGGTGCCGGTGATGTGCAGCAGCAGCCAGTCCTTGAGAAAGTCGAGCAACTCGCTGGGGTGGATCTCGCCGCGCTCGCACTGCGCCTCGAACTCGCGCACCTGCTGGATCAGGCGGGCATGGTTGTTCTTGTGGGCCTGCGCGACCTCGCTCGGAATGTGGACCATCAGCGCCTCTTCGCTGCGGAAGTGATAGCGCGTGTATTCGATCAATTCCTTGAGTACGAGCGCGGTGGTCGCCTCGCCTTCTCCGGCCTGGATGGAATCATGGAGGCGATTGAGAATCGCCACCAGCACGGTGTGCTGGGCATCGATCTCCATGTGGCCGGTGGCCATCGAAGCGTTCCATTCGATCAGCGGCATGGGAAGGACCTCGTTCGAACACAGTCGGGTGGGTATGGCAGTGCATGCAATCGGTCATTGCCGGCCGTCGCAGCATACCTTGTCATTCCAGCACGCCACGAAAATTTCCGATACGTCACCGGCGCGGAAACTTGATCGGGCTCAATCTCGCGTGCCATGCCCGGCCGTTCGACCCTCACGCAGGCACCGCCTCGGCCAGACGACCGGCCCGCATCCGCAGTTGGCGCCCGCAGCGGGCGGCCAGCGCCTCATCGTGGGTGACCAGCAGCAGGGTCGTGCCGTGCTCGCGATTGAGCGAGAACAACAGGTCGATGATCGCGGCGCCGGTACCCGCGTCGAGGTTGCCCGTGGGTTCGTCGGCGAGCAGCAAGGACGGGCGCGGCGCAAAGGCCCGTGCCAACGCGACCCGCTGCTGCTCGCCGCCGGAAAGCTGGCGGGGGTAGTGGCCGATGCGCCCGGCCAAGCCGACCCGCTCGAGCCAGTGCCGTGCCTGCGCCTCGGCCGACGCCACGCCGGCCAGCTCGAGGGGCAACATCACGTTCTCGAGCGCCGTCAGCGCCGGCAGCAGCTGAAACGATTGGAATACGAAGCCGATGCGCGCACCGCGCAGGGCCGCGCGCTCGTCCTCGTCGAGCGCGAACAGCGACTGGCCGTCCACCCGCACCTCGCCGCTGCTCGGCGTATCGAGGCCGGCGAGCAGCCCAAGCAAGGTAGACTTCCCGGAACCGGAGGCGCCGACGATGGCGACCGATTCCCCGGCGCCCACGGCGAAACTGATGTCGTCGAGAATGGTCAGTGGCTGTGCGTTGCCGGCCAGGTCGACCCGACGACCGAGGGCGCGCGCCTCGATCACTGCCTTGGAGAGCGTCATGCTGTTGTTGCGGTCCATCGTATCCTTGTGCCTCTTGCTGGTGGTCGCCGGCGCTCATGCCGACGACATCCTGGTGTGGGGTGACAGTCTATCCGCCGGCTATCGCCTGCGGGCGGATCAGTCCTGGCCCAGTCTGTTGCAGGGTCGCCTCGCCGCCGAAGGCTTCGAGGGACGCGTGGTCAATGGCAGCGTCAGCGGCGAAACCACCGCTGGCGGCCACTCCCGTCTGCCCAACGCACTCGAACGCCACCGGCCCGACGTGCTGATCCTCGCGCTCGGCGCCAACGACGGCCTGCGCGGCCTGCCTCCACCTCTGATGCGCCGCAATCTCGCGGGAATGATCGATGCCGCCCACGCGGCCGGCGCCCGCGTGCTGCTGATCGGGATGCGGCTGCCACCGAACTATGGACCGGTCTACGCCGCCAAGTTCCAGGAAAGCTTCACTCGCGTCGCCGACGACCACGAGGTCGCCCTGCTGCCCTTCCTGCTCGAACCCATCGCCCTCGACGCGGCCGCCTTCCTCGACGATGGCCTGCACCCCACTGCCGCAGCGCAGCCGGCCATCCTGGATCACGTCTGGCGGGCCCTGCGCCCGCTGCTCGTCGGCGGCAGCTGAGACCGACGACCTTCAGCCGACGACAATGGCCGGCGCGCCCGCCACCAGCCGGCCGATCTCGGCAAGCTCGTCGAAGCCTTCGTCGGCGAACACCGCACGCACCGCCGCCAGCGCATCGGCGGCGCAAGTCACCAGCAGGCCACCGCTGGTCTGTGGGTCGGTCAGCAAGGTGCGCAGGTGCGCCGGCACGCCCGCCCTCAGTTCGACCTGCCCGCCATAGCCCGACCAGTTGCGCGCCGAGGCGCCGGTGGCGATACCGTCGCGGGCAAAGCCCTCGGCCGCCGCGATCAGCGGCAGCGCGGCGGCGTCGAGCTCGGCCGCCAGCCGCGAACCGCGACAGACCTCGAGCAGGTGGCCGGCGAGGCCGAAGCCGGTGACGTCGGTCATCGCGTGTACGCCGTCGATCTGCGCCAGTCTCGGCCCCGGCGTGTTGAGCCGGGTGGTGTGGCGCAGCATCTCGCGGTAGCCGTCCCCGTCGAGCCGACCCTGCTTCAGCGCCGCGCTGAGCACACCGACGCCGAGCGGCTTGCCGAGCAGCAAGCGATCACCGGCACGGGCCGCGTCGTTGCGTCGCACGCGTTCCGGATCGACCACGCCGAGCGCAACCAGGCCGTAGATCGGCTCGAGCACATCGATCGAGTGACCGCCCGCGATCGGAATACCGGCGTCGCGACAGACCGAGGCGCCGCCCTCGAGGATGCGGCCGATGACCTCGGCGGGCAGCTTGTCCAGCGGCATGCCGACCACCGCCAGCGCCATGATCGGCGTCGCACCCATGGCGTAGACGTCGGAGATCGCATTGGTTGCGGCAATACGGCCGAAATCGAAGGGGTCATCGACGATCGGTGTGAAGAAATCGGTGGTCGCGACGATCGCCTGGCGCTCGTTGAGCCGATACACCGCGGCATCGTCGGCGGTATCGGCGCCAACCAGCAACTGGCTCGGCACGATTCCGGCCGGCGACCGCGCGAGCAGGTCCGCCAGCACCGCCGGCGCGATTTTGCAGCCGCATCCGCCGCCGTGGGAAAATTGCGTGAGTCTGATCGATTCCATGGAAGATGCCGCCACAGCCGGCGGTCCCGAAACTTCGCCCGAACGGGCAGGAAAGGCATGAGCAAAGGCGTCGCGACCGTAGCACAGGTGGGCGAGTTTGACGAGATCATCGACGTACGTTCGCCGGCCGAATTCGCCGAGGACGCGATTCCCGGGGCAATCAACTGCCCGGTTCTCGACGACGACGAACGCGCCCGCGTCGGCACCCTGTACAAGCAGGTTTCACCGTTCGATGCCCGACGTGTCGGCGGTGCGCTGGTGGCGAAGAACATCGCGAAGCACCTGGAAGCGCATTTCCTCGATCGCCCGCGCGGCTGGCGGCCGCTGATCTATTGCTGGCGCGGAGGGCAGCGCAGCGGCTCGATGACGAGCTGGATGCGCATGATCGGCTGGGATGCCTGTCAGTTGGACGGCGGCTACAAGGCTTGGCGCCGCCACGCGGTGCAACAGATCGACGAGTTCGCCAAGCGCTTCACGTGGCGGGTGGTGTGCGGCGCCACCGGCAGCGGCAAGACGCGACTGCTCGAAGCGCTGGCCGCGGAGGGTGCGCAGATCCTCGATCTCGAAGGCCTCGCGCAACACAAGGGCTCGGTCCTGGGCGCCCTGCCCGGTCGCCCTCAGCCGTCGCAGAAGCGGTTCGAATCCGGCATCTGGTCGCGACTCGTCGGCCTCGATTCCGCCCGACCGGTATTCGTCGAGGCCGAGAGCAAGAAGATCGGTCGCGTGCATGTCCCGGACGCGCTGATCGAGGCGATGCGCGCCAGCCCGTGCGTGGCGATCGATGCCACCCGCGAAGCGCGGCTCGAATTCCTGCTGCGCGACTACGAGTACCTGGGTGACGATCCCGACGATCTGGCGTTCCGTCTGTCCTGCCTGAAGAGCCTGCAGAGCAACGAGACCCTCGAACGATGGTGCGAACTGGCCGCGAGAAGGGATCTGCCGACCTTGTTCGCCGAACTCATCGACCTGCACTACGACCCGCTCTACCACCGCAGCCAGAACCGCAACTATCGCCGCTTCGCCGATGCCCGCCGCTATCCCTGCGACGATCTCCGGCCAGCCGGCCTCGCCCGACTGGCCGGCCGGATCCTTGCCGAGTCGGGCGCTGGCGTGCCCGTGTAGGCTTCAGTCCAGCACGAGCCTCGCGTTCAACGGCTGCACCGGCCGGTTGTTCGGCCCGTGCATGACCCGCGCCAGCGTCTCGCGCTGGGCCGGCGAAATCGTCATCGGCTGCTTCATCACCAACCAGCGCACGCCTTCCGAGCATGGCGGAGTGGTGAGTGAACCGCTGTATTCGAAGTATTCGCGCGTTTCCGGCAACAATGCGGCGATCGCGTTGCCGGCCCGAAGGCTGTGGTGCTCGCCGGCGTGGTCCGGCAGCTCCGGATCGAGGGCGGCCAACGCCGGGCTGCTGTCACCATCGTCGAACAGGACCGCGACCACGGCCAGGTTGCCGGCCGCGTCGGCATGCACGAAATGGGCTTCGGCAGCAAAGCTCTTGCCGTTGATCCGATTCTCGCTGGGGGTATGGAAATGCACCTGCTTCAAGAGGTAGCGATGGTCGTCGACCCGAATCGAACTGCCCGGTGCGACGTTCACCTGCACCGTATGGCCGTTGTTGATGATCTCGTTGCCTTGCAGCGGATAGTCGAAGTCGATGCCACTGAGCGAGGCCTCGACCGGCGCCACCAGATCCACCGGTGACTGATTGCGTCCCATCCCGCACATGGCGAAGTCGGACGACAGTTCGGCCCAGTGATCGGGCCCGCCGTGGCCGTCGTAGGCCCAGTGGACGGCCTCGTCGGCGTGGGACGTTGCGGCGATCGAAAGCAGCAGCGAAAGCGACAGGCGAGCGAAAGCAGGCATCGGGGTCTCCTCAAGGTGTGACATGTCCTGAGCCGGAGCATGCTGCACTGCAGCATTTCATGCAAGCGCCATGCACCGAAGTGCTGACGCAAATCAAACTTTCTGCTACCGGGTCCGGGGCCGGCCACTTCGCAGTCCGGATCGAGCGACCGCCACGACCCCCGGCGGCCGCCATGCAGCCACCTATGGCGACCGTCGCCGGGCGGATCAGCTTCCAGCGGCGCCGGGCCTAGGCAAGCGCGTCGGCGACGCACTTCGCACGGCGCAGATGCGCTGCACCACCGCCGGCCGCGGCTGCGCGGTCTCACCCTGTTCGAAAGCCACCACCGTGAACGCGTCGGCGGTGCGTGCCAGCAACTCGCCGGGCTGCAGCAGGAAATCCGGGTTGCTGGGTTTGCCGAAGCGCTCGTTGCCGACCATGAAGGTCTCGGCGATCAGCAAACCACCGGCCTCGACGAGGTCCAGCATCGCCCCGAAACGCGGCCGGAACAGATAGTTGGTCATCACCACGGCGGCAAAGCGGCGATTCCCGAACGGCCACCGGCCGTCTTCCAGATCGGCGTGCACGGTGTGCACGCCAGCCACGCCCTGCAGACCCGCCAGCGCGTCGGCGTCGCGGTCCGCGGCCTCCACCGGATGACCCCGCGCAGCCAGCCAGCGGGCATGGCGGCCGCCACCACAGGCAAAGTCCAACACGGTACCGCCATCGGCGATCAGCGGCGCGAAGCGAGCCACCCAGGGAGACGGCGCAGCTCGATGGGGATGGCTCGCCGCCCCCATCAGCGGTCGATTCCGGCCAGGCACAGGTACTTCATTTCGAGGTATCCCTCGATGCCGTAGCGCGATCCCTCGCGGCCGATGCCCGACTGCTTGACGCCGCCGAAGGGCGCCAGTTCGTCGGACATCACACCGGTGTTACTGCCGACCATGCCGAACTCCAGCGCCTCGGCGACGCGGAAGGTGCGGCCCACGTCGCGCGAAAAGGAATACGCCGCGAGTCCGTACTCGGTGGCGTTGGCCAGCGCGATGGCCTGGTCGATCTGCGCCGCACTCAACCGCGGCACCCGGCCGACCAGCCGGCCGCTGGCCGGATCGTCCACGTCGATGCATTCGCCATCGCTGGCGCCGATCCACTGATCGTCGATCAGGCACCGCGCCTTCAGCAGGCTGGAATCCTTCAGTTCGAGCATGATTCTGCCCACCCCCGGCGGGCCCGTTTTGGCGAGCACGGATTCTATCGCCGCCGCCCTCCGGACGCATCCCGCCGCCCCCTGCCGATGATGCGCCAAGCCCCCTCAGGCCGTATCATTTGGCATCTGCGTAACCGGCGGCTCGGCGTGCACCGGCAAGTCTGCAGCAGCGAAATCGGCGCCCGGAATGCGACCCGGGCGGATTCACGGCGCACGGGAGCGTGCCGCCGGTGGTGAAGAACACCCGCCTGCAGCGCCTGGCCCAGCGCAAGTTCATTGCCCGCGTGGTGCTGGCGGTGGGGATCGCGCTGGCCATCGTCGCCAGCTATGCCGTCCACCGGGCGCTCGAAGAGAACGCCCAACACCGCCTCACGAGCGCTGCCCGCAGCGCCGCCACCTACGTCAGCGCCTTCCTCGAAGCGCTCGACCTGCTGCTCGCCCCGCAAGGTCCCCAGGCCGACGCCGACCGCCTGCGCGAGCAACTGGCCGAACGCCTCGGCCCCCCCCTCGACAACAGCCGGCTCGAGGGCGAAGTGCCGGTGGTGGAACTCAGCGAGCACATCCCGAGCCGCAGCGTGCGCCTGGTGCTGCGCCTGCCCGACGGCTGGTCACAAACCTATTCGATGGCGCGGCTGCTCGACGAAGCCGGAGCCGGCGCGCCGCGTATCGCGCTCGAACTCGGGCGCCGGCGCCCGCCCGAGCCCGGCGTCGGCCGCCTGGCGCTGGCCGGCGGCTTCGACCCGTGGGCGGTCACTGCCCGCTACCGCGGCTCGAGCCTGGTCGGCTGGCAGCGCTACCTGCCGTTCGCCAGCGGCGTGCTGATCGCGCTGGCCGCGCTGCTCGCCTACGAGGTGCTCAAGCGGCTGCAGAACCGCTACGAATTCGCGGTGGCCTTCAGCCAGACCGTGTCCGAGATCGCCGAGTCCAACCAGCGCCGCCTGCTCGATTTCATCGAACTGTCGGCGGACTGGCTGTGGGAGGTGGACGGCCAGCACCGCTTCACCCTGGTCAGCAATGGCATCCGCAGCACCGCCAACATGGACCCCAGCACCTTCATCGGCATGCGGCCGTGGGAGCTCGAATTCGAAGACCTTCCAGACGGATTCTGGGACGACTACCGCACCTGCATCGCCAGGCGCGAGGAGTTGCGGGTGGTGACCTCGCGCCGCGACAGCGAAGGCCGACTGCGCCACCTCGAGTTCATCGGCCGCCCGATGCTCGAGCGCAACGGCCATTTCACCGGCTACCGCGGGGTCGGCCGTGACCTCACCGGCCGCATCGAGGCGGCCCGCGAGCGCCGCGCGAGCGAGGAGCGCTTTCGCGATCTGGTGGCGCTGTCTTCGGACTGGTACTGGGAGCAGGACGAGGGGCTGCGCTTCTCGGACATCGCCACCGCCGGCGGATCGCTGGCCCCCTGGATCCGTGAGCGCTGGCACGGTCACTCCCTGCAGCAGATCGCCGAGGAGTGCGGCAGCGGCGGCCATTGGCCCGAGCTGGCGACGGCCCAGCAGGCCGGCAAGGCCTTTTCGGATTTCATCTTCCGCATCGACGAAGGCCGGCCGGACGCAGGCTGGTATGCGATTTCCGGCCGTCCGCTGCGCGACGCCAATGGTCGCCTCACCGGCTATCGCGGCGTCATCCGCGACATCACGGCAGAGCGCCTGGCGCAGCAGGCGCTGGCCGACAGCGAGGCACGCTACCGCACCACCTTCCAGCAGGCGCCGGTGGGCATCGCCAGTCTGGGTCTCGACGGCAAATGGGTCGAAGCCAACGACACGCTGTGCCAGATGCTGGGCTTCGGCCGCGAAGAGCTGGTCGGCCGCTCGGCGCTGCTCGTCACCCATCCGGACGACCGCCCGGCCGATCGCGAGGCGCTTGCGCGCATCCTCGACGGAAGCTGGATCACCAACACCCGCGAGAAGCGCTTTACCCGCAAGGACGGCCGCGAGATCTGGATACGCATGAACCTCAGCCTGCTGCGCGACCAGAGCGGCGACGCCCGCCAGTACATTGCCGTGTTCGAGGACATCGACGAGCGCATCGCCGCGCTGCGCGCGCTGCATGCCAGCGAGGCGCGCTACCGCAGCCTGGTGAATCTGTCGCCGGACGCCATCTTCGTCCACCGCGACGGTGTCATCCGCCTCGCCAACCCGGCTTGCGTCAAGCTCTTCGGCGCCGCCGCCGAGGACGAGTTGCTGGGTCGGCAGATGCTCGATCTGATCGATCCCGAGCACCAGATCGATGCGCGCCAGCGCATTTCCGGCCTGATGAGCACCAACAGCGAGCGGGCCGCGATCGCCGAGCAACTCCAGTTCCGCCGCGTCGACGGCGAAGCGCTGGACGTCGAAGCCACGGCGGTGCCGGTGGAACTGGACGAAGAGCCGGTGGTGCTGTGCGTGCTGCGCAACATCGGTGAACGCCTCGCCGCCCAGCGCGCGCTGCGCGAGAGCGAGGCGCGATACCGCGACGTCGTCGAGTCGGTGAACGAGGTGATCTTCCAGACCGACACCGAAGGCCGCCTGACCTTCCTCAACAGCGCCTGGCCCAAGATCTCCGGCTTCGGCATCGCCGAGAGCCTGGGTGCGCCGCTCGAGGAATTCCTGCATCCGGACGATCGCAGCAAGTTCCAGCGTCGGGTCGCCCACCTGCTGAGCACGCCCGGCAGTCATTTCGAAGCCGAGCTGCGCTTGCGCACGGCCGGCGGCGAGATCCGCTGGATCGAGGCGACCACCCGCCCGGTGCCGGCGCCCGATGGCAGCGTGGTCGGCATCAACGGCTCCCTCGACGACATCTCGACCCGCAAGATCGCCGAACTGACGCTGAAGAACATCAACCACGAGCTCGAGAACCGGGTGCAGTTGCGGACTGCCGAACTCGAGGCCTCGAACCGCGAACTGGAGGCCTTCTCGTACTCGGTCTCCCATGACCTGCGGGCACCGCTGCGGGCGATCGACGGCTTCGCCCACGTGCTCGAAGAGGACTACCGCGAACGCCTGGACAGCCTCGCCATGCAATACCTGCAGCGCATCCGCGCGGCCAGCCATCGCATGGCCAACCTCATCGACGACCTGCTCGAACTCGCCCGCCTGACGCGCCAGACCCTGCGCAAGGAGTCGGTGGATCTGTCCGAGATGGCGATCCAGATCGTCGACGAGCTGCGGGCCGAGGCCCCCGAGCGACGGACCGACCTGGAGGTCACTGCCGGCCTGGTGGTCCAGGCCGACCGCGTACTGATCCGGGTGGTGATGGAAAACCTGCTGCGCAACGCCTGGAAGTTCAGCGCGGAACGGGAGGTCGCCAAGCTGCGATTCCTGGCCGAACGGCGCGACGACCAGCTCGCCTATTGCGTCGCCGACAATGGCACCGGCTTCGACATGAACCACGCGGGCAAGCTGTTCCAGCCCTTCCAGCGCCTGCACCGCCACAGCCAGTACGAAGGATCCGGCATCGGCCTGGCGACCGTCCAGCGCATCATCCAGCGCCACGGCGGACGGGTGTGGGCCGAATCGGCACCCGGCGAGGGTGCGCGCTTTTATTTCACCCTCGGCTGAGGACGACACCGATGCATGCCCGGCACAAGCAGCAGCAAAGTGCAAGCCCCGAGCCCCACCCGGTGTCGCCTCGTCGCCACGTATTGCCCACCGACGCGGCAGATGTGCAAAAATTGGTTTTGTGCGTCGCAATATGCCGCAAACAGCGCTCAAGCGGCGAAGACAATCGCCGATACCGACGTGATGCCGAGCGCATGATGCGGGGCAGAAATTCGAAGACAGCGGGTCGACGCCCGCGGGCCGGTGCGCTGCCGCCCGCAACGACGACAGCCGGCCCGCCCCACCGCAGGATCCCCAGATGAAGGAAAGACACTACCTGACTCCGCTGTTCGAGCCCCGCTCGGTCGGCATCATCGGCGCCAGCGATCGCGAAGGCTCGATCGGCTCGATCGTCTTTCGCAACATGCTGGACGCCGGCTACAAGGGGCGCCTGTTCGCGATCAATCCGAACCGCGAAACGGTGTTCGACCAGCCCTGCTACAAGTCGGTCGAAGACGTCCCCCATCGCCTCGACCTGGCAGTCATCGCGACTCCGGCGGCCACCGTCCCGGCGATCGTCGACCTCTGCGGGCAGGCCGGCACCAAGTCGGTCGTGATCCTCTCGGCGGGCTTTGCCGAGAGCGGTCCGCGCGGCGCCGCCCTGGAGCGCGCGGTGCTCGAAAACGCGCGGCGCCACCGCATCCGCATCCTCGGGCCCAACTGCCTCGGCCTGTTGCGGCCCGATCTGGGGCTCAATGCCTCCTTCGCCCAGGGGAACGCCCACAAGGGTTCGATTGCGTTGGTGTCCCAGTCCGGCGCCCTGTGCACAGCCATACTCGACTGGGCCAAGCCCAACAACGTGGGCTTTTCCAACGTCATCTCGCTGGGTGCCTCGAGCGACATCGACTTCGGCGAGATCGTCGAATACCTGATGTCGGATTCGCGCACCGAAAGTATCTTCCTCTACGTGGAAGGGGTGCGCGACGCCCGCCGCTTCATGAGCGCCCTGCGCGGCGCGGCGCGGGTCAAGCCGGTGCTGGTGATCAAGGTCGGGCGCAACGCCGCCGGTTCGGCCGCAGCGCTGATGCATACCGGCACGATGGTCGGCGAAGACGCGGTGTTCGATGCCGCCCTGCGCCGTTCCGGTGCGGTGCGCCTGTACAGCATCGGCCAGATGTTCGCCGCCGCCAACGCCCTATTCACGAACTTCCACCCCCGCGGCGATCGCCTTCTCATCATCACCAATGGCGGCGGCCCGGCCGTGATGGCGGCAGACCGTGCCGCCGACCTGGGCATTCCGCTCGCCCAGTTGTCCGAAGCGACGGTGGCCAAGCTCAACGAGTTCCTGCCCAAGGCCTGGTCGCGCGGCAATCCGATCGACATCCTCGGCGACGCCGACGCCGAGCGCTACGGCAAGACCCTGTCGATCGTGCTCGAAGATGCCAACGTGGACGGCGTGCTGGTGATCATGTCGCCCCAGGCGCTGACTTCGCCAACCGAGGTCGCGCGCACCGTCATCGAGATCGACGAGAAGGCCGACAAGCCGATCCTGGCCTGCTGGATCGGGCGCGAGATGGTGCTCGAATCGCGCCAATTGTTCCTCGAGGCCGGCCTGCCCTCGCAGCGCACGCCGGAACCGGCGGTCGAGCTGTTCAGTCAGATTTCCGCCTACTACAAGAACCAGAAGCTGCTGGTGCAGACGCCGGCCTCGCTCTCGCACCTGCGGGCACCGTCGATCGAGAGTGCCCGGCTGGTGATCGAAACCGCCCTGTCGGAGCGCCGCAAGGTGCTCAACGAGATGGAATCCAAGGCGCTGCTCGCGGCCTTCCGCATCCCGATCGCCCAGACCGTGATCGCCCGCTCGGCCACCGAGGCGATGGTATTGGCCGAGGAGATCGGGTTGCCGGTGGTGATGAAGATCGATTCGCCCAACATCACCCACAAGACCGATTCGGGCGGCGTCCGGCTCAATCTCAACAATCTCGCAGCAGTGCGTTCGGCCTATCAGGAGATCCTCGACAGCATCCGCAAGAACCATCCCGAGGCCACCGTCAACGGCGTCGCGATCGAGCCGATGGTGTCCAAGCCGAATGGTCGGGAACTGATGGTCGGCAGCACCCGCGATGCGGTCTTCGGCCCGGTCGTCACCTTCGGCGAAGGCGGCAACCGCGTCGACGTGCATCGGGACCGCTCGGTGGCGCTGCCACCGCTCAACCCCTATCTCGCCCGCGACCTCATCAAGTCCGCGCGCATCGCCCCGATGCTCGGCGAATTCCGCACCATGCCGGCGGCCGACATGGAGGCACTCGAGTTCGTGCTGCTGCGGGTCTCGGAGATGATCTGCGAGCTGCCGTGGATTCGTGAGCTGACGATCAACCCGCTGATCGTCGACGAGCACGGCGCGGTCGCGGTGGACGCCCGCATCGTCGTGGACAACGTCGCGCCTGGCGCGGAGCGCTATTCGCACATGGCGATCCACCCCTACCCGTCGCACCTGATCAGTTCCTGGCAGTCCGAGGGCACCGAGGTCACGATCCGGCCGATCAAACCCGAAGATGCCGAGAACGAGGTCGAGTTCGTGCGCAAGCTCTCGCCGCAGACCAAGTACTTCCGCTTCATGAACACGGTGCGCGAACTGCCGCCGGCCATGGTCGTGCGCATGACGCAGATCGACTATTTCCGCGAGATGGCCTTCGTCGCCACGGTGCCGGCCGAGAACGACGAAGGCGGCGCCGACGGCGAGGTGCAGGTCGGCGTGTGCCGCTATGCGGTCAATCCCGACGCCGAGTCCTGCGAATTCGCGGTGGTGGTCGCCGACGAATGGCAGCACCGGGGCCTCGCCCGCCGGCTGATGGGCATTCTCATCGAAACCGCCCGTGACCGTGGCCTGAAATACATGAACGGCGTTTTCCTCTCGGAAAACGAGCGCATGCTGCGATTCGTCCAGAATCTCGGCTTCGTGCTCTCCAACGATCCCGAGGACAACACCGTCAAGCTCGGCGTGCTGTCGCTGCAGCAGTTCTGAGCGACACGCCGCCGGCGGGCGGCGTTTTGCTTTCGACGTCGGTGGCGGCAGAATTCCCGCTTTGTCGCCGGGACCGCCCCATGACTCGCCTTCCCCTCGCCCAGCTACCCAATCTGGGTCCACGCTCCGCCGCCTGGCTGGCGGACATCGGCATCCGCGACCTCGCCACGCTGCAACGCATCGGTGTGGCCGAGAGCCTGCGGCGCCTGCTCGCGGCCGGCCACCGGCCCTCCCTCAACCTCGCCTACGCACTCACAGCCGGGCTCGAAGGGCGCCACTGGCAGAGCCTCGACGCCGACGAGCGCAGTGCCCTGGTGTTGATGATGGACGGCCTGCGCCGCGCGCACACGAGCGCCACCGACCGGGGCCGCTGCGGCTGGTGCGGCGACGATCCACGCTACGTGCGCTACCACGACGAGGAATGGGGCGTACCGGTCCATGACGAGCGCAAGCTGTTCGAGTTTCTGGTGCTCGAAGGCGCCCAGGCCGGATTGTCGTGGATCACCATCCTGCGCAAGCGCGAAGGCTATCGACGCGCCTTCGCCGATTTCGATCCGGCCGCGGTGGCGGCGTTCAGCGAGGCCGATGCCCAGGCCCTGCTCGCCGACACCGGCATCGTCCGGAACCGTGCCAAGATCCAAGCCACGATCGGCAACGCCCGCGCGTTTCTCGAATTGCAGGCGCGCTACGGCAGCTTCGATCGCTTCGTCTGGGATTTCGTCGACGGCCATCCCCGCGTCAACCACTGGCGCAGCCTTGCCGAGGTACCGGCCACCACGGCCGAATCCGACGCCCTCAGCAAGGCGCTCAAGGCGGCCGGCTTCAAGTTCGTCGGCAGTACCATCTGCTACGCCCACATGCAGGCCACCGGCATGGTCAACGACCACCTCGTGAGCTGCTTCCGCCACGCCGAACTGGCCGACGCCGCATGACCGCCTTCGCCATGCGGCCCGCGGCAGACACGCGCCCTGCCATGGGACTGCGCCAGCGACACGCCGCAACGCCCCACCACGAGGAAACCCCGCTGATGGACCCGATCCAAACCTTCGATCTTCACGGCCAGCCCGCATTGCAGCTCGCCACCGCCAGCGGCGCCCGGGCCGTGCTCACGCTGTTCGGCGGGCAGTTGGTGTCCTGGTGCCCGGCCGGCGGCAGCGAGTGGCTGTTCCTGTCCGAGCGGGCCTGCTTCGACGGCAGCCGGGCGATCCGCGGCGGCGTGCCGGTTTGCTGGCCCCAGTTCGCCGCCCAAGGGCGGCTGCCCCGCCATGGCCTGGTGCGCACCCGGCCATGGGCAGTGGCCGAACGCCGCAGTGGTGACGACTTCGCACTGGCCACGCTGCGCATCGAAGACGACGACGCCAGCCGTGCCCTCTGGCCCTTCGCCTTTGCCCTCGAATTGACGGTGCTGATCGAAGGCGAACGGCTGTCGATCGAATTGGAAGCCAGCAATACCGGACACGGTGCCTTTGCCTTCACCACTGCGCTACACACCTACTTGCGGGTCGGCGAGGTCGAGCAGACGCGGCTCGAGGGACTGGCCCGCCATCACTATCGCGACAATGCCCAGAGCGGCGAGCGGCGCGTGGACAGCGGCGACCACGTGCGCATCGATGCGCCCACCGACCGTATCTACAGCAAGGTCGACGGCCCGCTGTTGCTGCGCGACGGCGGGCGCAGCCTGGCGATTCAGTGTGACGGCTTCGGAGACGTGGTGGTGTGGAATCCGTGGCAGCAGGCCGCGGCCGAACTACCGGACATGGCGCCCGACGAGTTCCGTCGCATGCTGTGCGTCGAGGCCGCGGTGGCGAGCCGCGCCCGCGAGCTGGCAGCAGGCGAACAGTGGTTCGGGCGCCAGACCCTGGTGGACCTGTCGCGCGGGCTGCGGGCTTGATCTGGGCGAGGTCGGCCCCACGTGGTCTGGATCGAACCCCGTAGCGAACAAGGAGCAGTCGATGAGCCGATTCAGCAAGGACGTTTCCGCCACAGATTTCCACGAAGAGGTCATCGAAGCCTCGCGGCAGGCGCTCGTGCTGGTGGATTTCTGGGCCGAATGGTGCGGCCCGTGCCGCAACCTGACGCCGGTGCTGGAACAAGTGGTCGACAGCTTCGACGGCCGGGTGCGGCTGGCCAAGGTCGATGCCGACGTCGAGCAGGAATTGTCGGCCCACTACGCGGTGCGCAGCATCCCCAACGTCAAGGCCTTCGTCGATGGCCGCCTGGTGGACGAGTTCTCCGGCGCCCTGCCCGAAGGCGCGCTGCGCGAATTCATCGCGCGCTGGCTTCCCTCCCCGAACGAAGCCCTGGTCGCCCGCGCACGCGAACTGCGCACCGACGACGATGCCCCCGGCGCCGAGGCACTGCTGCGGGAGGCGCTCGCCGCCGAGCCGGAGCTGGAGAGCGCACAACTCGAGCTCGCGGAACTGCTGATCGCCGACGGCCGCACCGACGAAGCCGGCGATCTGCTGCGGCCGCTGCAGTACCGCGCCCGCGACGAGGACCGGGTGAAAGCACTGAGCGCCCGCCTGTCGCTCGCCGCCGGCGCCGATGGGGACAGCGATCGGGAAGCCCTCGAGGCCCAGGTTGCGGCAGACCCCGCCGATCTCTCGGCGCGGCTCGCGCTGGGCCGTCGGCTGGCCGCCGACGGGCACTGGGAGGATGCCCTCGAAATGCTGCTGGAGGTGGTGCGGCGCGATCGCGATTTCGACGACGACGCCGGTCGCCGCACCATGCTCGACGTCTTCAACCTGATGCCGCCGGGCCATCCGGCGCTGCGCACCTATCGCGCCAGGCTGGCCCAGGCGATCCACCGCTGAGCAAGGCGGCGGGCTCAGCGCAAGACCTCGGCGAGGGGACGCCCGTCGATCCAGACCCGCGCCCGCAGCTCGCCGCTGGCCGCATCGCGGCGCCCGTCGAAGCGCACTTCGCCGGCGTCGAGTGCCGCCTGCAGCCGCTGGCGGCCGAGTTCGCCCTGTGCGATGGCGCCGTCGAGCCCCACCGCCACCACCCGCAAGCCATCGAAATAGAAGCTGACCGCGTCGATCGCGTAGGCCCGGGTCGGATCCGGGCTGCGTGCCGGCGTCGGCGATTCCGCCCGCATGCTCGGCAGCGGCAAGGCCTGCAGGCGGGCGAGGTGCAGCGGCGGCTCGGCGGCTGCGCACGACAGCGGCGAAATCGCGACCAACAGCAGGCGACAGGCGGCGGATCGAAACATCGGCAGGGGTCTCCGGTCGGTGGCAGGCAGCGGGCGACTTGCGCGCACGCCCCGAACTTCGGCAAGATCCGCCGCTTTCTTGAATCGCATCCATCATGCCCGCCCCGATCGAACAACGGCTCGCCGCCGAACTGAAGGCCAGCACCGGCCAGATCACCGCTGCCATCCGCCTGCTCGACGAAGGCGCCACCGTGCCCTTCATCGCACGCTACCGCAAGGAGGCCACCGGCGGTCTCGACGACGGCCAGCTACGCCTGTTGGAAGAGCGGCTGGGCTACCTGCGCGAACTCGAGGCGCGCCGCGACGCGGTGATCGAGTCGGTACGCGAACAGGGCAAGCTCGACCCGGCCCTGGAACAGGCACTGCGCGCGGCCGACACCAAGCAGGCGCTGGAAGACCTCTACCTGCCCTACCGCAAGAAGCGGCGCACCAAGGCCATGATCGCCCACGAGGCCGGCATCGAACCGCTGGCGGAGCGCCTGCTGGCCGACCCAAGCCTCGACCCGGAACACGAGGCCGCGGCCTATCTCAACCCGGAAGCCGGTTTCGACGACGCCAAGGCCGTGCTCGACGGTGCCCGCCAGATCCTGATGGAGCGCTTCGCCGAAGACGCCGGCCTGCTCGCCGAGCTGCGGGCCTACCTTGCCGAACACGGCATGCTGGTGTCGACCGTGATCGACGGCAAGGAAAACGAAGGGGCCAAATTCCGCGACTGGTTCGATTTTCGCGAGGCCTTGTCGCGGGTGCCTTCGCACCGCGCGCTGGCGATGCTGCGGGGGCGCAACGAAGGCGTGCTGCGACTTGCCCTGGGGCTCGACAGCGACCCCGTGGACGACACTGCGGCACTCGTCCCCAACCCCTGCGAGGGCCGCATCGCAGCCCATTTCGGCATCCGTGACGAGGGCCGCCCGGGCGACCATTGGCTGCGCGACACGGTGCGCTGGGCCTGGCGGGTCAAGCTATCGCTGCACCTCGAGCTGGAGCTGATCTCGACCGTCCGAGAGCGCGCCGAGCAGGAGGCGATCCGCGTCTTCGGCGACAACCTCCAGGACCTGCTGCTGGCCGCGCCGGCAGGACCACGCCCCACCATGGGGCTGGACCCGGGGCTGCGCACTGGCGTCAAGGTAGCGGTGGTGGACGCCACCGGCAAGCTGCTCGACACCGCCACGATCCATCCCCACGAGCCGCGCCGAGACTGGAAGGGTGCGCTGGCGACGCTGGCGACCCTGGCCGCCCGCCATGGGGTCGAACTGGTGGCGATCGGCAACGGCACCGCCTCCCGCGAGACCGACCGACTGGTGGCGGAATTGATCGGCAGCCAGCCGCAGCTCGGCCTTACCCGCGTCGTCGTCTCGGAGGCCGGCGCATCCGTGTATTCCGCCTCCGAACTCGCCGCGCGGGAGTTTCCCGAACTCGACGTCAGCCTGCGCGGCGCGGTGTCGATTGCGCGGCGATTGCAGGATCCGCTCGCCGAGTTGGTCAAGATCGACCCCAAATCGATCGGCGTCGGCCAATACCAGCACGACCTCAGCCAGCCGGCCCTGGCGCGACGCCTAGACGCGGTGGTGGAGGACTGCGTGAATGCCGTCGGCGTGGACGTCAATACCGCCTCGCCGGCACTGCTGGCGCGGGTCGCCGGGCTCAACGCCTCACTCGCCGCCAACATCGTCGCCCACCGCGACGACCATGGTCCCTTCCGCCGGCGCCGGGCTCTGCGCGACGTGCCGCGGCTGGGCGAGCGCACCTTCGAGCAGGCCGCCGGCTTCCTGCGCATCATGGACGGCGACGACCCGCTCGACGCCTCGGCGGTGCACCCGGAGTCCTACCCGGTGGTCGAGCGCATCCTGTCCGCGCTCGGTCGCAGCGCCCGCGAGCTGATCGGCGACAGCCGCGCGCTTGCGGCGCTGGACCCGGCGCGCTTCACCGACGAGCGCTTCGGCCTGCCGACCGTGCGCGACATCCTCGCCGAGCTCGACAAGCCCGGCCGCGACCCCCGTCCGGAATTCCGCGCTGCCCGCTTCCGCGATGGCATCGAGAAGATCTCCGATCTCGCCACCGGCATGCAGCTCGAGGGCGTGGTCACCAATGTCACCAATTTCGGTGCCTTCGTCGACGTCGGCGTGCACCAGGACGGTCTGGTACATATCTCGGCGATGTCGGAGCGCTTCGTGCGGGACCCGAGGGAACTGGTCAAGGCCGGCGACATCGTCCGCGTCAAGGTGATCGAGGTGGACACCGCCCGCAAGCGCATCGCGCTGACGATGCGACTGAAGGATGCGACCCCCGATCCGACCAAGGGGGCAGCAGCCCCTCAAGCCACCAAGGCCCGTCCCAAGCCCCCTCGCCGGGAGGCAGCCCGTGCAGCAGCGAGCGGCGTCATGGCGGATGCGCTGGCGCGTGCGCTGAAGCGATAGAATCCGGCTTTCGACGGCTTCGATCCGACCCGCCATGACCACCATCTACGGCATCCGCAACTGCGACACCATGAAGAAGGCCTTCGCCTGGCTGAAGGAGCACGAGATCGCCTACGACTTTCACGACTATCGCCAGGCCGGTATCGACTCGAAGCGCCTGCACGATTGGTGCAAGGTTCTGGGCTGGCGCACCCTGGTGAACACACGAGGTACCACCTGGCGGCGCCTGAGCCCGGAGCAGCGCGAGTGCGACACCCAATCGGCCGCCGTGCAACTGATGCAGGAGAACCCTAGCCTGATCCGGCGCCCGGTGGTCGAGACCGACGACGGCCATCTGCTGGTCGGCTTTGCACCCGCGACCTTCGCCAGCTTCCTCGGGCGACGCGATGACTGACGCCGCCGGCGACAGCTTCGTCCGCCGCTTCCTGTTCGAGGATCTCGAGATCCGTGGCGCCTTCGCCCGCCTCGACGGCGTCTGGCAGCAGATGCTGCAGGGCCGCGGCTACCCTACGGCCCTCGCCGGCGTGCTCGGCCAGGTGGCGGCGGTGACCGCGGTGATCGGCGGCAACCTCAAGCAGCCCGGACGACTGACCTTCCAACTCCAGGGCCACGGTCCGGTGCAACTGCTGGTGGTGGACTGCGACGCCACCCTCAACATCCGCGGCCACGCCCGCGCCGACGAATTCGATCCGGCGCTGCCGCCCGCCCGGTTGTTCGCCGACGGCCGCCTCATGCTGACTCTCGACGTGGCCGGCCTCGACCGCCCCTACCAGANNACCAGAGCTTCGTGCCGATCGAGGGTGACTCGGTCGCGGCCATGTTCGGCCACTACCTGGCGAGGTCCGAGCAGCAGCAGACCGGCCTCTGGCTGGCCGCCGACGAGCGCGCCGCGAGCTGCCTGTTCGTGCAGAAGCTGCCGGGCGCCGATCCGCACGACGCCGACGGCTGGTCGCGGGTACACCAGCTCGCGTCCACGGTCACCGACGACGAATTGCTCGGCCTGGACTGCGAAGATCTGCTGCGGCGATTGTTTCACGAAGAAACCGTCCGCCTCTTCGCCGCCCGCCCGCTGCGCCACGATTGGCCGCGGGACCGCGAGCGCATCGCCGACGTCCTGCGCGGCCTCGGGCGCGAGGAAATCGAGCGCATCATCGCGGAACAGGGCGAAGCGCGCATCCAGGACGAACTCTCCAACCACGAGTACGTATTCGACGCCGACGAGCTGCGTGTCCTCATCGATCACCCGCCGACCCTGCAATGAGCACCGCCCCGCCGGGCCACGCCAACTTGCCCGCGACAGCGGCGAAAAGTAGACTTCTCCGATTTAGCCGGCAGCCCCGACGCCCATGACCGACGCATCAGCACCCAAGCCCGTCGAATTCTGCGACAGCAACCTTGGCGTCATGGTCGCGCTACTGCGTGAGACCGAGCCGGCAAAGCTGGCCGACGCGCTGCACGTAATGCTCGGCGGCATGCCCGATTTTTTCAACGGCGAGCCGCTCGTGCTCGACTTCTCGGCGCTCGCCCAGGTGCCGGCGCGGGTGGACTGGACCGGTCTGATGAGCCTGCTGCGGCGCTATCGCACGCAGCCGATCGCGGTCTGCAACCTGCCCGAGACCCTGGTCGCCGGCGCGCGCCACGCAGGCATCGCGATCCTGGCGCCGGAACACGCCCGCTCCTCCCCGGCTACGCCGGAGCCGCGCGCGGCGGCCGCACCCGAACCCGAGCCCGCACCGCAAGCGGCGCCGGCACCACCGCCCACTGCAGGCGTGGCGCCGACCATGTACATCGACCGACCGCTGCGATCGGGCCAGCAGATCTACGCCCGCAACGCCGACCTGGTGCTGCTGGGCGGCGTCAGCCCCGGCGCCGAAGTCATCGCCGACGGCAGCATCCATTGCTACGGTCCGCTGCGCGGGCGTGCCCTGGCCGGCGCCCATGGCGACGCCGGCGCCCGCGTGTTCAGCTCGAACTTCGGCCCCGAGCTGGTCTCCATCGCCGGCGTCTATCGCACCTTCGAACGCGGCTTGCCGCCCGCCGTCGCCGGGCGACCCACCCAGGTCCGGCTGCGCCAGAGCGGCGACCGGCAGGAACTGAACGTAGAGCCACTATCGCTGGACTAGACCAGCCCCACCGGAACACAAGGACAAGAGGTCATCGTGCGCGTAATCGTCGTTACTTCGGGCAAGGGTGGGGTCGGCAAGACCACCACGAGTGCTGCATTCTCATCGGGCCTCGCGCTGCGCGGCTTCAAGACCGCAGTGATCGACTTCGACGTCGGCCTGCGCAACCTCGACCTGATCATGGGCTGCGAACGTCGCGTGGTCTACGATCTGGTCAACGTGATCAACGGCGAGGCCAAGCTGACCCAGGCGCTGATCAAGGACAAGAACACCGAAAACCTGTTCATCCTGCCGGCCTCCCAGACCCGCGACAAGGACGCGCTGACCGAAGAAGGCGTCGAAAAAGTGCTGCAGGAACTCGAGCACATGGCCTTCGACTTCGTGGTCTGCGACTCCCCCGCCGGGATCGAGCGTGGCGCAGTGCTGGCCCTGACCTTCGCCGACGAGGCCCTGGTGGTCTCCAACCCGGAGGTCTCCTCGGTACGCGACTCGGACCGCATTCTCGGCATCCTGCAATCCAAGTCGCGTCGCGCCCAGGAAGGCCGCGATCCGGTCAAGGAGCACCTGCTGGTCACGCGCTACTCGCCCAAGCGGGTCGACGACGGCGAAATGCTCTCCTACAAGGACATCCAGGAGCTGCTGCGGGTACCGCTGATCGGCGTCATCCCCGAGTCGGAAAACGTGCTCCACGCCTCCAACCAGGGCACGCCGGCCATTCACCTGAAAGGCACCGACGTCGCCGACGCCTATCAGGACGTGGTGGCCCGCTTCCTCGAGGAAGAGCGCCCGCTGCGCTTCGTGGACTACGACAAGCCGGGCATCCTCAAGCGCCTCTTCGGAGGAAAGTAAGCCATGTCCCTGCTCTCCTACCTGTTCGGCGAGAAGAAGCGCACCGCTTCCATCGCCAAGGAGCGCCTGCAACTGATCATCGCCCGCGAGCACGTCGGCGGCGGCGACGGTCCCGACTTCCTGCCGGATCTGCAGCGCGACCTGATCCAAGTCATCTCGAAGTACGTCAAGGTCAACCCCGACGACATCAAGGTCCAGCTCGAAAAGCAGGACAACTACGAAGTGCTCGAGGTCAATATCGTGCTGCCCGAACAGGAACGCCAACCCGGTCACTGAAGCAGTGGCCGACACCGGCCCGGATGGTGAAATCGGTAGACACACCGGA
>JAGRFZ010000081.1:55376-60617 GCA_020445785.1 Rhodocyclaceae bacterium
CCCGCTCCGGGCACCAATCACTGATCCATGGCAAGCCATGAATGTCGACAAAATCCTGCAATATCAAGCATAAAACCCGTTTTTTCGTCTATGAAAGGACAGCGCAAACTACCGACAGCTAGACTATTCTGCGGGTAGATTTGAGGGTAGATTCCGTATTCGGCGCTTTATTCCCGAAAATCTACCCGCAAGGTGTCAAGATGTTGACGGACAAAGAGATCAAGAACGCCCAGCCCCGCGAAAAGGCCTACAAGTTGGCCGACGGTGGCGGTCTGCACCTGGAAGTATCCCCGGCCGGTGGAAAGCTATGGCGCCTGCGCTATCGCTTCGCCGGCAAGGAGAAGATGCTGGCGCTGGGGAAGTACCCCGATGTGCGCGGCCCTGTCGCTCGCAAGCAGGCGGCGCAGGCAAGGCAGATGATCGCGGACGGCGTCGATCCGTCAGCAGAGAAGAAGGCCGCGAGGGAACGCTCGCGCATTGCAGGTGATGCCAGCTTCGAGGCTGTCGCCAGGACCTGGATCACCAAGGTGGCACCAACCCTCACCGAAAACACCAGAGCAAAGCACCTGGCCATGCTCGAGGGCGACGTGTTCCCGTGGATGGGACGACGGCCAATCGCCGAACTCGCGGCGCCTGACCTTATAGCAATACTCCGCCGAATCGAAGGTCGCGGCGCACTGGACATTGCCAAGCGCACACACAATCTGTGCGGGCGCATCTTCCGATACGGCGTCGGCCATGGCCTGTGCGAGAGAGACCCGTCACGCGACATCGAACTGCGGGACATCCTGCCGCCGCCAAGCGTGCGCCATCACGCGAGCATAACGGACCCGAAAGAAGTTGGTGCCCTGCTTCGCGCCATCGACGGCTTCACAGGGAGCTTCGTTACGCGGATTGCCCTTCGTCTGGCGCCGCTGGTATTTGTCCGGCCTGGCGAGTTGCGCCACGCAGAATGGGTCGAGTTCGACCTGGAGCGTGCCGAATGGCGTATCCCCGCCGCAAAAATGAAGATGGGTGAGCAGCACATTATTCCGCTGTCACAGCAATCGATTGCCATCCTGAAGGAAATCGAGCCGCTTACCGGACACGGGCGTTTCGTATTCCCGGGTGAGCGATCCCGGGCACGACCGATGAGCGAAAACACTGTCAATGCGGCGCTCCGTCGCATGGGCTACTCAAAGGACGAAATGACCGGACACGGCTTCCGATCTATGGCGTCGACGCTCCTTCATGAGTTGGGCTATTCCCACGCGGTGATTGAACGGCAATTGGCTCACGGTGAGCGGAACAAGGTGAGCGCGTCCTACAACTTCGCCGAGTACCTGCCAGAGCGGAGGGCGCTGATGCAGAAATGGGCGGACTACTTGGACGAACTAAGATCTCTGAGCCGCGTGCATGGAAAATGACATCGACTAGATGAAGACCATGCGCAAGCCCTTTTGCTGACAGGGGACACGGTCACCACAGCTACTTGGGGGGCAGCCAAGAGCCCTCGCTTCGGAACTGGGCTATCGCGGTATAGACATCCCGGGCGTGGACATCAGCCACCGTGGCAAGGCCAATCGGCTGACAACGCGCCAGCGCAGATGGCTCAAGCGCCGGCAAGCCGTGGAACCGGTGATCGGCCACTTGAAGAACGACCGCGGAATGGCGTGCAGCTGGATGAAGGGACAACTGGGCGATGAGTTCCGTTGCACCTCCTTCATGAGGCTACAGGGTGTCTAGGAAACCGGGGCCGTACATGGACGCCCCCGATTTGCCCAGCATTCACTTGATGATGGTGGGAAGGCAAGCTTGCAGCCGTACATTCGGACTTTCGCTGCGGCAAAACCGCTGTCCCTGATGGAATGCGCTGGTTGAGTCCCGATCGATTCAATGCACTCGAAGTGCGTCGCCCCGGATGGGTTTGGTCAACCACGGTCTTACCTGTTTCGCCATCACTGCATGATTGCCAGAGCAATCGGTGGAAATGCTTCCTGTTCGCTCCTGCGTGGGTTCGGTTCGAGTTACGCGGTTGGCAATCTCGGCACGTAATCGACCCGGAACTGCCGGTCGTGGGCGAGTAAGGCCCAGACGGTTCTTGCGTTCTTGTTCGCTAAAGCAACGGCAGCAATATTCGGATTTCGTCGGCTGAGCAAATTGCTCAGCCAGGGATTCGACTTCGCATGCCGCTTCGCCGCCAGAATCGCGGCGCGTGCGCCGTGGATCAGCAAGGTTCTCAAGTAAACGTCACCGCGCTTGCTGATGCCCAACAGTGTCGGCTTCCCACCGCTGGAGTGCTGCCGCGGGACAAGGCCCAACCATGCGGCCAGCTGCCGGCCATTTTTGAAGCTGCGTGCGTCGGCGATCGATGTCACCAACGCCGTGGCGGTGAGTGGCCCGATCCCTGGAATCTGCTCCAAGCGCTGGCTCAGCTCACAGCTGCGGTGCCATTGCTTGATCTGCGCCTCGAGTTCATCCACTTGCCGATCCAGTTCCACCAAGTTTTCATAGAGACGCCGCATCAGCCGCTGGAACACTTCCGGCAGCTCATCGCCTGCCTTCTCGACGAGCCCCCACAACTGATTGCGCAACGTGCCGATTCCCTTCGGAAGCACCAGGCCGAACTCGGCAAGCAATCCTCGGATCTGGTTCGCCTGCGCAGTGCGCGCCGAGACGAAGCCCTGCCGAACCCGGTGCAACGACAGCACCGCCTGCTGCTCGACACTCTTGATCGGCACGTATCGCATGTTCGGCCGTGCAACGGCCTCGCAGATCGCTTCGGCATCCGCAGCGTCGTTCTTGTTGGTCTTCACGTAGGGCTTCACGAACTGCGGCGACATGAGCCTGACGGTGTGCCCGAAGCTCTGCATCTTGCGCGCCCAGTGATGCGCGCTGCCACAAGCTTCCATACCCACCAGGCAGGGCGGCATGTTGGCCATGAACTTGGCCACTTGGTCGCGCCTGAGCTGTTTGCGCAGGACCGTCTTGCCGCGCTGATCGACCCCGTGCACCTGGAATACGCTCTTGGCCAGGTCGACTCCGATTGTCGTAATCTCCATGGTGGACGCCTCCTTCGTTTCGAGTGGTTGATCAGCGCTTCCACTCTGGCACATCGATGCCTACTCGGGTGGGGGCGTCCATCCCATTGATTCAGTCCTGTTAGAAGCTGACGCTCGTGCCAGATGAAGTTTGCGCTCCAGTCCGATCGGTCGGCCGTCGCAGCCTTCGCCCTTCTGATAAGATCATTCGATGCGCGCCTTCATTGCCTTCTTGCTCTGTCTCACGGTTGCCTTTCAGGGCATCGCGAACGCGCACGTCTCCAAGCAACCCTGCCCCATGGAGCGGGGCGCCCACGCCGTGATGCTGGATGCGTCCGCTGCAGCCCGCGATTGTTGCAACGACGCAGAAACGGCGGCCAAGACCGGCGAGCCGTGCAAGACTGGACAAGAGTGCAATCTGTCGAACGCTTGCACAGTCGCATTGCTTCAGGCCCCCACGCAGGCTCCCGCTTCGCCCGTTCTCGTACCGACAGCCAATCTCGTCACGCCATCTTTCAACCCCTCTGGCGTCTGGCGACCGCCGACCTTCAGCTGACTCCGTTCTTCCGTTTGTCGTTTCGGGCCGTGCCTTAACGCGCGTGGTCTGAGACGACGTTTCGTGCGCGCCGCCACTGCTGCGGCACCTGACTCGTTCGGATTCAGCCTATGCAAACTCAATTGGAAAGGGAGCGCGTGCGCGTGCGCTTCAGACACGCGTTCGCGCCCAGGACGGGCACCTTGCGCACGCTGGGGGCCGCGCTGCTCGTCGCCGGTCTTTCGAGCTGGGCGGCGGCGCAGACAGCAATTCCCGGTCAACCCCTGACGCTGCACGCTGCCTTGCGCGCAGCGCAGGAGCGCTCGTATGCCTTGGTCGCGCAGGATGCAGCTACCCAATCGGCCCGCGAAATGGCCATCGCGGCGGAGCGGCTGCCCGACCCGACGCTGCGCCTGTCTGTCGACAACCTGCCCGTCGACGGGCCGATACGCTTCAGCCTGACCGAAGACTTCATGACCATGCGCTCGATCGGCTTGACCCAGACCTTCACGCGCGAGGACAAGCGCCATGCCCGCGCGGCGCGTTTCGAGCGCGAGGCCGACACGGCGCAAGCCGCGCGCGCGATGCAACTCGTTAGCCTTCGACGCGGCACGGCGCTCGCTTGGTTCGACCGCTACTACCAGCAGCAGATGGTCGCGTTGTTGTCGAAGCAGCGTGACGAGGCGGCCTTGCAGATCGAGGCCGCCCACGCGGCCTACCGTGGCGGTCGCGGCCCGCAGGCCGACGTGTTCATGGCGCGCTCGGGCGTGGCGCGGATCGAGGATCGGATCCGCGACGCACAGGCGCGCGAGGCCAACGCCACCACCGCTCTGGCGCGCTGGGTGGGCGAGCTGGCCGCGGCACCCTTGGGCGACGCGCCGCCGATCTCGCACACGCGCCTGGCGGCGCACACGCTCGAGCACCAGCTCGACCGGCACCCCGACATCGCCCTGATGGCCTCGAAAGAAGCCGTGGCCCGGGCCGAGGCCGAAGTGGCCCGTCAGGACAAGCGCGCGGACTGGAGCGTGTCGCTGATGTACAGCCAGCGTGGCGCGGCCTTCTCCAACATGGCCTCGATCGCCGTCAGCGTGCCGCTGCAGTGGGACCAGAGAAACCGGCAGGACCGCGAACTGGCCGCCAGGCTCGCGAAGGCCGAGCAGGCGCGCGCCGAGCGCGCCGAGATGACGCGCGCGCACTTGGCCGAGACCGAGCGCTGGTACGCCACCTGGCGCAGCAACCACGAGCGGCTCGCCGACTACGACGCGACGCTGATCCCGCTCACGGCCGAGCGCACGCGTGCCGTGCTGGCCGCCTATCGCGGCGGCCGTGGTGCCCTGTCGGGTGTGCTCGAGGCGCGCCGGATGGAAATCGACATTCGCATCGAGCGGCTGCGCATTGAAATGGAAACGGCCCGGCTGTGGGTCGAGCTCGAGTACTTGATTCCGCCCGCAGGCGAAGCGGAATATCCGGCCGCCGCACCGCAGCCTCTCAAGACGAAGATTCCGGAGCACCGACAATGAGAATCAAGAATACCGTGATCGCCCTGATGGCCGCAGGAGTGCTAGGCACCGCGGGCTTCGGCCTGTACCGCTTGGGCACGCAGCGCGCGATGGCCATGTCCGCAGCCGCCACGGCGTCGGGTGACAAGGCCTCCGCAGACGCGACTGTCGATCCGTCGACCTGGGG
>JAGRFZ010000082.1:0-21549 GCA_020445785.1 Rhodocyclaceae bacterium
TCGACCTTGAGCATCAGCCGCAGCGCGTCGCCACAGGAGATCGAGCCGACGTCGCCGATGCCGTTGGCGCCGTCGAGCGGACCGGCGTTGCGCGGGTTGTAGAAGTGTTCCTTGACCTTTTCAGAGTAGTCCCACATGGCAGGCTCCGGTATTCGATTCGGATTCGATGGATAGCGCGCGCCAAGGGGCTCACGCCGTGAACGACTGGCCGCAGGCGCAGGACTTGTTGGCCTGCGGATTCTCGAACTTGAAGCCGCTGCCCTCGAGCGATTCGACGAAGTCGATCGTCGTTCCCGCCAGCAGCGGCGCAGAAAACGGGTCGATCAGCACCGACAGGCCATCGAACGCCATGACGTGGTCTTCGGGTTCGCCGTGTGCTTCGAGCTTGAGGCCGTACTGCAGGCCGGCGCAGCCGCCGCCGGCGACGGATATGCGCAGGCCGGCGACCGGTTCGTCAGTGGTATCGAGAAAGCGGCGGACGGCGTCGATTGCGGTCGGAGTCAGGTGGATCATGGGGGGCCTCGCATGTTTGGGTGGCGTTGGCTTCTCCTGCGCAACCCCCGTGCCATCCCCCGCCATCACTGCAAGCGGTTGATTAATAAGTGACTAGAAAACAGAATGCGCAACAGACATGTCGCATACCGACGGAACCGCCGTGGTCTGTGTGGCAAATGCCACAAGCGTCGGGTGACGACGCGTTACAGGGTTTAGCAATCGCGGCACCGGCAAAGTGGCACAGTGCCCGAGCCGTCGCCCCGCTCTGCGGAAGACGGCCGCACAACACAAGTCAGAGAGGATTGCATGAACAAGAAGGTCATTCTCGTGGCGCTGCTGCTCGGCGCCTTCCTCCAGGCCCCGGCGGGCGCGCAACCGGCCGCCGGGGCGGCCCCGTCGACCAGCATCGGGGGCTTCGCGGAAGAAGGCGTCGCCGCCTGGTACGGACGCAAGTTCGCAGGTCGTCGCACGGCTTCGGGCAAGCGTTTCAACCCCGAGGCCATGACTGCGGCGCACCCCAGCCTGCCGTTCGGCGCTCGCGTGCGCGTGACCAACCTCGAGAACGATCGCCAGGTCGTGGTCACCATCAACGATCGCGGGCCGACTACGCCGGGACGCATCGTCGACCTTTCGCTGGGCGCCGCACGCAAGCTCGGCATGGTGCGCAAGGGCATCGCCGACGTGCGCCTCGAAGGCCTCGACTGAACCCGCCTGAACCGGCTCAGCCGAGAATGCGGGTGTAGGCGGCGCCCAGCAGCGTGCGCTGGGTGTCGTCGAGAAAACGCGCTTCCATCAGGGAGACGAAACAGCCACCGGCAGCGGCAGCAGCCGCTGCCGGAGGATCGCTCGCGACCAGTTCGACCAGCCACACCGGGTCGGCCGCCTCGGCGGCCGCCGGCAAGGCTTCGCCGTCCACCCGCAGCGCCGATGGCGGTACGTCGAGCAATGCCGCCAGATACGGCAGTCCGGAAGCCGGGTGAATGTGGATCCGGCCCTCGTGCGGGCCGGCGTCCACCGCGTCGTCGGGCGCGGACACCACGACCTCGTCGCCGATCCGCAGAAATACCGTGCGGGCGCTGGTGGGATGCTTGTGGTAGAGCACGCCGCGCCAGCCACCGGCGCCACCGCCGGGCGGATCTCCGAGGACGGCATCACCGCGGACGGACACCGGCCCGCGACGGCCCTGCACCTTCGATGTCACCGACGAACTGCGGCCAGAATCGCGCACCTCAAGCGGCCACGGCGGCCGGACCGTGGGTATGGCAGCCTTTCGGACACACCCGCGCACAGGAGCCGCAGCCGACGCAGTCCAGGCCGTTGGCGATGGTCATGACCATCAGGTTGTCATCGTCGAGGTCTTCGTCGAGCTCGTCTTCGTCCCGTTCGACCAGATCGAACACGTCGCGTGGGCAGACCTTGTAGCAGCGGCCGCAGCCGATGCACTTGCCGGGATCGAGGGCGAGTACGAACTGGGGCACCCATTCGGCGCCGCCTCGGGTGAGGCCGGTGATCGGATTCATTACCTTGCTCCTGCGCATGCGCGCTGCGCATCGCGATGGGTTGTGAAACGGGTGGAGGGCACGCCTGCCGTCAGGCCGCGCCGTGGGCGTCCAGCCGTTCGCGCGCCTCGGACCAGGCCCGGCACGCATCGAAGACTGCAGCGGCGATTTCCGGAATCTCCTGATAGGCTGCCGGTAGGCGATCTTCGACCAGATCGTGGAGTTCCGAGGCCCGTTCGGCGGCGATCCGCTTGAGCCTGCGCACTTCCTTCTCGAGCGCCTTCCGTTCGTCGGCGGTCATGTCACAGCGCCGCCACGTCCGGATGGCGTTCGACCAACGCGACGGCCGACGACAGCATCTTCTCCGCGTCGGCTTGCATCTTCGCCAGCGATTCGAAACCAAAGCGATGCACGTCGCGCAGGCGGCGGTCCACGACGATCAGCCGGCCGACGGTGATCATCGCGCGGCCGAATCCCTCGTGAGAGATATTGAGCAAGGCGCCCGCCATGCGCCCGCCGCGCTGCTCGACCAGGGCGGCGATGGCGTTGTAGTAGGCCTTGATGCGGGCGATCGTGACTTCGTCCGGATCGCCGACCAGCGGAATCCTCTTGCGCGCCTCGCGGCTCAGCACGAAGGGCTCGAGCAGGCGCTCGGACGACCAACCATCGTAGTGCCCGTAAGTATCGATGGCGCGCATCTGTTTGCTCATCTCGCAGATGAAGTCGGACGCCATCACATCTTCGTCGGCGGTTTCAGTCATTGATCACTCCTGGTTTCGGGGGGCAACCCGGATTGGCGCCGGTAACGACGAGTGGGCGCCAGCGGCGGAAATGGCGGCGGCCGATCAGGCGGGAGCAGCCGAGCCCCATCGCCATGCCCGACATGGCGGCGAACGCCTGCATCGCTGCCGGTGCCGACGACGACAGGGCGGCCCCGGCGATCAATCCGATCAGCGCCGGCCCGTAGGCCAGCAGCGAGGCGAGCAGCAGTGCGCCGTCGTGCAGCGCCAGTTCGATGACGTCGCCCACGCGTTGACCGTCGACCGCGGGCATTTCGAGCGCGTTGGCATCGGCCGGCAGCAGCTCGGCGAGTTTCGCCATGCCGCAGCCGCCGCTGTGGCTGCAGCCGCCGCAGGCACTGGCCACCGGCGCCAGACGCATCTGCCCGGCCGAGATCGAGACGATGCGCGCCTGTTCGCGGATCATCGTCATTCCTCCCAGCCCTCGGCGGCCATCGCGTCGAAGCGGTCTGGGCTTCGCCGTTCGCGCAGGTCGATCGCCTTCGCCAGCCACACCGGCGGCGTGCCCGCGAGCTCGGCGCACAACTGGGCCAGCAGGGCCTCGATCGGACTGCCGTCGGCGACCCTCAGGGGCTGTACCCCCTTGGCCAGCAGCCGCTGTACGGCGGATGATCCGATGGCGCACGCATACACGGCGGCGCAACCGTCGAGCAGGGCGATCTTGGCGTCGAGCTTGCCTTCGTGGCCGTCCTGCTCGGTGTCGATGAATTCGGCCACCTCGCGCAGGCGGGCACCCTCGGCGCCGATCTCGTAGATCGCGAACGCCGCTGCTGCGCCGAAGTGCTGATCGACGGATTCGCGGTCGCTGGAGGCAAAGGCGATCGACAGGGTCATGGCGGCCTCGTCAGTGGGATCCGCCACCAGGCACAGATGGCGGGCACGCGCCCGCACCGGGCGCCGGGGCGCGGAGCACCGCGTGGTAGGGGGCGATGGCATCTTGTTGTCCATGGTGGGCCAGCAGCAAGTTGGAAAGATCGAACAAGGCCTGACGACCGCCGCGATAGCCGATCCACTGACGGGCGTAGCCGCCCACCAGGTCGTATTGCGGGAAACCGGCGCGAAGCAGCGGGACACCGAGCCGGGCGGCAGCATCGGCGGCATGACTGTTCGAAATGATCAGTTGGGCTTGCGCGGCCCGTGCCAAGTCCTCCAGCGTGTCGAGGTCGCCGATATGAACCGCGTCGGACGGCACCTCGGTGAGGACACCCACGCGGTCGGGTGCCACCGCCGCCACCACCTCGGCACCGAAGGCGGACACGAAGGCTGCCATGGCCAGCAGCAGATCGGGATCGGCGGCAATCGCGATGCGGGCGAATCCGAGCGCGAAGTGGCAATCCACCATCGCATCCTGTAGCTGGGCACGCCAGCGGTCGATCCGCGGCGGCACCGCGCGGCCCGACAGCTCGGCCAGCACACGCACCAGGCGATCGTTGGCGGCCAGTCCCATCAGGTGGTCGAAGCGGGTGTCGGGCACGCCGCTGCGCTCGCCCAGCAGATCCGCGGCGGCGGCCAGCGAGCGACCGACGACGACGGTATGCGCGGCCTCGCCGAGCGTGGTGATTTCCGCCACCGGCGTGCCGCCGAAGGTCAGCGGCGTGAAGTCGTCGGCGATCAGGTGACCGTCGAGGGAGTCACCCACATCGGGCACGATCACCGGCCGCAGGCCGAAGAGCTCGACGAGATCGCGCAGGTGTTCGAGATCGCCCGGCGTCAGTGACGCATTCACCAGCAGATTGACCTGCTTCGGCCGTCGGCCGACGCGCGAGCGATCGGCCGGCACGAGCGCTTCGACGAGGCCCTTTACCGCCAGCGCGAAGCCGCTTTCGAGGCAGCCGACGTAGTCCGGCGTATCCACCGGCACGACGACGACGCCGTCGTGTTCCGGGAACTTGGCCCGAAATTCGCGCACATTGCGGCGGACGTCGGCGCCCTGGGTCTCCGAAAGGCCGGTCGTCGGCAGCCCGATCAGGGCCGGACGCTGCTTGCGGCACAGGGTCTCCAGCCCCTGGACGACGTTGTCGTCGGCGCCGAGCACGGTGCTGGCCTGGTCCATTGCCGTGGTCTGCAGCGGAATCGGTTCGCGGAAATGGCGCACGAAGAAGACTTTGGCGAAGGCGGTGCAGCCTTGCGAGCCGTGCAGCATCGGAATCGCCCGATCGATGCCGAGAAAGGCCAGCGCCGCGCCGGTGGTCGAGCTGGTCTTCAGCGGATTGACCGACAACGGCTTCGCCCGTTTCTTGATCTCGGCCATGTCAGGACTCCCGCAGGGCCGACCGCGCCCCGACGAGGGGGTGCAGTCGGGAATGGGCGAGGCACTGCTTCGTGCCTGCGAAACCGGTCCGCCGTGCAAAGCCGGCCCCGCGCGAGCGCAGCGAGCGTGTGGGCTGTCGCCAGGACTTCCGCCGGGCCGCCCCAAGGAAGCCCTCCGCTCCCCGGGGGGGGTGTAGCGGGGAATTCGCGAAGCACTGCTTCGCGCCCGCGAAACGGGTCGGCCGTGCAAGGCCGGCCCTGCGCGAGCGCAGCGAGCGTGGGGGCCGTCCCATCACGCCGCCTCCCCTGCTGCGACGGCCGGCGCGTCGTCGAGCGGCAGGATCAGATCGTCCTCGTCCAAGGCTTCCTGCCGGCGGCGGGCACGCTCGGTCGAGGCCCACGGGGCCGGCGCACGCACCTGGCCCCATACCGGGGATTCGATGGTCAAGGCCAGCTGGCGGGTCAGTTCGACCATGCCCTGATAGCCGGCGTAGCCGAATTCACGTTCCTGGTTGATGTCGAGGAAGGGCAAGCGGGCCTTCAACGCGGTGTAGAGGTTGCGCCCGCCGGCGATCATGATGTCGGCGTCGAGATCGGCCATCAGGTCCAGCAAGGCCCGCGCCGAGCCGTCGGTGATCATCTTTGCTTCAGGCCCCATCAGTTCGCGGATGCGCGCCTTGTCCTCTTCGGTGGACTTCTTGGTCGCGGTCGCCACCACGTCCATGCCGAGGTCCTGCAGCGCCGAGACCACCGACCAACTCTTGACGCCACCGGTGTTGAGCAGCACACGCTTGCCGGCCAGGCGTTCCCGCCACGGCGCCAACAGCCCGCCGATGCGCGCCTCCTCGCGCGCGATCAGCGCCTCGGTACGCGCGCTCAGCGAAGCATCGCCGATGATCCGGGCGAAGCCGCGCAACGCAGCCGACATGTCGCTGATGCCGTAGAAGCTACCCTCGAACCAGGGCGTGCCGTAGGTGTCTTCGAGCTTGCGGGCGACGTTGATCATCGCCTTCGAGCACACCATCATGTTCGCCTCGGCACGGTGCATGGTCTGCACCTCGTGGTAGCGCGAGTCGCCCGACAGGGTGCACAGAATGCGCAGGCCGAGCTCGTCGAAGAGGGGCGCCACGTGCCAGAACTCGCCGGCAATGTTGTATTCGCCGATCAGATTGACGTCGTGGATGCGGATGCCGCGCGCGGCGTAGTCCGCGATCACTACCTCGGGCAAGGGATCGGG
Organism: Rhodocyclaceae bacterium; assembly: GCA_020445785.1. Lineage (GTDB taxonomy): Bacteria > Pseudomonadota > Gammaproteobacteria > Burkholderiales > Rhodocyclaceae > Cognatazoarcus. The sequence continues at coordinate 6,282 of JAGRFZ010000082.1, forward strand.
CTCGCGTCCGCCGATCACGTGGCGCACCATGGCGTCGGCGCCGATGCGGTTGCCGAGGTTTTTGGTGCCGTAGAAGCCGGCACAGTCGATCGGCACGACCGGCACGCCGAAATGCCGGGCTGCTGCCTTGCAGACGGCCTCGAGATCATCGCCGATCAGCGCGGGCACGCAGGTGTTGTAGACGAACACCGCGGGCGGCTGCAGGCTCTCGATAGCCTGGCCGATCGCGTGGAACAGGCGCTTCTCGGAGCGCCCCATGACCACGTCCTGCTCGGTGAGGTCGGTGGTCATGCCGATCTTGTAGAGGGCCGGGCCGGTGGTCCGCGTGCCGCGGTTGTCCCAGGACGAGCCGGCGCAGGCGATCGGGCCATGCACCACATGGGCGACGTCGGCAATCGGCAGCATTGCGATCTGCGCACCATCGAATGCGCAGCCGCCTGCCGATGCGCCGGGTTGCGGCTTGGCGCAGCCGGACTTCGACTTGCGATTGTGGCTGCAGGCAGGTTCGTCGAGCAGCGCGGCAACGTCGGAACGTTTCATGGGTGGCCTCTCGCAACTGGGTCTGCAGCAGTCAGCGCAAGCCCTGTGCCAGATGCCAAGGCATTGATTTTGTGAGACGATCCACGGAAACGGCGGCAGCCCATGGAGGGCTTGCGACGAAATTGTCGCGGATGCGACAGCGGCGGGGCCACTCGGGCCACACGATTCACCGTGACGAAGTGACGATCGCGCGGCGAATCGCCCTGTCGGGCCATTCGCCGCTGCCGTAGTAGCTCATGCCAATTCCATTCAGGAGAATCACGATGCTCCCCTTCAGTGTCGACAACCCCATGTTCGTACCGGGCCTGTGGTTGCTGATGGCCGGCACCTTCGGCATGGTCGCGGTCAGCCACGGCCTCGCGGCCCTCTCGTACCCGAAATAGGGTCGTCTGCGCAGCGGCTTGACCGAAGCCTTGTCCGGTGTCGATCATCCCGTTTCGCACCGAACTGGGAGAGAGCATGAACGCGAACGAGTTGCGCGAGATCCAGGCGCCGATCAAGGATCGCTACCGGCAGAGTCCGGACGCCGCCCTGATCACCCTGCGTGCCGACGGGGAACTGGCCGATGGCGTCGCCTGCTCGGTGGCCACCGGCAAGGCAATGGTGGCGGCGGGGCTTCATCCCGCCAGCGGCGGTACCGGCATGCTGGCATGTTCCGGCGACATGCTGCTGCAGGCACTGGTAGCCTGTGCAGGCGTCACCATTTCGGCCGTCGCCACGGCGCTCGAGATCGAACTGCGCGGCGGGCGGCTTCGGGCGGAAGGCGACCTCGATTTTCGTGGCACGCTCGGGGTGGACAAGGCGGCCCCGGTCGGCTTCAAGGCGATACGTCTGGAGGTCGAACTGGACACCGACGCGGCGGCGGATCGCGTCGCCAAGCTGATGGAACTGTCGGAACGGTACTGCGTCGTGTACCAGACCCTGTGTGGTGGGGTGCCGGTCGCTGTGGCCCACACGATCACCAGCTAGCGGACTGGCGCGTCGCTCGGCGCCGCAGCCCGCGGATATCGCCAGCGGCCTCGCCGGCCGCCGGCACCGGGTTCAGATCACCTCGAGCAGCCGCGCCCGCAGTTCCTCCGCCCGGCGACGACCCTGGCGGGACTCGACGATGTGGCGGTACCAGTCCGGGAACAGTACCCGCAACTCGCCATGATCGGCGGCCGAATTGATGGTGCTCATCAAGGTCACGTAGGTATATTGGCCGCAATACGTACGCAGGGTGTTGATCATGAAGTGGCGGGCCTTTTCGAGCGCCTCCGGATCCGGCGTCGCGCCGAGTTCGCGAAATGCCGTGATCGACTGCAGATCCCCGTCCACCGGCGTGTCGCCGCCACTCTTGTCGCGCACGCTGAGCGCTTCGATGAAACCCGCTTCCTCGAGTTCGCCGAGGCTATGGGTGAGATCGTCGGCGGCCACGAATTCGCGAAGCTCGTCCACAGTGCGCTTGCCGTCCACCATGATCAGGATGCGGCGCATCCGGGGGTGGAGCCCCTCCGTGCGCTCGGTGATTTCGGTGCGACCCTTGTCGGTCTTTGTAAATACGACGCCCACGACCTTGTCTCCTGCCCTTGCAGCCCCTTTTCCGCCGCACCCACGTGCCGGACCGAATGGTCTGCGTAATTCCCTACAACGGCCGCCGGACCTCAACCGTTAATCGGATTTTGCAAGAAGTTTAGCAATGGACCGTGACGGAGTGCGCATTGCCCTCAGGCGATCGGCACCACCGCCTTGATCTGCGCGTAGATCACCATGCCCGTCTCCAGCGCCAGCAGGTCGCGCGAGCGGCGGGTGATGCGGGCGAGCAGATGGGTGCCGGAGCCGGTGCGCAGGCGTACCAGGCACTGCATGTCGTCGTCGTCGCCGGCCATGGCTTCGACCACCGCCGGCACGATGTTGGTAATGCTCGAGCCCTCCGGCCGGAACAACGCCAGGCTGACGTCGCGGGCGTGGATGCGCAGCCGCAGCCGGCGCCCGACTTCGCACCCGACGCGGGCGGTCCACAGGTCGAGGCCGTTCGCGTCCAGCCTGGTCAGGCCGTAGGCCGTGTCGTGGCCGGAGACGCGGGCATCCAGCACCACCGAAGCCTGATCCGTGACGGCGAGGGGCGAGTCGAGGCTGGCCATGACCTCCCCCACCGGGCCGGCCATGCGCACCCGACCATCCGCCATCAGTACCAGATGGTCGGCCAGGCGGGCGACCTCGTCGAGGGCGTGGGTGACGTACAGCACCGGAATCGAGAGTTCCCGATGCAGTCGCTCGAGGTAGGGCAGGATTTCGCTCTTGCGCGCCGCATCGAGGGCGGCCAGGGGCTCGTCCATGAGCAGCAGTTGCGGGGCGGTGCTGAGAGCACGAGCGATCGCGACGCGCTGTCGCTCGCCGCCGGACAGCGCAGCCGGCATCCGATCCATCAGCGGCTCGATGCCGAGCAGTGCCAACAGCTTGCGGTCCGGTTGCCTGCCACGGCTAGTGCGCCGTCCGGCAAAGGAGAGATTGCCCCGCACCGACAGATGGGGAAACAGGCTGGGCTCCTGGAAGACATAGCCGAGGGGGCGCCGATGGGTCGGCAGCCAGCGCCCGGTTTCGCTGTCCTGCCAGCAGGCGTCGCCGATGCGCATGACGCCCTCATCGGCGCGAGACAGCCCGGCAGCGCAGCGCAGCACGGTGGTCTTGCCGCAGCCCGACGGGCCGAACAACACGCTGACGCCCTTGTCGGGCAGGTCCAGCGAGACGTCGAGCGCAAAGCTCGCGAGCTGCAGGCGGAAGCGTGCCTCGATCCCGCTCAAGCGCCGCCCCGCAACATTCCCGGCGCTCCACCCCCACTGCGGTTGAGGATCTGCAGGGCCAGCAGGGCAACAAAGCTGAACGCCAGCAACCCGCCCGCAAGTAGGTGCGCGTGCGCGTACTCGAAGGCTTCGACCCGGTTGTAGATGGCGATCGAGAGCACCTGGGTGCGCCCCGGGATGTTGCCGCCGATCATCAGGACGACCCCGAACTCGCCCAGGGTGTGGGCGAAGCCGAGCACCGCGGCGCTGAGCAGGCCGGGTCGGCTGAGGGGCAGCACCACATGCCAGAAGGTATCGATCGGCCCCGCGCGCAGGGTTGCGGCCACCTCGAGCATGCGATCACCGATGGCCGCGAAGGTGGCCTGCAGCGGTTGCACCACGAACGGCAGCGAGAAGATCGTGGAGGCCAGCACCAGCCCGGGAAACGTGAACGGCAGCAGGCCGATGCCGAGCGCTTCGGTGGCCCGGCCGACCGGCCCCTGGGGGCCGAGCAGCACCAGCAGATAGAAGCCCAGTACCGTCGGCGGCAGCACCAGCGGCACCGCCACCAGGGCCGACACCAGGCTGCCGAGCTTCGAGCGGGTCCGTGCCAGCCACCACGCCAACGGAATGCCGATCGCGAACAGGATCAGCAAGGTGACCGCGGCCAGCCGCGCGGTCAGTGCGATCGCCTGCCAGTCTTCCGGGGCAAGGGAAATTTCGGGCATCTAGGAAAATGGCGCCGGGGGCGCACTGCATACCGTGCCGAGTGTGCCGCAAACGCGGGCGGGCGTGCTGCCGCGAACTGCCGGCCGCGAGAAGTATTTCCTGCGTGGCGGCCGGTGCCGGCGTCCGACCGTGGCTGGCGTCACGGCACCTGCGGCCGTCATGGCACGAACCGGTAGCCGTAGTCGGTGATCACGCGCCGGGCTTCGGCCGATGCCAGGTAGCGCAACAGCGCCGCTGCCGCCGGCGAATGCTCGCCGGGCCGCAGCACGGCCAGGTCCTGACGCAGGGGCTGATGCAGCCGCTCGGGAACCTGCCATGCCGAGCCCGACAGCAGGCGTCCGCCGCGGACCACCTGGGACAACGCAACAAAGCCCAGCGGAACGTTGCCGGAGGCGACGAACTGGTGGCTCTGGGCGATGCTCTCGGCCGTCACCAGCCGAGGCCGCAACGACTGCCACAGGCCGAGCGCTTGCAGGGTCTGCGCCGCCGCGCGCCCATACGGGGCGAGCTTCGGGTTGGCGATCGCCAGCCGCCCGACGTTGCCCGTTTTCAGCACCTGGCCCGCTTCGTCCACCTGTCCGGCCACCGGACTCCACAGCGCGAGTCGCCCGATGGCGTAGGTTCGGCGCGTACCCGGAACGGTCAGGCCGAAACGTTCGAGGCGTTCCGGAGTCTCGCGGTCGGCTGCCAGCAGTACCGCGAAGGGCGCGCCGTTGCGAATCTGCGCGTACAACCTGCCGGTGGACCCGAAGGCGAGGAGTGCGCGATGGCCGGTGGCTCGCGCGAAGGATTCGGCGATTTCCTTCATCGGTGCCGCGAAGTTGGCAGCGACCGCCACCAGCACCTCGTCGGCGCGGGCGGCCGGAAAACTGGCGAGACAGCATAGAAAGGTCAGAATCGTGCGCATGTTCGGGCGTGCAACGATGGCTCGCCAGGAGCCGAGCGACAACCGTGCCAGCCGCCGGCACCGTGCGTCGATGCCGATTCGGGCCGGCGGCTGCCGGCGATTGCTGCGGATACTTTACCTGGGTCGCGCCGAAATGCCGGGCCGGCGCTTCCCCCGAATCCTTCACGGGGTGCACGGCAAGCGCTTCGGGCTTTGTCGCGATTCACCGTTTCTGGTAGCGTTTCGCCCCATTCTTCACGAACACCACAGCGAGGATCGACGAGTGTCCACACGCCCCAGTGCCAAACCGCAGAACCCCAACTTTTCGTCCGGTCCCTGCAGCAAGCGTCCGGGCTACGACCTCGCCGCGCTCGATCGATCCACCCTCGGGCGCTCGCACCGCTCGGCACTCGGCAAGGCGGCCCTGAAGAAGGCGATCGACGACACCAAGGCCTTGCTCGGCCTGCCCGACGACTACCGCGTCGGCATCGTGCCGGCGTCGGACACCGGCGCGGTCGAAATGGCGCTGTGGAGCCTGCTCGGCCCGCGTCCGGTGGATGTCTGCGTCTGGGAGTCCTTCGGCGCCGGCTGGCACACCGATATCGCCAAGCAACTCAAGCTCGACTTCAATCTGCTCGAGGCCGACTACGGCAGACTGCCCGACCTCGGCCAGACCGATCCGGACCATGACATCGTGTTCACCTGGAACGGCACGACCTCCGGAGTCTGCGTGCCCAATGGCGACTGGATCAGCGATACGCGCAAGGGGCTGACCATCTGCGACGCCACCTCCGCCGTGTTTGCGATGGATCTGCCATGGCACAAGCTCGATGTCGTCACCTTCAGCTGGCAGAAGGTGCTCGGCGGCGAAGGCGCCCACGGCATGCTGATCCTCGGCCCGCGCGCGGTCGAGCGGCTCGAGAGCTACACCCCGAGCTGGCCGCTGCCGAAGATCTTCCGCCTGACCAAGGGTGGCAAGCTGATCGAGGACATCTTCACCGGCGCCACCATCAACACGCCGTCGATGCTGTGCGTCGCCGACTACCTGGACGCGTTGGGCTGGGTCGCTTCCCAGGGGGGCGCGCGCCAGTTGATGGAGGTGAGCCAGGCCAACCTGCGGGCGATCGCGCGCTTCGTCGACCAGCACGACTGGATCCGTTTTCTCGCCGAGGATCCGGCGTCCCGTTCCAGCACCAGCATCTGCCTGTCGCTCGACCTGCCCGCCGATCAGGTCAAGGCGCTGGTCAAGCTGCTCGCCGCGGAAGGGGTCGCCAACGACATCGGCTCCTATAAGGATGCCCCCGCGGGGCTGCGCATCTGGGGGGGTGGGACCGTCGCCACCGCCGACATCGAAGCGCTGATGCCCTGGCTCGCCTGGGGCTACGAACAGGTCAGGGCCTAGTCCTCAGCGCCGGCGGGCGGCCGGCGCACCCGACCCGCGGCACCCGCCGGCCACCGCAGCGCAACCGACAACCCGCGTCTGCCGGCGGGCAGCGCTTCAATGGGAAAATTTCGACACAATGCACAAGATTCGTACCTATAACGCGATTTCGGTGAAAGGCCTCGATCGCTTTCCGCGCGAGCGCTACGAAGTCGCCAGCGACCTGCCGAATCCGGGCGCCTTCCTGGTGCGCAGCCAGAAACTCCACGAGGTGGAATTTCCACCGACGCTGAAGGCCATTGCACGCGCCGGCGCCGGGGTCAACAATGTGCCCCTGCCCCGCTGCAACGAACACGGCATCGTCGTATTCAATGCGCCGGGGGCCAACGCCAATGCGGTCAAGGAGTTGGTGCTCGCCGGCATGCTGCTGGGCGCCCGCGACATCTACCAGGGCATGCGCTTCGTCGATGGACTGTCGCCTCAGGATGGCCTCGATGCGATGCTCGAGAAGGAGAAGAAGCGCTTCGCCGGTACCGAGTTGCTCGGCCGCACGCTGGGCGTGGTCGGGCTCGGCAACATCGGCTCACTGGTGGCCAACATGGGGCTGGCACTCGGCATGAAGGTGATCGGCTACGATCCGGCGATCAGCGTCGAGGCCGCCTGGCGGCTGTCCAGCGAGATCGAGAAAATGGACAACCTGAACAGCCTGTTCGGGCGGGCCGACTACATCAGCCTGCACCTGCCGGCCCTCGATGCCACCCGGGGCCTGATCAACGAAGCCCTGCTGTCGTGCGTCAAGCCCGGCACGGTGCTGCTCAACTTTGCGCGGGGCGAGATCGTCGAGCGGGACGCCGTACGGCGGGCGCTCGACGAGAAGCGGCTGCGGCGCTACGTCTGCGACTTTCCCGCCAACGATACCCTCGGCCACCCCCAGGTGCTGCAGATGCCCCACATCGGCGCCAGCACCGCCGAGGCCGAGGAAAACTGCGCGGTGATGGTGGCCGACCAGCTGATCGACTTTCTCGAGCACGGCAACATCCGCAATTCGGTGAATTTCCCGCACATCTCGCTGCCGCGCACCACGCCGGTACGGGTCACGATCACCAACCGCAATGTACCCAGCGTACTCAACAAGGTCACCGCGGTGATTGCCGAGCACAACATCAACATCGTCGACATCCTCAACAAGAGCCGCGAGGCGATCGCCTACAACATCATCGACCTCGACAGCCGTCCCGGCGACGATGCGCTGGCGGCGCTGGAGGCGATCGACGAGGTGATCAACGTACGGGTGATCGACTCGACCCCCGCCTGATCCCGCGTCCAAGCGTCGCCACCGCCGGCGTGGCTTGCCCGTCGGCGGCGCCACCGCAGCGGTTCATGGCGCGTCGTCGTCGAGCCGGAGCTCCGGCGTCAGGCGCCGCGCATCGATCTCGACATGGATCAGAACCGGGCCTTCGGCGTGGGCGGCGCGCGCCAATGTCCGCTCGAAGGCCAGCACCGAGGCCACGCGCTCGGCCTCGGCCCCGTAGGCCCGCGCCAGGGCAACGAAGTCCGGGCTGTGCAGGCGGGTGCCGAACGGCCGCCCGGGGAAGCGCCGTTCCTGATGCATGCGGATGGTGCCGTACTGGGCATTGTCGATGACGATGAAGACGATGGGCAGTCGGTGGGCGACCGCGGTCGCGAGTTCCTGACCGTGCATCAGGAAGCTGCCGTCGCCGCACCAGCACGCGATGCGGCGGCCGGGATGACACAGGGCGGCAGCGATCGCAGCCGGCACCCCGTAGCCCATGCTGCCGGAGATCGGCGCGAGTTGGGTGTGCGGGCGACGCCACGCGTAGTGGCGATGCAGCCAGATGGCGAAGTTGCCGGCGCCATTGCAGACGATGCCCTTTTCACCGAGCCAGCCGGCGAGGGCCTGCACCATGGCGGCCAGCGGCACTTCGCCGGGCACGTCGCGCGGCTGCAGGAAGCGCTGCCATGCGCGGTGCGCCTCGTCGGCGGCAGCGCCGGGTGCGTGTTGCGGCGGTGGCTGCAAGCGATCCAGCGCAGCGCTGCAGGAGGCCACGTCGGCCACGATCGCCAGTACGGGCTGATGGATGCGGCCCAGTTCGGCGGGGTCCGGATGCAGGTGGATCAGGGGCTGTCGCGGCCGCGGCGCCTCGATCAAGCGGTAGCTGCCGGTGGTGATCTCGTCCAACCGGGCACCCACCACCAGCAATAGATCCGCGGTCCGGATGCGCTCGGCCAGGGCCGGATCGATGCCGATGCCGACATGGCCGGCATAGCAAGGGTGATGGTTGTCGAAGACATCCTGACGACGGAACGACACCCCGACCGGAAGCCCCCAGCGTTCGGCAAAGCGCTGCAGGCCTTCACTCGCGGTCGCGCTCCAGCCCGGGCCACCGGCCAGCACGAAGGGCTTTGTTGCGGCAGCCAGCAGGCGCGCGAGCCGATCGAGCGCGTCGGCGTCCGGCGCCGAGTGCGCAATCTCCGGCAACGGCAGGGTCCCGGCCGCGCAAGGCGCCTTCAGCATGTCCTCGGGCAGGCTGATCACCACCGGCCCCGGCCGGCCGCTGCAGGCGCAGGTCCACGCCCGGGCCAGCACCTCCGGCACCCGCTCGCCATCGTCGATGCGCACCACCCACTTTGCCAGTGGCGCGAACATTGTCTCGAAATCCACTTCCTGGAACGACTCGCGGCCACGATGGCCGCGCGCTACGTCGCCGATGAAGAGCAGCATCGGCGACGAATCCTGGCGCGCCACATGGACACCGGCGCTGGCATTGGTCGCACCCGGGCCACGGGTCACGAAGCAGACGCCGGGCGAACCGGTGAGCTTGCCCCAGGCCTCGGCCATCATCGCCGCCCCGCCCTCCTGGCGGCAGGCGACGAAGCGCATCGACGCATCGCCCATGGCATCGAGGACGTCGAGATAGCTTTCGCCCGGCACGCCGAATGCGGTGTCGATGCCGAAGCATCGAAGCTGATCCACCAGCACGGTCGCCGCGCTGCGCCTCATTCGAAGCGTACGCCCTGCGCCAACGGCAGGGCACCCGAACAATTGATCGTGTTGGTGGCGCGCCGCATGTACGCCCGCCAGGCGTCGGAACCCGCCTCGCGCCCACCGCCGGTATCCTTCTCGCCACCGAAGGCACCGCCGATCTCGGCACCCGACGGACCGATATTCACGTTGACGATGCCGCAGTCGCTGCCGCTCGCCGAAAGGAAGGACTCGGCCTCGCCCAGATCGCGGGTGAAGATCGATGAGGCGAGGCCCTGGGGCACGCCGTTGTTCAATGCGATGGCCTCGTCGAGTTCGCGGTAACGCAGCACATAGAGAATCGGCGCAAAGGTCTCGCGGCACACCAGTCGATTCTGCGTCCCGGCCTCGACGATCGCGGGGCGTACGTAATGGCCGCCCTCGCCCCCCGCGACCCGTACCCGGTTGCCACCGAATACCGGCCAGCCGTCGTCTCGGGCTGCCGCCAGCGCAGTCTGCTGCATGGCGAAGGCGCGGGCATCGATCAGGGGGCCGACCAGCGTGCCGGCAACCAGCGGATCGCCCACCGGCAGCCCGGCATAGACCGCACGCAGCCGCTCGAGCAGCGCGTCGGCGACCGATTCGTGCACGATCAGGCGGCGCAGGCTGGTACAGCGCTGGCCGGCGGTGCCCACCGCCGAGAAAACGATGGCACGCTCGCTCAGGGCCAGATCGGCGCTCGGCGTCACCACCATGGCGTTGTTACCGCCCAGCTCCAGCAGGCAGCGGCCGAGGCGATCCGCGACGATCGGCGCCAGCCTACGACCCATCTCGGTGGAACCGGTGGCCGACAGCAGCGCCACGCGACGATCCTCGGCAAGGCCCCGGGCGAGCTCGGATCCGGCGACCAGGACCGTCGCCAATCCGTCGGGCACGCCGTCGTCCTCGCGCGCGGCGGCGATCAGCAGGGCATGGCAGGCGAGCGCGGCGAGGGGCGTCTTTTCCGAGGGTTTCCAGACCACCGCATTGCCGCATACCAGCGCGATGGCGGCGTTCCAGGCCCATACGGCGACCGGAAAATTGAAGGCGGTGACGACGGCGCAGACGCCCAGTGGATGCCAGGTCTCCATCATGCGGTGGCCGGGACGTTCGCTCGCCATGGTCAAGCCGTAGAGCTGGCGCGAAAGGCCGACCGCAAAGTCGCAGATGTCGATCATNNATCATCTCCTGCACTTCGCCCAACGCCTCCGGCAGGATCTTGCCGTTCTCTACGCTCACCAGCCGAGCCAGATCGGCCTTTTCTCGGCGCAACAGGTCGGCGAATCGGCGCACCAATTCGGCCCGCCGTGGCGGCGGCACGCCTCGCCAGTGGCGCCACGCTGCGGCGGCCCGCGTCAGTGCGGCATCGAGCTGATCGGGGCCCGCCGGCGTGAGGCGTGCCAGCACGCCGTCGTCGATCGGGCTGCGGACGACGAGTTCGCCCTCCTGCCCGGGCACGCCGAGCCGTGCCAGGTAGGCACGGACCTCGTCGTCGAATCTGCTTGCCTCTGCCATCGATGAACTCCCTGCCTGCTCGCCGCGTCGGCGGTGCGTACGGTGCCCGATCGAGCCCAGCATGAGCCGAGGCCGGCCCCGGCGCAAGCGTTCGGCATGCCGATGCAGCCCAAAAACCGCACGCTGGGATGCGATTCTTGCTTGCATCGCAGCATGACAGCAGCGATAGTCCCACTCGTCCGTGCCGAATCCGCTTCGCCCTGTCCAATGACCGTCATCCGATCCGTGATGTTCCCACTTGCCCTCGTTCTCGGACTGGGGCTGCCGGCCTCGGCGTCGGCCGCCGTCTACAAATGCGTCGAGAATGGCCGGCTGGTGTATTCGGACCGCAAATGTTCCGCGGAATCCGCGCCGATCGATTCGGCACCTGCGCTCGACAATCAGCGCAGCGGCGCGCGCGGCGCGCGGCACGCCTCGGGCGCGCGAGGGGCCCCCGCCGGGCGCCGCCGCGCCGGCGGAGCCACCGTGATCGACCGTACCGATCCGGGGACCAAGGCCTTGTGCGAGGAAGTGCGCCGGCGCAAGGCGGTTGCGGAGCGCAATGGCGGGAGCTACCGCGGCGACTCGAAGCAGGAACTGGAGTCGCTCGAATTCTCACGCTGCTACGGCCACGTCAACGGCGCACCTTGAGGGCGCGCCGTCAACAGCGATACGGGCGCCGGCAGTATTCGGCGACACACGCCGCGTCGCGCTCCGGCAGGTAACGATAGCCGGCCTGCCACTGCTCGAACACTGCGCGGGCCAATCCCTCCGGCCCGTTCCGACCTGCTGCCATGTCGAAGAACCAGGCCATCGGATAGCCGGCCTGGCGGTCGTAGCGCCTCAGTTCGTTGGCCAGATCGACGCCGCTCACTCCCTGCGGCAACGGCGTCGGGGCGTAGGTCCGCGCGCTGACCGGGCGGATGCCGACACGTTCCACACCGAAGTCGTCGGTCCATCGCGAAACCCGCATCAGCCAATGCGCGCTGACCGCCGTCGACGCCGCGCGCGAACGCTTCCAATCGTCGAGAAATCGCAGCACGCCCGCCGGCTCGCCACTGCCCTGCCCCGCCACTCGGGCAATCAGCCGCGACATGTCGTGAATGCGCTGCAACCGGTAGACAGCCGTGCCGACAGGCCGGCCCTCGGCGTCGTCGAGGGCCGGCGCGACCAGATCCTCGACACTGTCCACGGGGCATCCGATCGCCAGCCGATGCGAGGTCACTTCCCGCAGTTCCTCGACTTCGAGCTGGATGAAGGCCTCCGGTGCATCGCCATAGCGGGCGACGAAATAGTGGGTGACGCCCGAATGGCGGGTGACGATGGGCGCCTCGTGCCGGCCCGGCAGGCCGATCTCGCGGCGCAACTCGGATTCGGCCGGATCCCCGCTGCAGGCCGCAAGTAGACGGCCTGCGTCTTCTTCGGCCATGGCCCAGGCACTTTCGGCCCAGCACTGGATGTCGTCGGCGATCGGCGCCCCGGTGGGCGTGATCAGGCCGCCGGGACGAAACCAGCCGTTGCGTCGGGGACGCGCCTCGAAGCGCTGGCCGGGGAGTGCGATCGCAAGGCGGCGCAGCAGATCGCCGTGCTGGGGTCGCGGTGCCGAGGCCCGGCAGGCCTCGTCGACCGCGCGGAGGGCTTCGGAGTCGATGGTCAGTTCCATGGTCGGAATCACGGTTTGGCGGGTCGCTGTCGCCGGTCGAGGCGGCAGACGGCAGGCCGGCTGTTCGATCGTGGCGGACGCAACGCATGCGAACCGGCCCTTGCGCGTGCCCGCCCGCGGTTTCGCCCGACCGGTGGGCACACGGCTACGGTCGGCCGGCACTTCCGCGCAGCACCCGGACGAAACGGCGCCTCGGCAACCGACGGGATGCGAGGGCTAGTCACCGGCTTCGATCGCGAACACCAACCCGCAGGCCGACTCGGGGTCGCCGGTCAGCGACAGGCAATGGGCGCTGGCGTCGACCAGATAGACAGCGACGCCCTCCACCGCCACCCAAGGCGACAGCCGCGGCGGAATGTCGTCCTCGCTGCAGCCGTAGAAGCGCAGCAGCGGGTACTCTGCGCGAAACGCCGCGAGGCAGGACGGGCCGTCTGCCGCACCGGCAAAGCGGCGGGCCAGCGCGCGGGCCAGATCGATCGCGATCACGCTTGGACCTCTGCGGCGAAGCGCGCCAGGCTCGCCGCGTCGACGCCCATGGCCCGTGCCAGCCACGGCGGCGGGGCATGAATCGACGCCTGCAGACGGGCGATCGCCGCGCTCGAGGAAGAACCGGCCGGCCACTTGATCGGGTGTACGCCCGCACGCGCCAGCTTGGCCGCGGCCGGACCGCCGATCGACTGGACATACACCAGATGACAGTCCGCGAGGAGTCCGGCGCGAGCCGCATTCCTGTCTTCGGCGCGTTCGCAGGCGACCGTGGATCGGACATCGACGAGCCGACTCTCGTCCGCGCTGACCTGGTAGATCAGAAAGCGGGCACAGGAACCGAAGTGGCCGTCGAGCGCGTCGCCGCTGTTGGAGGCAATGGCCAGACGAAGACTGCCCGGCATTTGCCCATCGACATAGGCCACCGGCATCGGTGCGTCGGCACACGGCCGTTCGCCAGCTAGGATCGAGCGTACGAGTTCGAGTCGGTCGTCGTCGAGCAAGCGTTCGCCGAGGCAGGCGGCCACCTCGGGCTTACGGATGGCGGCCAACCTGGTCGCGGTGATCGGCGGGCCGACGGTTTCGGCCACACGACGCACGAACTCCGCCCGCTGCTCGTCAGGGAGCACCCGCGCGGCTTCGGCCAGTCGCTGCACCAGGTCACGCTCGTGCTTGTGGGTATGGGTCATGGCGAATTCCTCGTGTACCCCATCTCTGGGCGGGCAGACGCGCCCCCGATCGGCGGGGCCGCGTCCTTACCCCTTAGAGATAGGCGATGGTGGTTTCGCCGCCCGGGCAGACCGACAGGCACTGGGGCTCGTCGAATTCACCGTCGCACTCGGTGCAGGTGTCCGGATCGATCTTGAAGATGCCGCCCTTGTCGGTGATCGACTGGGTCGGGCAGACGGGCTTGCAGTCTCCACAGGAAGTGCATTCAGCCTGGACGATGGTCAATGCCATGATGGGCTCCTTTCACGCGAATCATTCGGGGGCGTCGACGCGGCGAGCGCGCAACGAGATCGGCAGCCGGGGCGGTGCCGGTTGAGGGTCGATGTAGTAACTGCCGCCGTTGGCGAGTTTCAGTTCGCCTCCCCACTTTTCCGGACTGTCGAATTCGATGGAGGCGATGGCGTCCTCCAGGTCGCGCTTCGGCAGGTAGAAAACCAGGCCGCCGGTGTCGTTCTTGCGGATCATGATGTTCGCCATGGGCGTACTCCTTGTCTCGGTCGCTGGACCGGGGCGCGGCTGCACCCGCTGCCCGAAGGCCGCGACTGCGGGGACGATGCCCCCGCACTGCGGCCGTCGATGGGCGGGTTCAGCGCACCAGGTCGAAGTTGTAGTCCGTGACGCCCATCTCCATGGTTTCCCGGTCGAGTTGTTCGAGCACGGCATTGACGAGCGTCGTCAGCATGCTCATCGCGCCCTCGTAGCCCAGCGTCGTCGCCCGATGCAGGTGATGGCGGTCGAAGATCGGGAAGCCCAGCCGGATCAGCGGCACCTCGAACTCGGGACCCTTGTGGGCGGTGTCGCGCTGGATGAACTTGCCGTAGCTGTTGCCGATCAGGAAGTCGGGCTTGTCGGTCATGCACAGGCTGCGCATGTGCCACAGGTCGCGACCGATATGCACCTCGGCGCTCGATCCGTAGGGCGATGCCTCCAGGACCGCCTTCATGGCCTTGCCCCAGCGCTTGTTGGCGTTGTGGGACAGCACGTGGGTCGGATCCGCACCCAGTTCGAGCAGGAACTTGACCACGCCCATGACGAAATCGGGATCGCCATAGACCGCGAACTTCTTGCCGTGCAGCCAGGTGTGGCTGTCCTGCATCATGTCCACCAGGCGGCCGCGTTCGACCGTCAGGCTCTCAGCGACCGGCTTGCCGGTGACCTCGGCGACCTTCTGCAGGAAGTCGTCGGTCCACTCCAGCCCCATCGGGATGCTGAGCTTCGGCACCTCGTGCTTCCAGGTGTTCTCGACGAACTTTTTCGACTTGTCGAGCTGCCAGGGCTGCAGCATGAAAGTGGTGATGGCGTTGGGCGCGTCCTTGATCTCGTCCTGGGTGGTGCCGCCGGCATACATCCGGAAGGTGCCGTCGGACGGGGTGTCGAGGACCTCGGTCGGATCCGACAACAGGCTCGCCTCGACGCCCATCTCGGCCATCATCCGCTTCATCACCCGATAGTTGCCGAGGTAGGTCTCGAAGCCCGGCACCAGGTTGATCTTCCCGTTCTTGCCCGGCTCCTTGCCCTCCATCGCGTTCAACGTGAAGTAGCGCGCGATGCCTTCGAACATGTTGTCCCAGCCGGT
>JAGRFZ010000082.1:21608-22902 GCA_020445785.1 Rhodocyclaceae bacterium
CCGGCCTTCTTGGCATTGCCGATGAAGGCGTTGAGGTCGTCACCGATCACTTCCGCCATGCAGGTGGTCGACACCGCAATCATCTCCGGCTTGTAGAGCGCCTTGGCGTTCTCGAGGCCGTCGAACATGTTCTTCTGGCCACCGAACACCGCGGCGTCCTCGGTCATCGAATCTGACACGCAGGCCACCGGCTCCTTGAAATGGCGGTTGAAATAGGTGCGGAAGTAGGCGACACAGCCCTGGGAGCCATGCACGTAGGGCAGCGTCTTTTCGAAGCCGAGGGAGCACAGCACCGCACCGAGCGGCTGGCAGGCCTTGGCCGGGTTGATGGTCAGCGCCTCGCGCTTGAAGTTGAGCTCCTGGTACTCCTTCGTGGTGGTCCACTCGAAGGCTTCGCGGATCGTGTCCGCGGCCGGCTTTTCTTCGAACTGCTCGGCCTTGCGCGTCAGTACGTCCTTGTATTCGTCGGTGCCGAACAGCGGGTAGCACGGCTTGATTTCATTGACATCTTGCATCGTTCGCTCCTCGCCCGAGCCGCCAATCCGCGGACACGGGCACGAAGGTTGGGCAGGCACGGGCCGGTCGGCCCGCGCGTGACGCCACCGGCCCGGCCGGTGCGTCTTTCGTCGTTCGCCCGCGCACCGCGGGCGGGTGCATCAGGCCGCCTTGGCGCCGACCTCTCCAGCGTCGCCGGCGAGCCAGGGCGCCTTCTGCTTGCCCCACACCGGGTTGTTGGTGGTCATGTCCATGTCGCGGGCGAAGATCGCGAAGCCGTCGTAGCCGTGGTACGGGCCGGAGTAGTCCCAGCTGTGCATCTGGCGAAACGGCACGCCCATCTTCTGGAAGATGTACTTTTCCTTGATGCCCGAGCCGATCAGGTCCGGCTTGACCCGTTTGACGAACTCCTCGAACTCGAAGCCGGTGACGTCGTCGTAGAGCAGCGTCGCCTCGCCCATCTCCTTCATCGTGCGGTCGTAGTCGTCGTTGTGGGCGAACTCGTAGCCGGTGCCGACCACCTCCATGCCGAGATCCTCGTAGGCACCGATGATGTGGCGCGGGCGCAGGCCGCCGACGTAGAGCATCACCTTCTTGCCTTCGAGCCGCGGGCGATACTTGGCGATGACCGCCTCCATCATCGGCTGGTACTTGCTGATCACGCGCTCGGCGCCTTCCTTGATGGTGTCGTCGAAGTGGGCGGCGATGGCGCGCAGCGACTCGGCGATCTTGGTCGGGCCGAAGA
The DNA here is from genome assembly GCA_020445785.1 of Rhodocyclaceae bacterium. Classification (GTDB taxonomy): domain Bacteria; phylum Pseudomonadota; class Gammaproteobacteria; order Burkholderiales; family Rhodocyclaceae; genus Cognatazoarcus. The sequence continues at coordinate 22,849 of JAGRFZ010000082.1, forward strand.
AGTTGTACTCCAGCCAGGGGATGCCGTACTTCTCTTCCATGTGCCGGCTGATGT
>JAGRFZ010000083.1:0-10541 GCA_020445785.1 Rhodocyclaceae bacterium
CCGCTGAGCGTTCAGGGACTGGATGTTGGTGTTGATGATGGCAGCCATTTTATGACTCCTGGGTTCCTCGAGTTTCAGGCGGACGCCGGCGGTCGTTGAGCCGGCGTTCCAGCGTTGTACGGCAGTGTTGTGCCGTTGAGGCCTATTACGGGGTCGGAGTCGATAACTTGAGGAAATATTGCCGCTATTTCCCCAGTAAGGCGGTCATCCAGAGCGCCAGATTGTCCTCCAGAATGTGGTGTTGATGGACCCAGCGCCGCAGCAGGTTTCCTTCCGCTTTGAGGTGGTCGCGGTCGTGGATGCGTTCCCGTATGGCGTCGATCCAGATGTCCGGCTCGTTGGCGAGGCGGGTTACCGGCGGCGAGCCGTCACGGTAGGGCGCGATGTCGGTACAGATCACCGGCCAGCCGAGTGCGCCGTATTCGATCAGGCGAAGATTGCTCTTGCATTCGTTGAACGGGTGTTGTTCGAGCGGCGCGAGCGCCAGATCGAGGCGCAAGGCGGCCATCCTCGCCGGATACTCGTTGATGGAAACGAATGGGTGAACCTCCTTCGCGTAGGGCTTGAGGAAGGTCGGACACATGCCCATGAGCACGAAATCGACTTCGTTGGCCAGGGCCGCCATGATCGGTTCGATCAGCCGCAAGTCGCCCTCGTGCTGCATCGCTCCGACCCAGCCCACGCGCGGCCGCTTGGCGTCGTTGATGTCGCCGGCGAGTGTCCCCCAGACGTCGCGTTCGAGGCAGTTTGGCACCACCCGGATGTCCTCGATGAGGTCTGCAAAGTACTCGCGCAGGGGCTCGGTCGTGACGATCAGGCGGCGGCAGTGGCTGAGGGATTCGCGCAGGCGGGTGCGCCCCTGGCGCGCGTGCAGCGCGTAGTGCGGGTTGTCGCGGGGCAGATCGCCGAGCCGATCGTCGATGGTCGCGATGTGCTCGATGTCGCGATTCAGGCGAGACGACTCCGCGAGTTGGTGAATCATCGGCACCTCGATGCAGTTCTGATACATCACCACATCGGGGGCGAGGCGTGCGATTTCGATCGCCGACAAGGTGCGTAGGCGATTGTCGCCGACCGGGTGGATGATCGTGCATTGGGCCAGTCCGGACCGCGCGAGCGCCTTGAACGGTGCTGCCATTCGGTACTGCCCGGCGCCGGTGGTGAGCGGGGCGCCGAGCAGGCGGGGGCGGTCATGGAAGCGGGGGTGCCAGTCGGCAATCGCCTGCAGGTCGATGTGGTGTGATTCGCGCAGGCTGTAGTTGCGGTTGTAGTACGGATCACGGGCGATCCGCGGCAAGTGCTGCGCCAGCAGTGCCAGCCGCTCGCGTTCGAGGTCCGCGAGCCAATCCGCCTGAGCCCCGGCGCCGCGGATGGCTTCATTGCGGGTGATGCCTTCCTGGTGCGCAACGTCGACGGAACCGAGCCAGGCCAGGCGGCCACCGGATGCCGTCGCGCGCAGGCAGAAATCGATGTCGTGCATCGACTGCGGGGCGGTGTCGACGGCAAAGCCGCCGAGGCGCTCGAACGCCTCACGTCGGACCAGCAGGCAATGTGCCGGCAACGCCGAAACCGCCTGGTCGAGTTGCAGGCGCAGGTCGAAGCCGCCGTCGAGCAGGCCCGGCGTGCCGCTGCCGATCTCGCCGGCGACACCGTTGAGCCCGAGGATGCGGCCGCCGCCGACGATCCGTGGCGGTCCGTCAGTGGTACTGACCAAGCGTGGCGCGACGGCCGTGAGGCCGCAGGCCGAGGCGTGTCCGACCAGCGCATCGAGCCAGCCGTCGTGGAACGACTCGGTGTCGTCGTCGAGAAACAGCAGGAAATCGCCGCTGGCAGCGGACGCGGCGCGATTGCGAAACTCGGCTGGCCGGAAGTCGCCGGCCTCGCGAATCAGCGAGCAGGGAATGCCGAGGGCGCCGGATTCCAGGGCAGAAAGATAGGTCACGAGGTCGGGGTCGTGGACCGCGTGCGCGACGAGGATCAGTTCGGCCGGTGGCGTTCCGGCAGTGCGCATCAGCGCATCGAGGCAGCTCTGCAGATAGCCCGGTTGCGAGTGCGTCATCACGATTGCCGAGACGCGGGCCTCGGCAGGGCGTTCGAATCGCACGCGACGCGTGTGGTTGAACCAACCGCCTTCGATGCTCGCACGGTGGCCGAAACGTTCGAAGTGACGGCGCAGCGCGGCGGTTTCGGCGTCGTCGTCGGGCGTCGTCTGGGGACAGTGGACGAGTGGGTCGGCGATATGGCCGATCGATGCCGACCCGGTCTGCCCGTGAATCCGCAGCAACAGATCGTAGGGTGAAGCGGAGAGGATCTCGTCGCCGTCGCAGAAGGCGTCGAGGGCCTCGCGGCAGACGAAGGCCGAGGGTCCGATGTAGTTGCGCGAGTAAAGCAGTTCCGGATTGAAATCCGGCTTGAAGTGGGGCTCGGCGCTGGCGTGCTCGGCGTCGGTCTCGTCGTGGTCGGTATATAGCGCGAGCCACTGGGGCGAAGCATTGATTTCGTCGGCGACGGCCTGGAGCGCGTGATCGTCGAACATCGTGCCTACGGGCAAGATGGCATAGAAATCTGCGTCGCGCGCGCCGCGCAGGCTGGCGAAGGACGTGGCCACGCCGGCATCGCCGATCCAGCGGATCTGCTCGATCTCCTCGAGTTCGGGCGGGGCGTCGATGCCGGGCGCGAACACCACCAGCGACCATTCCGGATACCACTGCCTGGCCAGGGCGTCGATCGTGTTGGCGAGCAATTCGCCGTCGTTGGCACAGAAGGCCATGCCGATCGCGAAGCGGGGCCGGAAGCGCCATTTCTCGACCATTCTTTCGGCGTGCAGTTGGCCGTCGATCTCCTGAGGCGTGCGGCGACTGCGCCACAGTGCGTAGTCCGCCTGGCGGCGGGTGAGCTGTTGGCGCGGCGTGCGCTCGACGTCGCGTTTGGCCCGACGCTGAGTCTTGGTGATCAGGCGATCCAGCTCCAGCCAGTAGGCGTGTTCGAGGCCGGCATAGGTTTGCCGCAGGCCGGGCAGCTTGGCGCGGGCGGCGACGAGCGTTTCCGGTCGGTCGTTGCGGACCAGCCCCTCATTGACCCCGAGAGAGGCGCCGAACAGGTTGTCGAGATCGACGTAGGGGCTCGGCATCTGCACGACCGGACAACCACACAGCCTCGCCTCCATCGAGATCGAGGTGTTTTCGAAGCAATAGACGTGGGTGCTACGACGGAACAGGTCGGCCAGTTCCTCATGGGTCGCGGGGAAGGTCCGGGTGATCTCGGTGCAGCGGTCGAGCAGGTCGGGGTGGCGCTCCCGGCCCTCCTCGTAGCGACCGAAATAGACACAGGCACCGTCGCGTTCGCTGCCGGACTCGACATCTGCGTGAAATACCGAGGTGTCGCACAGCGGCATGTGGAGCACCCCCTGGGCATGCTCGACCAGGTCGACGAGCTCGCCGTTGTGCAGCCAGAACAGATCGGTGTTGCGGTAGTCCGGTGTCTCGCCGAACAGTCCGGGCCGGTTGAGGATATAGCGGACGACGACCGAACATTCGAGCGGATTGGCGCCGATGATTTCCGGATAGATCGCGATCGGGTTGAGGCCTGCGCGCTGGTGCATCTCGCGGACCGAATCGGTCAGCGGCGGCGTGCGCAGCGACGGATTGAAGCCGCTCGACGACAGGTAGGCTTCCTCGCCGAGCAGGTTCAGGCAGTGGCACAGCTGGTGCATCGCGCGGATGCCCGCGGAGCGACGGTCGTAGGCCGGCGCCACCAGGTAGTACGGATGGCGGCGATCGCCATAGAGGCTCTTGCGTTGATTGCGCTCGGACATGGCGTGGCAACTCCTGGGTCAGCGGCGCGGGGCGGTCCCGGACTTCAGTCGGCGGCGAGAATGGTCAGGCCGTGCCACCAGTACTCGGCCGCCTGGTCGAGATGCGCGCGACGGTTGAAGGTCAGGTTGTAGCCGTAGGCTTCGAAGTGATAGTCCACGCCCGGCTTCTCGCCAGCGACGCCGGAGATCCACAGCAGCGGCGGGTAGCCGTCCTCGCGCAGCAGCAGATCGGGTGTGCCGATCAGGGCGGCCGCTGTGTCGAACGCCCCGGAGAGCAGGAATCGCTCGGGCAGCGCGGCGAGTCGCTCGACCGCCGCCGGCAGCGAGTACTCGGACAGGCATGGCATGTAGAGGCCGACCACCTCGCCTCGCGCCAGCGCAGCCAGCAGCGACTGGTGCCGGCTGCCGGGCCGCACCGACAGCTTGCCGGCCGTGCCGCCGAGCGAGTGGTCGACGAACTCGTAGTCGGTCAGTGCGGCACGGTAGGCGGCATCGAGTGCAGGCAGGAAACGGGCGTCGAAGCTCTCGCCGATATCCTCGACCTGCAGTTGCGGCAGCGCGAAGGGCAGGACCGGGCCGGCCAGCAGGTTGCGCGTCGCCGGGTCGTCACGCAATCCGGCGCGCAGGTGCTCGACACGATCGCAGAATTCGTCCTCGCGGATGCGCAGGCTCGGTGCCAGATGCCGGCGGATGCGGCGATGGATCTCCCCGTCGTCGATCGTCGGCATGTTGCACCGGAAGTAACGGCGGGATCGGGCATGGGCCGGCGCGGAGGTCCGGCCGGGCAGGCATCGGCCATGCTCGTCGAACAGCTCCGCGGTGTCCACATGGGGCATGGCGGCTTCCTCTTCGGGTGTCGGGGCGGATGTGGTCGATCAGGCTTCGAGCAGCGAATCCTGATCCGAGAATCCCTCGCCCCAGCGCAGCGGCAGGTGGGTGGCGCCGCGCGTCTTCTCGGTGTGGATGCGGATGAACTGGGGGTCCTCGCCGATCAGGCAGTCGGGGCGGTGGGGCCCCAGCCAGGGGTTGCGCATGCCGCGGGCCAGGATCTCGGCGAGCGGCGTCTCGCGCAGGTTGCCGAGCGAGAAGTCGATGTAGGGGCAGGGTGTCACCTCGCCGGTGGAGGTGACCGTGATGATGCCCTTGACCGTGATGCAGCCCTTGAACGAGCCGTAGGACGGAGTCATGTGGGTGAACACCGGATATTGCTTCTCGAGCTCGCGCACCAGGTCGGCGTCCTGCTTGTCGATGACGAACTCCGGATGTTCGGTGCACGAGCCGGTCGGCTTGGCGTAGGAGACGTAGAGGCCGATGCCGCGCTCGGCGCAGAATCGGCACATCTCGCGGAACTCCGCAGTCGAGGCGCGACCCTTGACCAGCACCGTGGACAGGATCAGGTTGAGCCCGGCTTCGAGGGCGGCGTCGATCGCCCGCATCACCCGCTTGTACGATCCCTTCTTGTTGCGGAAGGCGTCGTGCTCGGCCTCGACCATGCTGTCCAGCGAGAGCTGTACCTTCTCGACGCCGATCGACTTCAGGTGGCGCGCCCGGGCGGCGTCGAGGAACCAGCCGTTGGTGTCGGTGATGATGTAGTGTCTGTCCGGGTCGATCGCTTCGACCACCGCGTCGAAGTCCTTCATCACCAGCGGCTCGCCGCCGGTGATCACGAAGCGGGCCAGCCCGAGTTCGTCGGCCTGCCGCGACAGCTCGCGGATGTCGTCGAGATCGATCTTGCGTCGCTCGTCGGCGATCTTGAAGACCTTCTTGAAGTGGCGGTCCATGTAGTACTCGGCCGAGCAGTGGGTGCACTGGAAGTTGCACAGATAGCTCTTCTCGACCCGGATGATCGGACTGATCTCGCCGCGCTCCTCCATCTCGGTGATCCGCGCGAGCTTGGCAGCGACATAGGGTTTGCGTGTCGCCAGATCGTTGCGCTTGGCGGCTTCGCCGGCGGTCAGTCCGCTGTCGGCTTCTCGGGTGCAGCTCATCGTGATTCCTCCTGTCGGTGCAGGCTCGCGGGGCGGACCGCCCCCGCGGGCGCCCTGCGACCGATCATCTCCCGGTTCGCAGGCTTCCCAGCGAGTACGGCACGGGTACGATTTTCTTTAGGGCAGCGAGGTGGCCATTCGTCGCGGGCATGAGGCCTCATCCCGCGCCGCTCATGCGCAGGTGCTCGGCGGTGAGGGCGATCGCGTCCTCCAGGCTGGTCCAGCAATCGAGCGCCAGTTCGCTGCGCGCCCGCGCGATCGAAGGGACATAGACGTTGCGGGCCGCGACGCCGTCGACTCGGCCGAGAATCTCGACCGGTCTGGCCGGGGCCAGCAATTCGCCCACCAGCCGGGCCAGCGCGGCGGTCGACACGGCGCGATCGGAGCCGACGTTGTAGGCGCGGCCGGGGCGACCATCGACCAGCAGCGCCACCAGCCACGCGGCGAGGTCGCCGACATGCATGTAGGAGCGCAGCGCACGGCCATCGCCGCGCACGGTGATCGGGCCGTCGCCCAGCGCATCGCGGATGAAGTTGCCGATCGCGTAGTGGACGTCCAGCGGCAGCCCGGGGCCGACGAAGGAGAAACACCGGGCGGTCGAGTAGGACAGGCCATGGGCGGCCGCATGGTATGCGCACAGGAACTCACCGGCCCGCTTGGCGTGGCCGATCGCCACCGCCAGGTCGGCCGGGTCCGGCGCTACCGGGCAGTCTTCTTCGAAGCTGTCGGCGCCCTCCGGCAGGCGACCGTAGAAGGCCCCCGAGCCGAGCACCAGCAGGCGCGGCATGCCGCTGGCCCGCGCCAGCTCCAGCACCCGGCGGGTGCCCTGCAGGGTCACGTCGAACTTGTCGAGTGCATCGGCACCGTCGAAGGTCTCGCGCGCCGAGGTAGTGGCGCCATGGACGATGTGGCTGAAATCGCCGCCGGGAAACGGGAAGTCGCGCACGTTGCCCGGCCACAGGGTGACCGCGGGATGGCTGGCGAGGGCCGGCTCGGCGGCCGCGAAGCGCCCCGGGTCGCGGGTCAGCAGCGTCGCCGACATGCCGAGCCCGAAGCGCGCGTCGGCGGTCAGCAGGGTGCGCAGCAGCCACGGACCGAAGAAGCCGCTGGCACCGGTCAGGAACAGACGTGCCCCGCGCAGCCCCGCCCACACACGTCGATCGAGCCGGTCGACACTGCGCTCGGCCTCGCGCTCGAGCAGCGACGCGCCGCCACCGCTCGCGAGGCGGCTGCTCATGCCGTCGCACCCTGGTCGGCCGGGTAGCGTTCGCGGATCAAGGCCGCGAGCGCGTCGAGGTTCTCCGGCCGCTCCAGCACGATGCGCTCGCGCAGCGTCGTCGAGTCGAACACCATCGTGCGCAGGGTGTCGAGCAGGGTCTGCAGGAAGCGGTGGGCGAACGGTGCGAGTTCCGGACCGGTCTCGCTGCTGCCGAGCATGTCGAGGGCGGTACGCACGAGCCCATTGTCGGTCAGCAGGCGACCGATCTGATTGACCTTGGCGAGGTAGCGATGGACATCGTCGAACAAGTCGTGATCGTCGAAGATGAAATCGTAGGTACGGATTGCTTCCTGGATGTAGAACCCGCGCTGGCGGAAGCCCCCACTGCCGCTGGATTCGTGGGTTCGGTAGTAGCCCAGGCGCTGGTTGACGACCCAGGCCGGCCCGAGGGTCGCCAGCCGCGCCCACATGTAGTGGTCCACGTAGCCGGCGCGCAGCGTCGCGATGTCGCTCGGGCGGAAGCGCGCGATGTGGCGATCGAAGGCCCCCACCCGATCGAAGGCGGCGCGGCGGAACACCGCAAACGACTGGATGATCCAGTTGGTGAAGCACAGATAGCCGAGCATCGGGTGGGCGCCGGAGGGCAGGTCCGGCAGAAACTGATGCACATCGCCGGTGGGCAGGTCGTCGATGTAGCGCGAGAACAGCGAGTAGGCAAACGGGCAATCGGGGTGCGCCTCGAGCCCGTTCTCCAGGACCTCGGTGAGGAAGTTCGGCAACAGGATGTCGTCGCCGTGCAGTTGCAGCACGTACTCCGACGAGGTCATCTTGTAGGCCAGATTGACCGAGTCGGTGTAGCCGATGTTCTCTGGCTGGCGATGATAGGAGATGCGGCGGTCGCGGCTGGCCCAGGCCGCAACCACGTCCTCGGTGTCGTCCTCGGAAGCGTTGTCCGCCACCAGCACCTTGAAGTCGCCGTACTTCTGCACGGACAGCGACGCCAGGCACTCGTCGAGCTCGTCGGCACAGTTGTAGGTGGTCACCAGGATGTCGAGATCAGCCATTTTCGTCGTCTTCGGGTTTCGGGAAAGGCCGGCGACGCTCGATGTAGTCGCGGTAGATTTCATGCACCGGGATCAGATCCGGCGGACACAGCCGGTGCCAGGCCCAATCGCCGGGGCGCGGGGAGGCGATGCGGTGACGGCGCGACGCATCCGGCGGCGTCACCAGGCGGCAGGCGTAGAGCAGTGAGATGAAATGGCCTCGTACCCGGCGATTCGGGTGCATCACTTCGTGGATCGCCACCGGTTGTCGAGTGCAGCGGACGCGGGCGCCGAGTTCGTGCGCGGCTACCGCAGCGATCCGGCTCGCCGTGCGCTCCTTGAAGCGGATGATGCCTCCGGGCACATGCCAGCCCGGGCCGTAGAAGCGGTCGTGTCGCCAGGTCAGCAGTGCGCGACCTTCGGCGTCGTGGATCATCAGGTCCACATTGACCATCGGGGTCAGCGAACTGACCCACAGGAAGAGTTCCTCCGGCAGGCCGTCGGCGGGCTCGGGGACTTGTTCGGCGAGTGCGTCGATCATCGCCTTCACCGTCCGTTCCCTCCGGCGAGGGCGAGTTCCTCCAGTCCGTGGGCGCGCAGCACCGCGACCCGTAACTGGCTGCCGAAGCGCGTTCGGAGGATCGCGGCGACTTCGTCCGAGTAGCTCGCGGCCATGACGATCACGGTGTCGATACCGTCATCGGCGATCCGTTCGGGGGCGACGATCGGCAAATGGCTGCCCGGCGTGTGGCGGCCTTGCTTGAAGGCAGCCGAATCCACCACGTAGCGCACTCTGGGCGCCAGCGACAGCAGATTGATCGTGGCCAGCGCCTGGTGGCCGGCACCCCAGATCGCCACCCGATCACGGGCGGTGCCGATCAGGAAGCGGTCGAAGCTTTCCTGCTGGCGTGCCTGGGCGATCGTCATGGCCGTGAGGTCCAGCGGGCGTCGGGCGCGTACCGTGGCGGCCAGAATGTAGTCGTGCCAGACCGGCTCGCAGTCGACCACGTCGAAGCCGTTGGACTCGAGCAGCGTGCGCAGTGTGGACTCGGTGAAATAAAACAGGTGGTCGCTGATGAATTCCGAAAACAGATCGGCACGCAGCATCATGTCGAAATTCGGCACCTCCACCAGACCCGGTGCACCCGCTGCCACGTTGTGGCGGATGCCGGCCAACACCGTTCGCGGTGACGGTAGGTGTTCGAGAAAATTCAGGATCATGAAGGCGTCGAACGGTGCGCCCGGGACATCGGTGTCGGCAGCCTCCATGAAGCCCTGCGCCACGTCGAGGCCGCGGCGCCGGCAATCGGCGACTGCGGTGGCCGAGTGCTCGATGCCGTGGGCCGCGACCCCCGCTTCCGCCAGCAATTGCAGGTACTCGCCGTGCCCGCTGCCGATCTCCAGCATGTGACGTCCGGCGAGGCCGTGGCGCTCGACGAAGGCCGCGAACTGGGCCTTGCGGAAGGCCGACATCTCGGGCGATACGGCCGCGGCGCGGATCACTTCGCGGTAATAGGGCACCGTTTCGTTGGTGGTCTGCACCAGGCCGCAGGCGGCGCACTGGCGCAGTTCGAGCGTAATGCCGTGCTCGTTCGCCAGTTCGCTCTCGTGCGGCAGACTCTGGGCCGACGCCGGCATGTCGTGCTGCTGCAGCAGCGGTGGCACGAGCAGGGCTTGGCCACAGGCGCGGCAAGCATGTGGGCAGGTGGGCTCGAGTATCGACATGGTTCCTCAGTGGCGACAGAAGCCGCGGATCTCGGGCGGCAGCCAAGCCATCGCCACGCCACGCTCGGCGAGACCGGCGGCGACGGCGGCGTCGTTGACGCTGCCGGTCGGTGCGCAGCCCGCCGCGACGCCGGCCTCGGCGAGCATCGCCGGCACGTCGTCGAACGGAAAGAAGGCATCGGCGGCGAACACTGCCCCGCGACAGTCATGGCCGCGCGCCATACACCGGTCCAGCGCGATGCGCGCGGCTTCCACCGTCGATGGGCCGCCGCCGGCGGCCAGCAGGGCGCCGTCGTGGGCGATCGCGATCTCGTTGCCGCCGAGGCTCGATCCGAATGCGGCAGCCCACGCGATGCACAGCGCCAGCACCTGCACCTGCGTCAATACACCGGGCGCCATCCGGCTCGCGGCGAGGTCGAGCACATAGTCCGCTGCCGGCTGGCTCAGCCAGCCACCGCGGATCATGCGCCAGTGCTCGGCGCTGGACGGGGCCGGCGCGCGCAGGGCCGGATTGGCCAGCAGCTTGCGCATCGGGCGTCGGCCGAGCACGGCGACGGCCGCCTCGTCGAAATCGGGGGCGAGCACCAAGTCGAGCATCCAGTGGCTGCTGCCGTAGCGCTCCGCTCGTGCGTCGTTGGCGTGGAGCCGCTTCGCGAGCCGGGCGTCGATCGCGAAATTGGTGACGACCTCGCCGCCCCAGATCGCCTGGGGTGCCCCCCATAGTGCGCGTTCGATCGCTTCGGCAGGATCAT
>JAGRFZ010000083.1:10652-54192 GCA_020445785.1 Rhodocyclaceae bacterium
TCGGCCAGATTCGTGAAGCAAGGTGCCTGGCCGGATCGTCGCACGAAGCGCGCCAGCGCAAGTGGGTCGTTCGAAGCCGTGGCATAGCGCCGTGCCGGACGCTGGTAGGGGTTTTCGCCTTCGCTCAGTTCCTCGGCGAAGTCGGCGAACACCGCGCGACGAACGCCGCCCGGCGGTGCCTGGGCCGCAAAGTGGCCCGCGGCTTCCACGCAGACCTCGGTGGCGAGGCGTACGCGCAGGGCGTCCGATACCCGGCCCTCCGACGCCAGTTCGTCGAGCACGTCGCACATCTGTTCGGTCGTCGACGCGGCCACCCGCTCGCCCTTGACCGCCAGCATCAACAGCGTGCGACCGCCGACGTCGTTACCGATTCCGGCCGGGTAGGGGCGGACGAAGACCAACTCGATGCGCGGGCCGGCGGTGCCGGTCAGCGCAGCTTCGATGCGGGGATGCAGGGTCGGCGGGAAGCCGAAGTCCTCGTGCTCATCGGTGAACTCGGCGATTCGCGTGACCGCCAGACCGGCGGCGGCGATCGGTGTGGCGGACTCGTCGCTGGCGAGCAAGTCGAAGCCGGCGCCGACCAGTGCAGTTGCAATGCGCTCGATGCCGGTCGGTGCGTAGCAGGAGATCAGGGCCAGCGGCTTCAAGTGCCGCCCTCGTCGCGGCGATGACCTTCGGGTATCGCGTAGTAGATGTTCTCCTCCCAGTCCGGGCAGCGCAGGCGCTGCGGGTTGATGCACGACGGCGTTTCGATCTTCAGGAAGGGGAAGATGTTGTTGAAGCCGGCCGGGCACATGTACTGGGTGCGCATCGAGCGGGTGGTCGGGAAGACGATGCGGTCGCCGACCTGGTGGCCGTAGTCGCAATGGCCGTGGACCGCCATCACCTCGGCGTGGATCACGTCGCGCCAGTCGGCGTCGACGCCGGCCTCGAACTTGCCGTCGTTGGGCCGCACCCGCACCAGCACGTCGACCCCTTTCTCGGCCGGGCAGCACACCTGGCAGTCGCCCTCGTCGTTGTAGGCGTATTTCGCGCCGAACAGTGCGCCGAGGAAATACGGATACAGCGTGTGGTACATGATCGGGCAGACCTTGCTCGGCAGGATGTTGATCGCGCTGTATTCCTTGCCGGTCTGCTTGTGCTCCCGGTGCCACACGCACTCGGTCTCACCGGGCAGGTGCTTGACGCATAGTTCGCAGCTCATATCAGGAAATTCCGGAACCTGTTGTCGTCGCCGTAGCGCGCAAGGATGTCGTTGAGCTTGGAGATGCCGCACACCGCGCATTCGTCGCCGTCGGGCGGTGTCGTCATGATCACCGCCTCGATCTCGCGCCGCCGCGTGCTGCGCCAAATCTCCTCGAAGCTCTGTTCGTAGAGGCTGCCGAGGGCGAACTCCGGCTTGCCCCAGGCGCGATAGCAGGAGTAGACGCGTCCGTCCGCGGCAACCACCGGGAAGAACTTGATCCCCTGGCAGAAGCGATCCTTCCAGCAGTCCTTGTAGACCCCGACGTGGTAGGTGGCGTCGTCGATCGGAAAGCGCACCTTGACGGTGAAATCTTCGCTGTTCAACTCGGTCACCGATTGCTTCATTTCGGCGATCTGGGCTTCGCTGTAGCCGGTCGAGGTGTTGTTGGCCTGGCGGCCGGGCGTGAACTCAGTGTAGGTCGCCTCCTGGACCACCACGTAGTCCATCCCCAGCTCGCGCAGAAAGCCGACGATGCGGGCGATCTGGTTGAAATTGTTGCGCTCGACATAGACGGTGCCGAGGAGCGCCACATCGAGGCCTTCCCGTTCGCGCAGTTCGGCTGCGTCGGCGATGTTGCGCACCAGTTGCTCCCACTGCTTCTCGGAGCAGCCGTGCATCATCGCGTAGCGGGTCTTGTTGCTGTCGAGTACGCTGAACTTGACGAAGGTGAGGTGGCGCAGGATCTTCTTCTGAATCTTGGGGGTCAGCACCACGCCGGTGGTGGTCAGCGAGAAGCCGAGGCCGCCTTCGGCCCCGGCGACGATCGCGTCCGGCGTCGCCGGGTGCATCAGCGGTTCACCGGTGCCCTGCAGCGATACCGCCTTGACGCCGATTCGCGGCAGTTCGCGGAACAGGCCGACGAGCACCTCGTCGTCGATGCGCTGCCCTTTGGTGTCGACCTTGTCCGAATAGCAAAAGCTGCAGTTCTGGTTGCACGACCCGGTCGGGCTGACCTCGACGATCACCGGCGCGAAATAACGGTCGTGCTGCCAGGCGTGCAACGCGTCGATCTGGAAGATCGTGCGTGGCGCCTCGTAGCCAGCCATGTGGATCTTGTAGCTCATGTGCTCTCCTGGGGCTCAGCGGGCGGTGGCGAGGATCGCGCCGACGTCGTCCGCCGTCAGACGGACGAAGTTGCCGATGGTCCCGCTCGGGTTGCGACGTGCGCAGAGGTTCGCGATGCGGTCGATGGCCTCGTCATCTAGCGTGATGCCGAGGGCCGACAGCCGCGTCGGCATGCCGCTGGCGGCCACCCGCCGCTCGAACGCATCGACCGCGGCCGCCGCTGTATCCGGACCGATCGGCAGGTCGAGGACGCGCCGGCCGAACTGGACGAATCGCAGCGGATTGCGTGCGCAGACCGTTTTCATCCATCCGATCATCACCACTGTGACCAGCGGCCCGTGGGCGACGTCGAAGCGGCCGCCAATGGCATGGGCGATGGCGTGCGAGGCCCAGTCCTGCTTGCGGCCGAGGCCGATGAAGTCATCCTGGGCGAGCTTGCAGGCCCACATCAGCTCGGCCCGCAGCGCGTAGTCGCCGAGTCGTTCGGGCACCGCCTGTACGCAGTCCAACAGGGTCAGCAGCAGGGCCTCGATCAGGCGGTCGCTGCAGTCGGTGTGTTCGGTATTGCTGAAATAGCGCTCCAGCAGATGGCAGCTGGCGTCGAATGCACCGGCCAAGGTCGCGGCGCCGTCCAGGCCCAGGGTCAGCGTCGGATCGAGGACCGCGATCCGCGGACGTAGGTGCTCACTGGCGAAGTCGATCTTGAGGCTACGCGCCGGATCGGTGATCACCGCGGCCGGGCTCGATTCGCTGCCGGCACCGGCGACCGTCGGCATCGCACAGATCGGCAGCGCGCCGACGATCGGTGCCGCCCCGGTCATCAGCGCGAGAACGTCCCCGTCGAAGCAGGCGCCGGCGGCGATCGCCTTGGCCGAGTCGATGACGCTGCCGCCGCCGACCGCGAGGATGCGATCGACGCGGAGGTCGCGGCACAGCGACACGCCTTCCCGCACCAGCGCCAGTTGCGGGTTGGCGCTGACCCCGCCGAATTCGACCCATTCGACGTCGTATGCCCGCAACTCGGCGCGCAGCCGTGCGAGCAGACCGGCGGCCTCGGCGCTGGCGCGACCGTGGTGCATCAGCACCGGTCCGTCGCCGAGCCGTGTGATTTCGTCGATCCAGTGGCGGGCTGCGTCGGGGCCGAACAGCACCCGGGGCGGGCTCGCGCAGATGCCGTCGATCACGGCCGGTCGCTCCGCTGGGTGCTGGCGTAGAGTACGGTCTCGGAGACCATGCCCGAGTAGTTGCGCAGATACAGCCGATAGCCGACGCCGAGTCGATCGACGAACAGGGGCAGTCGCCACAGGTGGTCGACGCAGTGGTAGGCCGACAGCGCCAGCTCCGGACGGTGGCGCCGCAAGGTCTCGCGGGCGCCGGCCAGCGCGTCGAGTTCGGCGCCCTCGATGTCCATCGTCAGGTAGGTCGGGCGGAAGTTGAACAGCACTTGATCGAGTGCAACGCAGTGCACGACGGCGTCGCCGGCCGGATCGATCGAGCTGTTGGTGCTGTGGGCGCTCGAGAAGCGCAGTCGCTGGTTGCTCCGGTGCAGGCCGCAGGGGAACGAAAAGAGCATGTCGGCGATCTGGTCGCTGTGCTGCGACAGATAGGCGGTCAGCGCGGCGAAATTGCCCGGGTCGGGCTCGAAGCAGGCCACCGCCTGCATCCGCCCGACGTGGCGGCGCGCCTGCTCGACGGTGTCGCCGGTGAACGCGCCGCAACTGATGTAGCGCGACAGATCGCAGGCCATCGGCAGGTCGCTTGGGAAGTACTGCTCCCGATAGGGTGAGGCGGGCACGTCGGCGACGCCGTCGGCGTAGGTGCCGAGCACCGCCGCAAAGATGCGTTGGCTGGCGGCGTCGTGGGCGAACAGGGCGAAGGCCCGCTCGATCTCTTCGGCATGGCTGCGGATGTGGCCGCCGATGTCTTGGAGCAACCCGGCGGGCGTGTAGTGGGTGTGATACTCATAGACGTCGTAGGCGCTGAAGACGAAGCGAAAGCCGTTTGCCTCCAGCCGGTCGGCGATCTCGGCGCGTACCGCGGCGTCGCCGATGGTGATGAAGACCGCTGCTTCGCGTGCCCACGGCGCTTCGGCGAGCAACGCCTGCGGGCCGCAACTTGGCCGGCCGGCGAAGCGGCCGTGGCCATCGAAACGCCGATCGACGACGAGCCGCGCTTCGACGCCCATCTTCTGCAGGCAGAAGCGCTGGAACGTAAAGAACCCGCGTCCGGCCCCGTAGAGCACGACGTCGCGCCCCTGCAGCATGTCCAGCAGGCGGTTGGCGGGTCGCCAGCGCGAAGCTGTCGGCAGGCGCGACAGTACGCCGGACGTGCGTGCCCGGGACTCGCAGGCGGCCAGGGCGTCGGCATTCATGATTTGACGAAGTAGCTGATGTAGGGGTCCTCGCGCATCCGCTTGAGGGGCGGCAGCGGGCCGAGTTCGCGCAATGCCGAGGTCTCGCCCGGATAGTCCTTGCTGTTGAGTTCGTCGAACACCACGAGGCCGCCGGCGACCACCCGCGGCAGCAGATGTTCGAGGGCGGCCCGGGTCGGCGCGTAGAGATCGAAGTCCAGATAGAGCAGGCTGATCAGCAGATGCGGGTTCTCGTCGACGAAGGTCGGGATGGTTTCGCAGGCGTCGCCCTCGATCAGTTCCATCTTCGGTACGTGGGACAAGGGCCGGTTCTGGTCGTGGAGTTCGCGCAGGAATTCGAGCTCGTCGCGCATGCTCGCGTGGGTGGACAGGGCGCCCACTCGCAGGTCTTCCGAGTTGCCGATGGCGTCGCTGGCGTGAATGCTCGGGAAGCCGGAGAAGGTGTCGAAGCCGATGATCTTGCGGGTATGGTTGTACGGCTCGAAGATCGTCGAGAAGTGATACCAGGCGAACAGTCCGCCGCCGGAATAGACGCCGCAGTCCACGATGCTGCCATTGACGTCGAGGATCTGGCGGAACAGCTCGTAGCGCACCAGGAAGCGGGCGATGTCCTGCCGACGCACATGCCGCGGGAAGGCATTCAGGCGCGACGTGACGTCGAGCGGAGACTCGAGGAAAGCGCGGGACAGGTCGGCGTACATCCGATGCTCCCGCTCCGAATGGTTCTTGGTGTAGATGCGCTCGACCGGCGCTGCGTTGTCATTCATCGGTGGCTCGCTTCGGCAGGGGTGGCCGCGGCTGGTTGGGCGTCGGTGGGTGGCTGGTGCTCGCCGCGGGCTTCGAGCGATGCCGGCGACAGCGCGATCGACATTTCCCGGCGGAGCGTCTCGAGCGGCAGCAATGGGCTCATGTCCTCGAGTGGCATCGAGCGCATCGAGCCGTCGGGCAGCGGAATCGCCGCGCATTTGGGCGCCAGCGTCTCGTCGCGCAGCAGCCGCACGTCGATCACGCAGGGGCGCGGCAGGGCCATGGCGCGGGTGAGGCCATCGGCCAGTGTGGCGGCGTCGTCCAGGCAAAGGTAGGGGAGCCGGTAGGCCGCTGCCAGTCTTTCCAATTCGGGCATCGCCAGCCCGGCCTCCGGGCCGGTGCCGAGATAGCGGCCGTCGAAGTAGTTGCGCTGGGTGTTGCGGATCGAGCAGTAGCCGTCGTTGTTCATCACCAGCAGACAGATCGGCAGACGGCGTCCGGCCAGCGTTGCCAGCTCCTGCAAATTGAGTTGCAGGCTGCCGTCGGACTCGACCGCGACCATCGGTCTCGAACCGTTGCCGAGGCAGGCGCCGATCGCGGCCGGCAGACCGTAGCCCATCGCGCCGAGTCCGGAAGTCAGAAACATGCGCTGGCCGGCCTTGTTGCGGAAGGCGGTGTAGAAGGCCTCGACCGCGAGGCCGGAGCTGCCGGTGGCGATCAGCGTGTCGGGCGCAATGGCATCGGACAGGGCGTCGGCGAACTGGAAGTGGCCGATGCGTCCCGAGCTCGGCGCCGTGGCGGCATCGAACACCGGATAGCGCTGTTTCCAGTCGGCAATCCGGGCACGCCATTCGGCCAGCGCGGGCGGCAGTGCCAGCCCTTCGCTGGCCGCGTCGAGCGCGTCGGTAAATGTGCCGGCGTCCATCGCCAGTGCCAAATCGAGCGTCATGTCCTTGGCGTCGAGTTCGTGCGGGTCCACGTCCACCATCACCTTGCGCGCCGCGCGTGCGAAGCCGCGCGGATGGTAGGCGGTGATGATGTTGTCGAGGCGGCAGCCGACGCTGATCAGGAGATCGCAGTTCTGCACCGCGAAGTTGGCGCCGCGGGCTGCGACGACGCCCGGCCTGCCGGCATTGAGGGGGTGATCCCAGGGCAGGATGTCGGTTGCGTTCCAGGTGGTGGCCAGCGGGACGCCGAGGCGTTCGACCAGCGACCGGAGCCGGCCATCGGCACCGGCCAGGCGTACGCCGTGCCCGGCCAGCAGCAGCGGCCGTCGGGCTTCCGTCAGCCAGGCCGCGACCGGCGCCAGATCGGGGGGCGCGCCGGTTGCGGGCTGCGGCAGGAGCGCCGGCGGCAGCGTGTCGGCATCCACCGGCGCGGCCTGGACGTCGAGCGGCACGTCGAGCCATACCGGCCCCGGCCGCCCGCTGCTCATTGCGTGCAGTGCGGAATCGAGGTGCCGGCGGATGTCGGCGGGGTCGGTGACGGTGGCGGCGTATTTGGTGACCGAACGCACCATCGGCACGATATCCACCTCCTGCACCCCACCCTGGCGCAGCGGGCGGCCGTTCAGCCGGTCGGCCCGCTTGGCCTGGCCGGAGATGACCAACAGCGGGATCGAGTCGATCCAGGCGCCGGCCACCGGCGTGATCACGTTGGTGGCGCCGGGGCCCGTGGTCACGAGGGCGACGCCAAACCCGGGGTTTCCGGCGTGGCCGGTGCGGCCGTAGGCTTCTGCGGCGATGCCGCAGGCCTGCTCGTGGTGGCACGGTACGGCGGTGAGACGCGGTTCGCAGGCGAGGCCGTCGTCCAGGTGCATGGCACCGCCGCCGGGGAGCACGAAGACATGGCGCAGCCCCTCGTCGGCGAGGCGTTGCATGATCCAGTCGGCGACTCTGATGCTTGCCATCGTCACATCCAGTAGGTGAGCCAGGTCTTGCGCCGTGGATTGCTCGCGATCGCCGGGTCGGTGTAGTGGGAGTCGTCCTTGACGTGGGTGGATGAGATTTCCTCGAACACCGTCCCGTTCTTGCTGTGGAAGCGGTGCCGTACGCCGCGCTGCACCGTGACGACATCGCCGGCGGCGACCCGCTGGTGTGCACCGTCGAGCCAAAGATCGAGTTCGCCATGAAGCACGACGAAGGTCTCTTCCTTCTTCTCGTGGTACTGCTCCGGATGGGCCTGGCCGGGCAGCATCACCAGCAGCTTCTTGCAGTATTCGCGATTGACGACGGTGACCATGGTCAGCCCGAATTCGTCGAAGCGCTCCATGCCGTAGTGGTGGGAGAGTTCGAGATCGGACTTTCCCGGCACGACGATGTTGCCGGCCGACAGCAAGGCCTTGACCCGGGTCACCGCGTCGAGCACGCGGCCCCGCAGTTGTCGTTCCTCGACCGCCGAGTGGCACACCGGCGCGCCGGCGGCAATTGCCTGGCGGGCGGTGAAGCGGGCGTATTTCGACCAGTCGTTGGCGGTCAGCTGCCCGTCGTCCGGGGGGAAGGCGAACACCACTGCTGCATCGTCGATCTCGCTGCCGGCGGCGATGTCGCGCGCGGCGAAGACGCCGCGGCGCAGCGAATGCAGGCTGTCGCGCTCGCCGGCCGACGGTTGGTAGCGATCCGGCCGTCCGCAGATCCGGCGGGCGCGTTCAGCGGCCGTCAGCCAGGCCCGGACCTGATCCGGATCGGCCGAATAGGCATTCGCGGCATAGCGCTCGGTCGGTAGTACGACGTGCTTCTCGAATACCGTTGCGCCCTTGGCCAGCGCCATCATCACGGCTTCGGTGTTGTCCGGCGACTCGTGGGTCGAATAGCCGATGCGGCAATCCGGGTAACGCCGGCGCAGCAGGTCGACCTGGTTGAGCTGCAAGGCCTCGTCGGGGGTCGGATACTCGGCGACGCAGTGCATCAGGGTCAGCGCCTTGTGACGATGCAGAAAGAAGCTCACGACCTGGTCGATGAGTTCCTCACTGGCGCCGGCGGTGGAAGCGATCACCGGCTTGTCGGTGGCGGCGATGCGCTCCATCAGCGGCCAATCGCCGAACGAACAGCTCGCGATCTTGATCGTGTCGATGCCGTGGGCCTCGATGCGCGCCACCGAGTTCTCGTCGAACGGGGTACATACGGTGCCGAATCCCATCGCCCGCATTTCCGCCACCAGGGCGCGGAAGGCGTCGTCGTCGAGCCGGGTCTCCTCGAAGCGCTTGATGTACTTGATGTCGGTGCGGCCCTGCATCGACGGGTGGATGAAGGTGTCGAGGTCCCGGTATTGCAGCTTGAAAGCGAAGTCGAAGGCCTGTTCGAAGCCACTGCAGGCTTCTCGCAACGCGCGGATCGTGCGAATGCCGTGCGCCGGGTCGCCCATGTGGTTGTTCGCCATCTCGAATACGAAGAGCGGTTTCATGGCATGGTCTCAGTCGAAATCCCGCCCGAGAAAGAGGCGGATGCGGTCGGCGGCGTAGTCCAGCATCGCCTCGTCGAGGCCCGGCCAGACGCCGATCCAGAAGGTGTCGTTCATGACCCGGTCGGTGGTCTCGAGGGAGCCGGCGATCCGGTAGTCGCGTCCGGCCATGTAGGGCTGGCGGGTGAGGTTGCCGGCGAACAGCAGGCGGCTGGCGATGCGGTGCTGGTCGAGCCAGCGCAGCATCTCGACCCGGTCCAACGCAGCCTCCGGTTTCAAGGTCAGCGGAAATCCGAACCACGACGGTGTCGAGCCTTCGGTCGCACGCGGCAGGATCAGTGCGTCCTCGCAGTCGGCGAGGCGCTGCGACAGGTAGTCGAAGTTGTGGCGGCGGGCGGCGATGAAGCCTTCGAGACGGTCCATCTGGGCGAGCGCGCAGGCCGCCTGCATGTCGCTGATCTTCAGGTTGTAGCCGAGGTGCGAGTAGGTGTACTTGTGGTCGTAGCCGCGCGGCAGCTCCCCCAGTTGCCAGTCGAAGCGCCGACCACAGGTATTGTCGCAGCCGGGTGCGCACCAGCAGTCCCGCCCCCAGTCGCGGATCGACTCGGCGATCCGCGCCAATTCGGGTTCGCCACTCAGCACCGCACCGCCTTCGCCCATCGTGATGTGGTGGGCGGGGTAGAACGACACGGTCGCGAAATGGCCGAAGGCGCCGACGTGGCGCTCACGCAGTTCGGCATCGTCGTGACGACGCCACAGCGATGCGTCGTCGTCCGGCATGCGCGCCTGCCAGAGCGGCGCGCCGTCGGCGACGCGGTAGCGCGAGCCCAGCGCGTCGCAGCAATCTTCGATCAGCCACAGCCCGTGGCGCGCGCAGAAATCGGTCACGGTGCCGAGGTCGAATGGATTGCCGAGGGTGTGGGCGAGCACCACCGCTCGGGTGCGTTCGCTCCTGGCCGCTTCGAGCCGATCGACGTCGACGTCGTAGGTGGCGGCGCGGATGTCGACGAAAACCGGGATCGCGCCATTCTGCAGAATCGGGTTGACGGTGGTCGGAAAGCCGGCGGCCACCGTGATGATCTCGTCGCCCGGGCGCAGCGCGGCGGCACCGAGGCGGGGCGAGAACAGACTCGACACCGCGACCAGATTGGCCGACGAGCCGGAGTTGACGGTCAGCGCGCGGGGCAGGGCGAACCATGCGGCCAGGCGCTGCTCGAAGGCCTGGTTGAAGCGTCCGGTGGTCAGCCAGCCGTCGAGGGCGGCCTCGACCATGGCCAGACGCTCTGCCGTGCCGACGACCTTGCCCGAGACCGGCACGGGGGTCTGTCCGGGGACGAACTCGTCTGCTTCGGGCTGGGCGTCGCTCCAAGCGGCGACTGCGGTGCGGACCGCTTCGCGGCTCAGCGATTGCGGCATTGCTCGAAGCGAGCGATGCGCTCGATGCACAGTTCGCGCGGGTTCTCGCCGGCATCGAAGCGGGCATACCAGTCGCCGGTCAACTCGATCGCTTCTTCCAGTGTGAAGCGGGGCCGCCAGCCCAGGCGCATCATCGCCTTGCTGCTGTCGAGCCGCAGCATCGCTGCCTCGCGTGGCTGGGGCGAGCCATCGTAGCGCCAGTCGACACCGAGTCGCGGGCACATCAGTTTGCACAACTGCTCGACCGATTCCATGTCCGCCAGGGCCGGCCCGAAATTCCAGGCGTCGGCTGCCTCGGCATGCCCGCCGAGCAGCCGCTCGCCGAGCAGCAGATAGCCGGACAAGGACTCCAGCACATGCTGCCACGGCCGTACCGCAGAAGGATTGCGAATCAACGCCGGCCGCTTCGAGCGGGCGGCCCGCCACAGGTCGGGGATCAAGCGGTCGCAGGCCCAGTCGCCGCCACCGATGACGTTGCCGGCCCGCGCGGTGGCGATCAGTGCGGCGCCGGGGCTGTTGCCGAAGCTGGCGCGCCAGGCGTTGGTCGCCAGTTCCGCAGCGGCCTTGCTTGCCGCATAGGGGTCGTGTCCGCCGAGCGGGTCGGTTTCGCGGTAGCCGAAGGAACTGGTGTCCTCCCGATAGCACTTGTCGCTGGTGACCACCACCACGGCCTTCACCGAGCCGGTACGCCGCACCGCTTCGAGCAGGTTGGCGGTGCCCATGACATTGGTGCCGAAGGTGCGCAGGGGTTCGGCGTAGCCGCGCCGGACCAGCGGCTGGGCCGCGAGGTGGAAGACGATCTCCGGGGCGAAGCCCGCCACTGCCTCGGCCACCAGGTCCGGATCGCGGATGTCGCCGATCATCGATTCGATCCGCTCGTCGAGGCGGGCCTGGACGTACAGCGAGGGTTCGGTGTCCGCCTCCAGGGCGAATCCGCTGACCCGGGCGCCCATGCGGGACAGCCACAACGCGAGCCAGCTGCCCTTGAAGCCGGTGTGGCCGGTGATCAATACGCGGCGTCCCGCGTAGCTCGAAAATTTCATTGCCAGATCTTCCAGGGCGCACGGCCACTGAGCCACAGCCGTTCGAGGTTGTGCTTGTCGCGCAAGGTGTCCATCGGCTGCCAGAAGCCATGATGAACGTAGGCGCGCAGTTGCTCTTGTTCCACCAGGCGCTGCATCGGCGCTCGCTCCCAGTGCGAGCCGTCGCCGTCGATCACGTCGAGTGCGCGCGGCGACAGCACGAAGAAGCCGCCATTGATCAGATTGCCGTCTCCGGCGGGTTTTTCCTTGGCACGGGTGACCACGCTGCCGGCCAGGTCGAGCGCGCCGAATCGCCCCGGCGGTGCCACCGCGGTGACCGTGGCGACCCGGCCGTGGGCTGCGTGAAAGCGCCGCAATGCGCCGAGGTCCACGTCGGCGAGGCCGTCGCCGTAGGTAAAAAAGAAGGACTCTTCGTCTTCGACATAGGGCCGCACCCGGCGCAGGCGACCGCCGGTCTGGGTTTGTTCGCCGGTATCGACCAGGGTCACCCGCCACGGCTCGGTGTGTTGTTCGTGCACTTCCATGCGGTTTTCGCGCATGTCGAACGTGACGTCCGAGGTGTGCAGGAAGTAGTTCGCGAAGAACTCCTTGACGACATAGCCCCTATAGCCGAGGCAGATAATGAACTCGTTGACGCCGTGGGCCGTGAACACCTTCATCAGATGCCACAGGATCGGCCGCCCTCCGATCTCTACCATCGGTTTCGGCTTCGACTGAGTCTCCTCGGACAGCCGGGTTCCGAGTCCACCGGCCAGGATCACGGCTTTCATCGCGCTAAGCTCCATTCCCCACGATGCCCAATCTAAGCTTTCGGGGCCGCGCCTGATCGTCGGAAGAGGGCCGCAATTTGCCGCCAATTCCGGCGCCGCCCGGCCTGGGGTCATGTCAGCAACCGCAGCAGTTCGGCCGGGTCGGCTGCCGCACGCCAGCCGTGTTTGAGTTGTTCGTGGGGCAGGCTGCCGTAGCCCCAGGTGGCGGCGAAGAAGGGGAGTCCGTTGGCGTCTGCCGCCAGCCCATCCTCCTCTCGGTCGCCGACATAGACGGCATCCGCACGGTCGATGCCGTGGTCGGCGAGCAGGCGCGCGATCATCGCCGGCTTGTCGGCCAGCCGGGTGGCGAACAGATCGAGGGCATAGACCGCCGCAAAGCACGGCGACCAGCCGAGGTGCTCGAGGATGAGTCGGGTCGGATGGATGCGCTTGTTGGTAGCGATCGCCAGCCGGCAACCGGCATCGTTCAGGCTGGCGAGCATGTCGGCGACACCGGCGTAGGCTTCGGTGGCGCGGTAGCCGGTGCTGTCGTAGCTGGCCTTGAAGGCCTCGGCCAGGGCTTCGACGCGCGAGGACTGGTGGTTGCCGCACAGCAGTGCGAGGGTTTCCAGCAGCGGAGGGCCGATGATGTTCTCGTCGATCGGCCGCACCGGTTCGATGCCGCAACGTGCGAAGGCATCGGCGAAGCTCGCGAGAATGGCCGGCGCCGAATCGATCAGGGTGCCGTCGAGGTCGAACAGGACATGAGGATAGGGTGGGGCGCGCATGCAATGATGATAGCGTCAAGCGGCGATGCGCGGCCACGGCCGACAGGTGCCAGTGGACCGCTTCGTCGATCAAGGGCCACGACGCAAGCGATCCATCGGGCCGGCAGGGCGCGAACCACAGCGATAGCGAGGCCTATCGCGAGGATGAGCAACGCCGCCACGGTGCGCGAGGCGCGCTTGTCGGTTGCGGCATTTGCGAAGCAGACCACTAGGCCGTCATCACCCGATTCTTGCCTGCACGCTTGGCCAGGTACATGGCGCGATCGGCCCGTGCGATCGCCGCCTCGGCATTCTCCTCGTCGGCAATGCGGGTGATGCCCGCGCTGAAAGTGATCAACAGCTTGCTGTTGCCGGCCAGGAAGTAGCGTTTGGTCAACGCTCGCTGAAGACGGGTCAATGCCACCATCGCGTCTTCGCTGTCGGTGTCCGGCAGCACGATGACGAACTCCTCGCCGCCGTAACGGGCCACCGAATCCTGGGGGCGCACGTTTTCGCGGATCACTGCGGCGAGGTGGCGCAGCGCGTCGTCACCGGCGTGATGTCCGTAGGTGTCGTTGAGCTGCTTGAAGTTGTCCACGTCGAGCAGGCCGATGCACAGCGGTGTCCCGCGCCGGCGGGCGCGGCTGATCTCGCGCGCCAAAGCGTCGTCCATGCCCTTGCGGTTGAGGGCGCCGGTGAGGGCATCGTGGCGCACCATTTCGCTGGCCTGGTCGAGCTCGTGCTGAAGGCGGCCGATCTCGACGTTGGCGGCCTCGACCTGGTCCTTCAGGGCGTTGATCTCCCGGTGCGAGCGCTCGGCCGAGCCCTGGGCGATGCGGGTCTGCTGCAGGATCTCCTCTACCGCGTCCGATATCTCGGTGATGTCCTCGGCCTTGGCCACGCGCTCGGCGCAGCGGCCGATGGCGTCGTGGTACTCGCCGGTGGTGGCGCTGAATTCGGCGAGCCGATCGACAAAACCCGCCAGCATCGTCTTGAGTCGACGCTGGGCTTCGCTCAGTTCCTGCTTGAGGTGCCCCTGCTTGTCGATGACGTCGCGCAGGCGGCGTTCGACGTCGTCGAGCGTGCGCACGTCGATGGGCTTGTCGGCGAAGGCTTCGTTCAGGACGGAGAGCTGGCCGTGCAGCCAGCGATCGTCGAAAACCAGTTGGCTGATGTTCTGCAGGATCAGCCGCAGCACCCCCACCAGTCCGCTGCGCACTGCGACCTGCTCCTCGGCGACCCATTCGAGCCGCTTGACCACCGCATCGAGGCGGTGACGACAGCCCTCGTCGCGCAGCCGGGCCGGCGTGTCGCGTAGCTCTCCGGCCAGCGCATGCAGCTCCCCGACCAGATCGGGGACGTCGACGATCAGCGGCGACAGGCCGTCGTCGAGCAGTTGGGCGATCAGTGTCGCGAGCCCGCCGTCGGTCGCTTCGGAGACCGGCTCCTGCACCGCGGGCGGCGTCGAGGGCTCGCCGGTGCGATCGACCGGCGCGGCACTCGGCACCGGTCTGGTGGCTTCGTCTGCCACCGCCGGCTGCCCGCCCGGGTTTTCGCTGTCGGCGTCATCGACGGCTGCGTCCGACTGGTGGTGCCGCCAGCCCTTGATCAAACCGCCGACCCGCTGGTGAAGCGTCGCGGCGTCGGCGGTCGACGTCAACACGTGCTGCAGCGCTTCGCGCTTGCGGGCGGCCGTGAGGCCGTGGTGCACGCGTTCGTATTCGCCCACCAGGTCGCGGATCGCAGGGCCCCATTGCAGGGGCTCGCGGTCACCGCCGGAGCACAGTTCGGTGATCAACGCGGCGAATGGATCCCACTCGCCCTTGGCGACGCACTGCTCGAGCCGGCGGGCGCTGCGCGCCGCCTCCGGGTTGTCGCGCGGCAGGCTGGCTGCCAGACTCTTGAGTCGGCGGGACGGGAAGGCCTCCTGGGGCGTGCTGCCGGCCACTTCGTGGTAGAGCCGTTCGAAGTTGGCCGGGGTTGGTGGCACGCGCCTTTGTGCCAGCAGCCGGAAGGTTTCGCGCGCGATCTCGGTGGGGTTGTTACGGTCGACGGCCATGGCACCGGAGCGAAGTCGGGACAGTGCCCGGTCAACGGCCCACCGGCGGGCGACTTGAGCGGTTCAGGCCCTCACTCGACGAGGCCGTGCTTGAGCCCGTAGTGGGTCAGTTCGGCATTGTTCGACAGCCGCATCTTCTCCAGCAGGCGGGCGCGGTAGACACTGACCGTCTTGACGCTCAGATTGAGTTCCTCGCCGATCTGGGTGAGGGTCTTGCCGGAAGCGATCAGGCACAGGGTCTGGTACTCGCGGTCGGACAGTCGCTCGTGCAGGGGGCGGTCGTCGTCGTCGGTGATGGCGTTGGCGAGTTCCTCGGCGAGGGAGGCCGACACGTACTTCTTGCCGCTCGCGACCTGACGAATCGCGGTGACCAGTTGCTCGGGTGCGCTCTGCTTGTTGAGGTAGCCGGCGGCGCCGGCCTTCAGGGCGCGGATCGCGTATTGCTCTTCCGGGTACATGCTCAGCATCAGTACCGGCAGCCGCGGAAACTCCTTGCGGATCAGCTTGAGCGCGTCGATGCCATTGCGATCCGGCATCGACACGTCCATCAGCACCACATCGTAGCTGTCCTGGCGGAGCTGTTGCAGCGCCTCGACGCCGTTGGCCGCCTCGCCGGAGACCGCCAGATCTTCGGTCTCGGACAAGATCTGGCGCAGGCCCTGGCGGACGATCGAGTGGTCGTCGGCGATCAGGACGCGAATCTGCTTGTTCATGGGTCTACTCTCCTGCTGCTGGGCGAGACCCCCCATCCCACAGGGGGTGGCGCCACCTGATCTTCGGGCGGCCGTGCCGATCTGCTCACGGTGCGCCCTCTTCGTCTTTCAGGTCCATGCCCGCATGGACCGGCAGCCGAGCCACCAGGCGAGAGCCTTTGGGCTTGTTCGCAGCGTGGTCGAAGCCGCCACCGAGGCTGGCGAGCCGCTCACGGATGCCGCGCAAGCCGAAGGAGCGCGGCTTGTTGAGGTCGTTCGGCGCGATGCCGCACCCGTTGTCGGCGATCTCGAGGATGACGTCGTCGCCCTCCTCGGTGAGCCGTACTTCCACCTGGTCGGCGCCGGCGTGCTTGCTGATGTTGGTCAACGCTTCCTGGAAGATCCGGAACAGCGCGATCGACGCGCTCTCGGCGAGTTCGATGTCGTGGTCGGCGCACAGGATGCGGCACGGGATGCCGGTACGCTGGGTGAAATCCTCGGCCTGGCCCTCGATCGCCGCGGCAAGGCCGAAGTCCCGCAGGATGCCCGGGCGCAGTTCGCGCGTGACGCGGCTGACGGTCTCGATCCCCTCGTCCACCAGCTTGCCCAGCGACGCCGCGCGCCGGGCCAGCACTTCGGGCGGTGCGTCGAGCTTGCCGGCGAGCATCGCGATCTCGAATTTCATCGCCACCAGGTGGCCACCGAGGACGTCGTGCACATCCCGGGCGATGCGTTCGCGCTCTTCTTCCTTGACGTGTTGGAGGTGGTTCGACAGCTCGGCCAGTTGGCGTTGCGACTCGCGCAGCTCGGCTTCGGCCTGCTTGCTGTGGGTAATGTTCCACATCACGCCTTCCCACGCCATGTTGCCGTCCGGCAGGACCCGCGCCGAGGCCCGCAGGTTGACCCACTTGATGCCGCCGCGGGGTGTGCACACGCGGCCTTCCCAATTGATCCGGGCGCCCGGATGGTCGGCTTCGCCGAGGGCGACGATGAAGCTGTCGCGGTCCTCCGACAAGATCCGCTTGGTGAACCCGTCCGGATTTTCGGCGAGCGTCGCTGCCGGCACGCCCAGCAGCATTTCGCTGGCCTCGCTGGCGAACGGGAACAGCAGGCCGCCGCCTTCGCCGCGCACCATCTGGAACACCAGCCCCGGGGTGTTGGAAGCCAGCGATCGCAGCCGCGCCTCGTTCTCGCGCAGGGTCGCCTCGGCGGCGCGCCGGCTGCGGCGGTTGGCGGCCTCGCGCAATTCCCGCTCGACGGCCGGTAGCAGGCGCTCGAGGTGGTTCTTGTTGAGGTAGTCGTGGGCGCCGGCTCGCATCGCCGAGATCGCCATGTCTTCCTCGATCTGGCCGGAAACGATGATGAAGGGCACGTCGAGGCCGAGGCTCTTGACCACGTTGAGCGCGGCCATCGCATCGAAACCGGGCATGCGGTGGTCGCACAGGATCAGGTTCCATGGTTGGGCGCCGATCGCGCGCTGCATCTCGGCTTCGGAACATACCTGCTGGCTGATCACCTCGTAGCCGGCGAGCCGAAAGCGTCGCAGCAGCAGGAAGGCGTCGTCGGCGCTGTCCTCGATCAGCAGGACCCGCAGCGTCGGCTTGCTCGATGCCTGCTCGCGCAGGTTCGTGGCCTCAATCGTTTCCATCGCTCGATCCGACATGTCGTTCGTCCGCTCCCGATCCGTGGGCGGTGGCCGGGCGCAGGCGACGTACGCCCGTGACCACGGCCAGCAGCAGGGCCCCGGCCAGGACGCCGACCAGTGCGTTGAAACCCATTTCCGCCAGCGTCCCCACCACCCCTGAAAAATCTTCGATGTGCGCTGCGATCCAATGATGCAGCGGCGTCAGCCCGTGCACCAGGATGCCGCCGCCGACCAGGAACATCGCGGCGGTGCCGGCCACCGACAAGGTCTTCATCAGCCACGGTGCGGCGTGCAGGATGGCACGACCGACCGCCTGGGAAAGGTTGCCGGGCCGCGCGCTCAGGTAGAGACCCAGGTCGTCGAGCTTGACGATCGCCGCGACCAGACCATAGACACCTGCGGTCATCACCAGCGCGATGCCGGAGAGCACCAGGACGCGGGTCATGAGCTCCGCCTCCGCGACGGTGCCGAGGGTGATCGCGATGATCTCCGCGGAGAGAATGAAATCGGTGCGGATGGCGCCCTTGATCTTGTCCTTTTCCAGGGCCACCAGATCGACCTGGGGGTCACCGAGGGCGCGTGCGAGGTCGGCTTTGTGCTGGGCCTCTTCGGGGTCGTGGAAAAACTTGTGGGCGAGTTTCTCGAAGCCCTCGAAGCACAGGAAGGCGCCGCCCAGCATCAAGAGCGGTGTCACCGCCCAGGGCGCGAAGGCACTGATTGCCAGCGCCAGCGGCACCAGAATCGCCTTGTTGATGAACGAACCCTTGGCAACGGCCCAGACCACCGGAATCTCGCGTTCCGCGGAAACGCCGGTGACCTGCTGGGCGTTCAACGCAAGGTCGTCGCCGAGTACGCCCGCGGTCTTCTTCGCCGCCACCTTAGTGAGGATCGCGACGTCGTCGAGCACGGTCGCGATGTCGTCGATCAGTGCCAGCAGACTCGAAGCCGCCATAGGGATTCCATTCGATCGGGTTAGCGGATCTTAGCGGTCGTCGGAAATTCGCTCAATCCGCCACCGGGCGAAGGCGCCCGGTGGCCGTCTCACAGCGCCGCCAGCGCCTGTTCCAGGCGGGCGACCGTGGCCGCGCCGTCGTGCAGCTTGTCGAGCCCGAAAAGGCCGACCCGGAAGGTCCGGAAGTCGGCCGGCTCGTCGCACTGCAACGGTACCCCGGCAGCCGTCTGCAATCCCTGAGCGACGAACTTGCGCCCGCTGTGCAAGTCCGGGTCGTCGGTGTAGCTGACGACCACGCCCGGTGCCTGAAAGCCCTTCGCGGCGACGCTGACGAAGCCGGCACCTTCGAGCAGTTCGCGAACCTGTCGGCCGAGTGCGAGCTGCTCCTCGCGGACCTTGTCGAAACCGTAGGCCTCGGTTTCGAGCATGACGTCTCGGACACGGCGCAGGGCATCGGTCGGCATCGTGGCGTGGTAGGCGTGCCCGCCGTTTTCGTAGGCCTGCATGATCTGCAGCCATTTCTTCAGATCGCAGGCGAAGCTGGTGCTGGTGGTGGCGTCGATGCGCGCGAGCGCCTCCTGTCCAAGCATCACCAGCCCGGCGCAGGGCGAACCGCTCCAGCCTTTTTGTGGGGCGCTGACAAGGATGTCGACGCCGCATGCCTTCATGTCGACCCAGACCGTACCGGAGGCGATGCAGTCGAGCACGAAAAGACCGCCGACGGCGTGCACCGCATCGGCCACGGCGCGCAGGTAATCATCGGGCAGCATCATGCCGGCGGCGGTCTCGACGTGGGGCGCGAACACCAACTCGGGCTTGAACTCGCGGATCGTCGCCACCACCTCATCGATCGGGGGCGGAATGAATGGCGCCTGGTGCTCGTCGGCGATCCGGCGCGCCTTCAGTACCCTTTCCTCGGATGGGATGCCGCCCATCTCGAAGATCTGGGACCAGCGAAAGCTGAACCAGCCGTTGCGAATGACCAGGCAGCGGCGCCCGGTGGCGAACTGCCGGGCCACCGCTTCCATGCCGAAAGTGCCCGAGCCCGGCACCACGATCGCCGCGTCGGCGTTGTAGACTTTCTTGAGGACACGTGAGATGTCGCGCATGACACCCTGAAAGCGCTGCGACATGTGGTTGAGTGCGCGGTCGGTGTAGACCACCGAGTATTCGAGCAGGCCGTCGGGGTCGACATCGGGAAGCAATCCGGGCATTGCGGTCTCCAGTTCGAGCGATTGTTCTTCGGTATGGGCCGAAGGATACCGCGAAGGCCGGTGCCTGCCGTCCAGGCGTTGGTCGCCAGTGCTGCCTGGGGCACGCCGTTGGGCTCGGCCCGTCGGTTCGAGAGGAACGAAATGAAGACGATCGGAAAGATATTTGCGTCGGGCCTGCTGGCGGTGGTGCCGATCGTGGCCACGCTCTACCTGCTGGTATGGCTGGTGACGACGGCCGAGCGATTGTTCGGCAGCCTGTTGATCGACCTCGTGCCGCAAGGCATGCGCTTTCCCGGCATGGGCGTACTGCTGGGCTTGCTCGGGATCTTCCTGGTGGGCTTGCTGATGCGGGCGTGGGTGATCCGCAAGCTGTTCCACAAGGTCGAGCAGGCGGTGATGTCGATTCCGTTGGTCAAGTCGGTCTATTCTGCCTTCAAGGATTTCTTCGGTCTGATCGCCGATGGCGACAAGTCGGATCTGCTGCGGGTCGTTACCGTGACGCTGCCCGGCACTTCGCTGCGGTTGATCGGGTTCGTCACCCGCAGCGACTTCTCCGCGCTGCCGCCGGGCATAGCCCGCGACGGGGAGGTCATGGTGTATTTCCCGATGAGCTATCAGATCGGCGGCTACACGATGTTCGTCCCGGTGGACCAGCTCGAGCCCCTCGACCTTCCGCGTGAGGAGGCCATGCGCTTCGCCGTGACCGCAGGCGTCAATGCGCCCTTGCGGGCCGACTGATGTCGCCGTTCACTGCCGCCGGGTTGCGGTGGGCCGGCCTCGCCTATCGTGCTTCGCCGACGTTCGTTGCGTCGTCGATGCCGGCCTCGACGATGGCTTCGAGCGCCGTTTCCATCGCCGCCCGGATGCTCGCTTCGAAACTGTCGGCCACCGACGTGTCGCCAGCCTTGGCGCGTGTTTCGAGCCCCGCCGCACAGGCCGAGAACGCGGTCAGGCCAAGGTTGGCGCCGCTGCCCTTCAGAAAGTGGGCGCCGCGCGCGAGGGCCGCGCAGTCTGCGTTGGCGAGACTGGCCGCAAGTTCGGCCAGCTTTTCCTCGGTCGATTCGACGAACAGCCGCAGACTGCGTTCGATCAGCGCCTGACCGCCGATTTCACGCAGTCCTTCGAGGCGGGAAA
Source organism: Rhodocyclaceae bacterium (assembly GCA_020445785.1). Classification (GTDB taxonomy): domain Bacteria; phylum Pseudomonadota; class Gammaproteobacteria; order Burkholderiales; family Rhodocyclaceae; genus Cognatazoarcus. The sequence continues at coordinate 31,152 of JAGRFZ010000083.1, forward strand.
CATCGAGAATCTGGCGCTCGGGCACGGCCGGTAGGCCGATGTCGGTGCGGCTCACGACGACCGCATCCACTTCACCGCGCACGCGCTGCAGGACCTGGGACAGATCCTGCATCTCGAACGGCTTGGCCAGATAGTCGTCCATGCCGGCGGCCAGGCAGCGTTCGCGGTCCCCCTGCATGGCGTTGGCGGTCAGCGCGATGATCGGCAGGCGGCCACGGCCTTCCCGCCACCCGCTCTGACCGGTCTCCCATTCGCGGATCAGGCGGGTCGCCTCGAAGCCGTCCAGGCCCGGCATCTGGCAGTCCATCAGGACCGCGTCGAACGGTACCGTGGTCGCCGCCGCGACGCCTTCCCGCCCGCCGGGGGCGACCTGGACGCGGCAGCCCAGGCGCACCAGCATGGCACGCGCCACGTCCTGGTTCACCGGGTTGTCCTCGACCAGCAGCACGGTCAGATCGAGCGCGTCGTCTGTCTCTGGTTCGCGCGTGTCGTCCGCGGCCCCGCAGTCGGCAATGCCGAGTACTTCGCGCATCGCGCTGAACAACTGCGACTTTCGAATCGGTTTGGTGAGGTAGCGGTCGACGCCGGCTGCGCGGGCCGCCTGGGACACCGAGGCGCGAGAGATCGATGTCAGCATCACGATCGGCCTGCCTTCGAAGCCGGGCTGCTGGCGTAGTCTCTCGGTCAGCTGGATGCCACTGGTTCCCGGCATGTGGAGATCGAGGAGGGCGATGTCGAACTGGTCGCCGCGCTCGGCGGCTCGGCGCACCGTGACCAGGGCATCGGAGGCGTTGCCAGCGAGCTCGGCGCGCATGCCCCAGCTTCGGGCGTGGTTGTTGAGGATGCGCCGGTTGGTGGCGTTGTCGTCGACGATCAGCACCTGCAGGCCCCGCAGACCATCGCCGTCCTGCTCCCAGACGCTGCGTTCGCGGGGGGCGGCAACACGTAGCCGGACGGTGGTCCAGAAGGTGCTGCCGACGCCCGGTGTGCTCTCGGCGCCGGCCGCGCCACCCATCAGCCCGCTGAGGCGGCGGACGATCGCCAGTCCGAGGCCGGTGCCGCCGTAGCGTCGTGCGGTGCTGACGTCCTCCTGCGAAAATTCCTCGAAGATCGAATCGATCCGTTCGGCCGCGATGCCGGGGCCGGTGTCCCGGATCTCGATCCGTAGCTGCAGTTCGTCCGCCCGGCGTTCGATCACTGAGGCACGCAGTTCCACCTCGCCGCGCTCGGTGAACTTGACGGCATTGCCGAGCAGGTTCGAGATGACCTGGCGCAGGCGTCCTGGATCGCCCTGGACCCACAGGGGCATGTCCGGCGCAATCATGCCCGCCAGCTCCAGACCCTTGCTCTGGGCTCGCTCGGCGAACAGGCCGACGACGTCTTCGATCATGTCCGGAAAATGAAAATCCACTTCCTCCAGGTCGAGCCGGTTGGCTTCGATCTTGGAAAAGTCGAGGATGTCGTCGATGACAGCCAGCAAGGCCTGGGCGGAACGCATCACGGTCTGGGCGAATCCGCGCTGCTCGTCGTCGAGACGGGTCGCCAGCAGCAGTTCGGTCATGCCCAGCACGCCGTTCATCGGCGTGCGGATTTCGTGGCTCATGTTGGCGACGAACATGGATTTGGCGCGGTTGGCCTGCTCGGCGAGCGCGAGCGCACCGTGGGCATCGTCGGCGGCCTTGGCGAGTTCGCGGTTGATCCGGGCCAGTTCGTCACCGCGCTCGGCCAGGCTGCGATCGCGTTCCTGGAGCTGGCTCAGCATGTGGTTGTAGCCGGCAGTGAGCTGACCGATCTCGTCGTGCCCCGGATTGTCGACCCGCAGGCTGAAATCCTGGTCCCGGCTCACCCGACGCATCGAGTCGGCCAACGACAGGATCGGATCGACGATGCGGCGATGCAGCCGGTCCGACAAGCGCAGCGCGATCGCACCCGCCACCAGGGTGGCGGCCAGGATCACCAGCAGGCTCTGCAGCAGCGCGCGGTACATGCGTTCGAGCCCCGCCCGCACATAGACGAAGCCCAGGGTGTCGCCGTGCATCTGGACCGGTGCCAGCGCTTCGGCGTGGGTCCAGGAGAAGCGGTGCATCGGTGCCCCCGTCTCGGGGGGCGGGCCCCAGGCCGAGGCATTCGTCAGCGCCGCCACGTCGGCGCTGGCCGGTGCGCCGAAGCGGGCCAGCACGTCGCCATCGGCGGTCAGCAGGAGTCCCTGGCGGATGGATGGTTCCGCCCGCAGGGATTCGAGCAGACGGGTCGCCTGCCGGTCGTCCTCGAATTCCAGCGAGGCGGTGGAATTGCGTGCCACCATGCCGGCGACGAGGCCCATGCGCTCGATCGTCGCATTGCGGAAGGCAAAGGTCTGGAGGGCGACGACAGTGACCGCCGCGCCGAGCAGGGCGATCCCGAGCACGATCAGGATCACGCGCCGCAGGCGCAGCCGCATCGAGTCGTGCGGGTCGCCCGTCGCTGCCGCGGGGCCCGCTCCTCCGGCCTTTCCGCGCCGCTGTTGCGCAGGAGCCGCTGCCGACCTTGGGCGTTTCGATGTCGAATTCATTCCAGCACGTTCGCCAGTTCGAGAAGCGGCGCCGCGATGTCGATGCCGACGGCGCGGGCCGCACGCAGATTGATTTCGAAGGTCACGCGATTTTCGCCGCTGACCAGACCGACCATGCCTCCGCGGGCCGCGAATCGTTCCGCGTCGCCGACCGTCAGCGTCGCATGCCCGACCGCCGGCACCTGCGATCGGGGCGCGCCGCCGGGCACCCGCGAAAGATAGAGCACCTGGCTACCGCGGGCGGCATCGTCATCGAGCGCCTCGAGCCGGCGATAACGTGCCCGGAAGCCGCGGACCTCGCGGCCGTCGACTCCGGCCAGGGCGGTGGCCACCGGCGAGTCCCCGTGGGTGCAGATGGTCAGGGTCCGGTCGCGAATCGACCCGGGCGGCCACTCGATGAACTTGGCGATCTTGAACACCAGCGCCGCCTTGATGCGGTCTTCGCGTGTGGGCTCGCCGGCACCGGCGGACACGGGGGCCGCCAGCAGCAGGGCCAGCCCGGTGCACAGCAACCATGCCCTGACGGCTGGATGGCGGGGGAGTACGCGTTGCGGGCGCATCGGCGGCCGGTCAGAAGTCCAGCCGAAGCTGGCCGTAGAGTGACCGTTCGACGTCCAGCGCGGGCATGTCGCCGAGCTCGGAGACGAATTCGGGATGGCTGGCGTGGAGCAGGTTGCGGCCGGCCAACGCCAGTTCGAGGTCGCGCCGCGGACGCCAGGCGAGGCGCAGGTCGAGTTCGGTGTAGGACGGTATCTCGACCCCCGGCGCCGGTGCTTCGAGCCGGCCGACATGGCGCACCACGAGGTCGGCGTCGGTGTCGGGGCGGGGCGACCAACTCGCCCGCACGAATGCCTGGTGGCGTGGCGACGCACCCTGGCGGTCGGTCGCGAACAAGTCGCCGGGTTCCACGACCGAGAGCTTGAGGAAACTGTATCCGCCGCGCAGGTGCCAGTCGCGGTGGGCCCGCCAATCGGCCGAAATTTCCAGACCGCGGCTGGTCGCGCGTGCGCCATTGCCCATGGCCGCCGGTTGCACCACGTGAGTCGTATCCGGGAACAGGAACAGGCACTGGGGGGCCGGGCTCCCCGACGGCGCACACACCGGGGCGAGGAAGCGGCCGGCGCGCAGGTCACGGTAGCGATTGTAGAAGAAGGCGAGTTCGGCGCTGAGTCGATGGTCGAAGCGCTGCTTGAGCCCGGCCTCGAAGGCCGTCAGACGCTCGGAATCGACGCGCCCACTGGCCTCGATGGCGACGGCGACCGGCAACGGATTCCGATCGCCGAGGGGCGGCAGTACGGACTGATTGATCACCCCGCCGCGATCGACGCGACTCGGTGTGCGCACCGCCCGTGCGGCCGAGGCCCACATCGTGGTGCGGCGGTTCGGGGTCCACAGCAGTCTCAGATTGGGTTGAAGGTCGTCGCTGCTGTCCTCGTGGATCTCGATCTTGGTACCAAGGGTGAGCACCAGCCGTTCCGGCTGCAGCGTGATGTCGTCCTGGACGAAGGCGCTGCACATCCGCAGGCTGTCCGAGGCCGTGAGCGACGCATATTGGCGCGTATCGGGTGGCACGCCGCCGAGTGCGGGGCGTATCGAATCGTCGGTGTAGCGGTAACCGAAGCCGACAACGAGGTCATGCCCGGCGAAGCGCTCGCTGCGAAGCTGGAAGTCCGCGTCGTAGGTGTCCCGCTGCTCGTCGAAATGGGCGGGCCAGTCCCGTTCGGTGTGATCGAAGTAGGCCTGCAGCGTAAAGCTCTCGGTCTTGGAGAGGTGGTGCTGCCACCTCGCCAGGAGGCTGCCGCCCGACACGCGGCGTTCGGTCGGAATGGCGCCCGTGTACGGTGCCGAAAGCGTGTTGGCGATCACCGTTTCCCCCGACCGTCCCCGGTAGTAGTCGCCCTGGACGGTGAACGCGTCCCGTTCGTCCGGCGCGAGGTCGACACGGAAGCCGGCCCGCGACTGGTGCCAGTCGTCTTCGCCGTCGATCGAGCTGCCGGCCAGCCTGGTGGCGTCATTGCGACGGGTCTTGGCCGACACGCGCCAATGCCCGATCGCGCCGACGGTACCACCGTGGCGTGCGCTGACAAGCACCTTCTCCTCGGGGCCGGCGAGTGCGGTGACCTGGGTTCCCTGGGTCGCGGCCGCCGATTTGGTGATGATGTTGATGACGCCGTTGACCGCATTGGCGCCCCACAGGGTCGCACCCGGCCCGCGGATCACCTCGATGCGCTCGATGTCCTCGAGCGCAGTGTCCTGGACGTCCCAATAGACACCGGAGAATGTCGGCGAATAGACGCTGCGGCCATCGATCAGCACCAGCAGCTTGTTGGTGAAGCGGCCGTCCATGCCGCGTGCGCTGACCGCCCACACGTTGGCGCTGATGCTTGCCACCTGCACCCCCGGGATGGTCCGCAGCAAGTCGGGGATCGTCGTCGCGGGTGAGCGGCGGATGTCTTCGGCGGTAAGGACGGTCACTGCCGCAGCGGCCTGGGACACGGTCTGCGGCTTCTTCGAGACGGTGGTGATCTCGAGCTGCAGGACTTCCTTCAGGTCGAGATCGAAGAAGGCGTCGTCGGTGGCCAGGCTCGGCCCCGCGAGCGCGGCCGCGGTGAACAGCGCGGCAAGTCTGAAACGTCGCCGCGCGCGACCGCTGGGGCGGCCGCGGCTGTCGGGCAGGGTTCGGTCGTGGCGCATCGGAGACTCCGGTTCGGATCGTCGGCAGGCGTGTCGCCGCCGACATCACATCGGCAGCGGAGTGCCCGCGCTTGAATCCCTCCGGGGGCGACGGGGATCGCGACGGACCGGCTCCGGAGCCTCGGTTGCCGCACGGGGCCTGCGGTCCGTCGCCGTGGCGGTCGTCCCGGATGCCTGGCACCGCGCGGGAAAATTTCGTGTCACCCGTCGAGACGTGCCGAGCGATGCCCGCATTCGGTGTCGGCATCGGGCGCATTCCTCGCCTTGCCGCGGTGGTGCGAGGCCCGGGTCGGGTCTGTCCGCAATGGCCGTGGGCGACCGGCGAGTGTGGGCCTGCCGCCGAGCGGGCTTGCGTGCTAGAAGAACTCCTCGGCCATTCGATCGGCGATCTCGCCGGTCGGCCGGCCCTGTTCGCGGGCGCGATGAAAGATCTCGGTCAGGCTCTCGCCGATGCCCTCGATGTGGCGCGTCACCGCCGCATGGTCGTAACCGCTGCGCTGGTAGTGGATGTCGATGATGCCCCCGGCGTTGATGACGTAATCCGGCGCGTAGAGAATGCCGCGGCGGGACAGTTCGCCGTCGTGCCTGGCCTCGGCGAGCTGGTTGTTGGCGGCACCGGCGATCACGGCGGCCTTGAGTCGCGGCAGGCTTCGATCATCGATGACCGCACCGAGTGCGCACGGCGCGAACAGATCCACGTCGAGGCCGAAAATCGCCTCGGGTTCGACCACCGTGGCCGCGAGTTCACGGGCCGCGCGGCTCAGCGCTTCGCGTCGGACATCGGTGATCCAGAGCCGGGCCCCGGCGGCTTCGAGCCGTCGCGCCAGCGCCAGTCCGACCTGACCGACGCCTTGCAGTGCGATCTTCAAGCCGGCCACATCGTCGCACCCGAGCCGGCTGCGCACCGCCGCACGGATGCCGACGAACACGCCGTAGGCCGTGGCGGGCGACGGATCGCCACTGTGCACGCCGTCGGCCGTGACGCGCGCCTCGACCCCGGCCACATGCTGCGTGAAATGGCGCATCCGTTGCATGTCTTCGACCGTGGTGCCCGAGTCCTCGGCGATGATGTACCGGCCACCGAGCCGGTCGACCGCGAGCGCCAGCGCCTCGAGCAGGCCGCGATTCTTGTCGCGCCGTGGGTCCCCGATCACGACCGCCTTGCCGCCGCCGAGCGGCAGCCGCGCCATCGCCGACTTGTAGGTCATGCCACGTGACAGGCGCAGCGCATCGCGCACCGCGTCCTGCTCGGTGGGGTAGGGCCACATCCGACAGCCGCCGAGCGCCGGCCCGCGCCGGCAGTTGTGGATCGCGATCACGGCCCGCAGCCCGCTGGTCGCATCGCTGCAGAACACCACCTGCTCGTGGTCGTCGAAATCGGGCGCGGAGAATACACTCATGAGGGGCTCCTGCTGACGATTGCGGCCCCGGCGATGGCGAGGCCCTCGATTCAGCTTGGACAAGCGCACGACACTGCACAAGGTCGATCACCAGCGCGATGCCGAGGCCGCGGGCCGGCGGTGGCCCCGGGAACCAAGCCGGATGGCACCCCGTCATTGGGCACACCGAACGAGGAGGCGCCATGATCGATCTCTACACCGCCGCGACGCCCAATGGTCACAAGGTGTCGATCGCGCTCGAGGAACTGGACCTGCCCTATCGGATGCGGGTGCTCGATCTCGGCGAGAAGGAACAAAAACAGGACTGGTTCCTGCAGATCAATCCCAATGGCCGGATTCCGGCGATCATCGATCGGGCGGAGGACGACTTCCCGGTGTTCGAGTCCGGCGCGATCCTGATCTATCTCGCCGAGAAGACCGGCCGTCTGTTGCCGGCGGATCCCAAGGGGCGCTCCAGGGTGCTGCAGTGGCTGATGTTCCAGATGGGGGGCGTCGGCCCGATGATGGGGCAGGCCAACGTCTTCCACCGCTACCTGCCGGAACGCATCCAGGTGGCGATCGACCGCTACCAGGGCGAGGCCCGGCGGTTGTTTCGGGTGCTCGACAGCCACCTTGCCCGACATGAATATCTTGCCGGCGACTACTCCATCGCGGATATTGCCAATTGGGCATGGGTGCGTACCCACCGCTGGTCGGGCGTCGAGGTGGACGACATGCCACATCTCGCGCGCTGGATCGGCGCGGTCCGGGCGCGACCGGCGGTGCAGCGCGGGATCGTGCGCCCACCGTCTTCGATCGGCGACGGGCAGGACAGCGAGGCGCGCGCCCGACGGTTTGCGGACGAGGCGCGGCGGATGGTCGAGACCGGGCAGTCCCGCAACGGCGGGGTGTGAGGAGGGGTTGGATGAGACTCTACGTTTCGGAGCGGGCGCCGAATCCGCGGCGCGTGCAGATGTTCATCGCCGAAAAGGGCATGGGCGATATCGAGCAGTTGCGGGTGTCGATCGGCGCCGACGAGCACAAGCGGCCCGAATTCGTCGACAAGAATCCGATGGCGAGGTTGCCCGTGCTCGAACTGGCGGACGGTCGGTTCCTCAGCGAGACGCGCGCGATCTGCACCTATCTCGAAGGGGTCCAGCCGCTCCCCAACCTGATGGGGGAGGGCTTCGAGGAGCGCGCCTTCGTCGAAATGGCGGACCGACGCATCGAATGGTATCTGTTTCTCGGCGTGACCAATTGGGTGCGCCATACCCACCCCGGCCTGGCGCCGCTGGAGCAACCGCAATTTCCCGACTTCGGCAATTCCCAGGGTCGCAAGGTACGCGAGGTCGCGCGTTGGCTCGACGGCGAACTGGGCAGGCACGACTATGTCGCCGGCGACCGTTTCACGATCGCCGACATCACGGCATTCTGCTGCGTCGAGTTTGCCCGGGGTCTGATGAAGTTCTCGCCCGCGAAGGAGGGCATGCCCAAGCTGCAGGCCTGGCGCGATCGCATCGCCGAGCGTCCGAGCGCTGCGGTTCGATGATCCGCGAGATTGCGGCCGGCCGCCCGTGGCGGCACAAGAGGTCGATCATGCCGGAGCGGCGGCGGTATCGAAGATCGCCCGGTGGGCGGCGCGCTTCGCACGCTCCGACATGCCCGATTACATCATTCAGGTTCAGCGGAGGCAGGTGATGAAGCTCTTGTTTCTCGGCGCCGGTGGGGTCGGCGGCTATTTCGGGGCGCGTCTGATCGAGGCCGGCGCCGACGTCACGTTCCTGCTGCGGCCGGGCCGTAAGGCACGGATCGAGGCGGAGGGGCTGCGGGTCGAGAGCCCCTACGGGGATTTCCAGGTCGCGCCGCGCTGTCTGTTGCGCGAGGAACTGCAGCCGGAATTCGACCTCGTGGTACTGACTTCGAAGGCCTACGATCTCGAGGTTGCGATCGACGCGATCGCGCCGGCGATGGGGGCCGAGGGACGGGTGCTGCCCTTCCTCAACGGCCTTGCGCACATGGACCGCCTGGATGCCCGTTTCGGCGCCGATCGTGTCGTCGGCGGCGTCGCCCACATCGCCGGCGAACTCACCGAGGACGGCGTCGTGCGACAACTCAATCGCATCCACAGCCTCGCGGCCGGAGGACGCGACGAGGCGACGAAGCGGGTGGCCGAGCGTTTCGTCGAATTGTGCGGCCCTGCCCGTTTCGACTGCCGGTTGGTGGCCGATATCGAGGCGACCCTCTGGGAGAAGTGGGCCTTCCTGGCGACTCTCGCCGGCATGACCACCTTGATGCGTGCATCGGTCGGCGCGATTCTAGCGACCACCCACGGCGAGGTACTGACCCGCCGGCTGTACGACGAATGCCTGGCGACGGCCGCCGCCTACGGCAAGCCGGTGGCCGCGGAGGGCCAGCACAAGGCGTTGGCGATGCTGACCGAAGCGGGCTCGCGCTTCGCCGCCTCGATGCTGCGGGATCTGCAGGCCGGCCACCGCACCGAGCATGAGCACGTGCTCGGCGACCTCGCGCACCGCGCGCAGACTGCCGACGTCGACGCCCCGGTGCTGCAGGCGGCGTACGCACAGATGCAGGTGCGTGACCACGAGCGCACCGCCTGAGCCGGTGGGCGAACAGGCGCTCGGTGCCATGCGCAGGAGGTCGTCGGCACCGCCGTCGTGCACGGATGCCCCGGCCGTGCGCCGTCGGACCGTGCTCTGCCGCCGCCCGCATGCGTCGGCGCAAGCATCGCTGGGCGGCTCTCGCGTCAGCGGCGCAGGGAGATCGACCACAACAGCAGGAAACTCCCGGCGACCAGCGCCGCGATGCCCAGTTGCAGCAGCGTGATCGACTGGACGCTGCCGACGGCGTAATAGCCGGCCAGCCGGGCGACGCAAGCCAGCATCGAAATCAGCAAGCCGAGCACTCCGGCGGCGCGACCCGCCACGGCAAGAAAATCGTTCATCGGGGCTCCTATCGATTGGCGGAGAGTTCGGCCCTCCGATCGACAGAGCGTACCCGAAACGAACCCGTCCGCGTACTCGTCAATGGCCGTAGCATCGATCGCCGGGTGGCGCTGCGAACGATGGCCGCCGGGGTCCGCATGCCGCTGCCCGGTCATTCGCACCATTGTGGACCCAGTCTGTCGATGGGGGCGGAGGGGACAGGGCGCAGGCGGAACGCCGGCGCCGGCAAGCGTGGTGGCTTTTCGCGTCGGCAAATTTCGCGGGTAGCGGCGCGAACCGATTCACGCTGGCGTCATCCAACGACAGTCCCCAGTGAGAGGAGAGCAAGATGAACAATCGCATGGTGGTCGGCTGGCTGCGTCCGGGTTTCGCGTTGGCGGCGACGATGGTCTTGTCGCTACACGTGGGCGCCGGGGAAATGTCCTTCTTCGTCACCAGCGCCGGGCCCGGTCAGGGCGCGGACCTGGGCGGGCTGGCCGGTGCCGACGCCCATTGCCAGCGGCTCGCCGAAGCTGCCGGTGCCGGCGGACGGACCTGGCGCGCCTACCTCAGCACCCAGGGCAAGACCCTGACCGACAGCGACGTGGTACATGCACGGGATCGGATCGGTAGCGGCCCGTGGACCAACGCCAAGGGGACGATGATTGCCAAGGACGTCGCCGCGCTGCACTCGGGGGATGCCATGCTCGGCAAGACCCATCTGCTCGACGAGAAGGGCAGCCCGGTCCACGGGCGCACCGAAAAGCCCAACCGCCACGACATCCTGACCGGATCCCGCCCCGACGGCACCGCATTTCCTCCGAGCCCACCATTCGGTGACACGACCTGCGGCAATTGGACCAAGAGCGGCGACGACGGCAGTGCAATCATCGGCCACCACGACCTCGCCGGCCCCACCGGCGACGCCTGGGCGACGTCGTGGAATTCGGCCCATCCGACCCGCGGCTGCAGCCAACAGGCGCTGCGCAGTACCGGCGGCGACGGACTGTTCTATTGTTTCGCCGCCGATTAGACGCACAGGCGGGCCGCGGCAGTCGCGGCACCGGGAAACGAAAAACGGCCCCTGGGCGAGGCCGTTCGGTGGCGCCGGGCGGTTGCGTGATCAGCCCTGGCCCTTGAACTTGCGGCGATAGCCGTGCAGCAGCGGTTCGGTATAGCCGCTGGGCTGGGCGCAACCGTCGAAGATCAGCGCGCGGGCTGCGGCATACGCGGTGCTGGCCTCGAAGTTGCCCGCCATCTTGCGGTACAGCGGGTCGCCCGCGTTCTGCCCGTCCACCACCTCGGCCATGCGGCGCAGGGTCGCCTCCACCTGCGCCTCGGTGACGACGCCGTGGCGCAGCCAGTTGGCGATGTGCTGGCTCGAGATGCGCAGCGTGGCGCGGTCTTCCATCAGGCCGATATCGTTGATGTCGGGCACCTTCGAGCAGCCCACACCCTGCTCGACCCAGCGCACGACGTAGCCGAGGATGCCCTGGCAATTGTTGTCGAGTTCCTTCTGGCGTTCGTCGGCGCTCCAGTCGGCGCTGGCGACCACCGGGATGGTCAACAGGTCGGTCATCAGCTTCTCCGCCTCGCCGTCCAGGTCGAGCTTCTCGATTTCCTGCTGCACGGCGGCCACGTTCACCTGGTGGTAGTGCAGTGCATGCAGCGTCGCGGCGGTCGGCGAGGGCACCCAGGCGGTGTTGGCGCCGGACTTCGGGTGGCCGATCTTCTGCTCGAGCATCGCCGCCATCAGGTCCGGCATCGCCCACATGCCCTTGCCGATCTGCGCCTTGCCGCGCAGGCCGCAGGCCAGGCCGATCAGCACGTTGCGACGCTCGTAGGCCTGGATCCAGGCGCTGGTCTTGATGTCGGCCTTTTTCATCATCGGGCCGGCTTCCATCGCAGTGTGCATCTCGTCGCCGGTGCGGTCGAGGAAGCCGGTGTTGATGAACACCACCCGTGCCGGCGCTGCCGCAATGCAGGCCTTGAGGTTCACGCTGGTGCGACGCTCCTCGTCCATGATGCCCATCTTGACGGTGTCGGCCGGCATGCCCAGCAGTTGTTCGATGCGGCCGAACAGCTCGTCGGCGAAGGCCACCTCGGCCGGGCCGTGCATCTTGGGCTTGACGATGTAGGCGCTGCCGGTACGGGAGTTGCCTTTCCGCGTCAGGTCGCGCTTCGAGATCAACATCGTCACGACGCCGTCGATGATGCCCTCCGGCACCTCGTTGCCGTCGGCGTCGAGGATCGCCGGGTTGGTCATCAGGTGACCGACGTTGCGCACGAACAAGAGCGCGCGGCCGTGCAGCTTGACCGAGCCGCCGCCCGGGGCGGTGTATTCGCGGTCGGCGTTGAGCCGGCGCTCGACGGTCTTGCCACCCTTCTGGAAGTTGTCGGCCAGCTCACCGGTGATCAGGCCGAGCCAGTTGCGATAGACCAGGGTCTTGTCCTCCGCGTCCACCGCGGCGACCGAGTCCTCGCAATCCATGATGGTCGTCAGCGCCGACTCCAGCACGATGTCGTTGACGCCCGCCGCGTCGGTCTTGCCGATGGCGCCGGCGCGGTCGATCGCGATCTCCGCGTGCAGGTCGTTGTTGCGGATCAGCACCGCGCTCGGCGCGCCGGCCTCGCCGCGGTAGCCGACGAAGCGGCCCGGGTCGGCGAGGCCGACCGCGCTGCCGTTGGCCAACGACACGGTGAGCTCGCCGCCGACCACCGCGTAGCCGGTGGCGTCACCATGGGAACCGCTGCCGAGCGGGGCTGCCTGATCGAGGAACTGTCGGCCGAAGGCGATGACCCTGGCGCCGCGGGCCGGATTGTAGCCTGCGCCGCGCTCGGCCCCGCCGTCGTCGCCGATCGCGTCGGTGCCGTACAGGGCGTCGTAGAGGGAGCCCCAGCGCGCATTGGCCGCATTCAGCGCGTAGCGGGCGTTCATCACCGGCACCACGAGTTGGGGGCCGGCCTGGATCGCAATCTCGGCATCCACGTTTTCGGTGGTGATGGCGACATCGCCGGGCACCGGCACCAGGTAGCCGATCGACTCGAGGAAGCCGCGATAAGCCGCCATGTCGCGGATCGGACCCGGGTTGGCGCGGTGCCAGCCGTCGATCTCGGATTGCAGGCGGTCGCGCTCGGCCAGCAGCGCCTTGTTCTTCGGCGCCAGGTCGTGCACCAGCGCGTCGAAGCCGCTCCAGAACGCGGCGGCATCGACGCCGCTGCCCGGCAGAGCTTCGTTTTCGATGAACTGGTGCAACTGGCTGGACACCTGCAGGCGCCCGCACTGGATACGGTCGGTCATGGCTTGAACTCTCTCTCGTTTGCGATTCTGCGGCCGGATGTGCCGTCGCCCGTCCGCAGGCGGCGCGGGCGCAGACTCATCATAGTTGGCGAGGCCCGGGGTTTCCGGAGCGACGATGCCGCAGCAGTCTAATAGCTCAACCAAAGTTCAGAAATACTCGTCTTGTACTTTTTGAATATACCTCTGGTTTAGAATCGGCTGATGGACAAGCTCAAGCAGATGCAGGCCTTCGTCGCCGCGGTCGAACTCGGCAGCCTCAGCCGGGCAGCGCAGGCGGTGGGCGTTTCGCCGGCCATGCTCGGGCGCCGGGTGGACGCGCTCGAGCAACGCCTGGGGGTCAAGCTGCTGCACCGCTCGACCCGCCACCAGGCGCTGACCGACGAAGGGCAGCTCTTCTTCGAGCGCTGCCGGCGGGTCTTCGCCGAAGTCGAGTTGGCCGAGGAGTTGATGAGCAGTTCCCGTGAGTCGGCGGTCGGCCATTTGCGGGTGACGGCGCCGGCCGGTTTCGGCCGCCGCCACGTGGCGGTGCATGCCGCGAGTTTTCTCGCAGCGAATCCGCGGGTGCAACTCTCGTTCGATCTCACCGACCAGGTGGTCGACGTGGTCCGCGAAGGCTACGACGTGGGCATCCGCATCGGTGCGGTGGCCGATACCGATCTCGTCGCGATCCGATTGGCGGCCAATCGCCGTGCCGTGTGCGCGGCGCCGGACTATCTCGCCCGCCATGGTACGCCGCGGGATCTCGCCGACCTGCAGCAGCACAACTGCCTGGTGTTTACGCCCCAGGGCGGGCAGAGCCGCGGCTGGAGCTTCCTGCGCGACGGCAAGGCGGTGACGGTGCGGGTGCATGGCAATCCCGACTGCAACGACGGCGAAATGCTGCATCGCTGGTCGCGCGCCGGGCTCGGGCTGGCGTGGCGGTCCACCTGGGAGATCCAGCGCGAGTTGAACCGCGGCGAGCTGGTGACCGTGCTCGACGAATTCGCCTTGCCCGACTACGACATCCGGGCGGTATACCCGCAACAGCGCCACATTCCCGCCAAGGTGCGCTTCTTTGTCGAGCACTTGAAGCGGATCTACCGAAGCACAGGTTACTGGAACGCCTGACGTACGGCGGGATGCGTTTCGACCGCGCGCCGTTCACCGGTTGCTTGAGGAGTCCGGCAAGGCGTGCGGTCGGGCCATGGCCTCGTTCTTACCTCCGGGGTGTCGCTCGGGCGCAAGCAGGCGCCGGCGCTCTGCCGTTTGCTCCAATTTTCCTGCCGATCATCGGTATAGTCGATAAAATCGATAATGGCGTTTGTGTGGCGATAATGATGAATATCCAATGGAGTCGTCATCATCACCGACCGCCTCAGGGCGGCGGAGGCCATCATGAATCCGCTGATGCAGCGACTGTTCCATACCGTGCGCGACGGCCTCTTCATCATCTCGCGCCAGGGGCAGGTGCGCTTTGCGAACGAGGCTGCGCTGAGGCTGATCCCGTCCCAACCCGGTGAGCCGATCAAGAACAATCAGATCGCCCGCATGGTGGGCGGGGCCACCGCCGGCCACATCGCGGTCCCCCACATCGAGCGTATCCAACTCGGTGACGAATGCCTGGTGGCCGACGCCGACACCATCCAGGCACATCTGCTGGCCAGCCCGGTCGGAACCGACTTCGTCGTCGTTCTCTACAACCTGACGGCAGAACAGTTCTACTCGGCGGCGATCGAAAATCTCGCCCATCTGATCGACCGCGAATGCCGTGCGCCGATGGACCAGCTCGACGAGGCCCTCGGTGAGCTGGTGGCGTCGGTGGAGGACGGTGACGAACAGCGCCGCATCGGCTCGGCCCGCGGGCGGGTGGCTGCGCTCGGCCAGCAGTTGGCGGAGCAGCTCGCCCGACTGTCCGCGCTGGCGACGCTGTCCCACGGCCATGCCATCTGCGCCAACGACCGGATCGTCGTGCGCGAATGGTTGGCGGCCGAGTGCCACCGACTGCGCGACCTCGCGTTGGAGCGCAACGTCACGTTGCTGCCGCTGGCGGGCGACGACCTGCCGCCGCTCTACGGCAGCGAGCGTTGGCTCGGGCGGGCGTTGCGCGAGGCGCTGGACAACGCCTTGAAGTACGCGCCGTCGCGCAGCGAGATCGCCGTCAAGGCAGTCCACCTCAATGGATTTGTGCGGCTCACGGTGCGCAACGAGGGGGCGGGCGTGATGGCGCCGGCGCTCCGTCAGCGGCTGATGCAGCCGCTGTATCGCGGTCGCAATGCGCGAGAGCGGAAAGAGCAGGGCTTCGGCATCGGACTGCCGGTCGCGCGCCAGATCGTCGAGCTGCACGGGGGGCGGATGAACGTCGAACAGCAGGTCGAGAACGATTTCACCTGCGTCATCGAACTGCCGGCGGGCGCGCGAGCTTCCGCCGACGCCCAACTCGACGTCGAGCAGGCCAAGCGCTACGCGCGCGACCTCGCTCGCCTCATGGAACGCCGCAAGAGTGCGGCCGCCGTCACTGGGAGCACAGCATGAACAAGATCATCCTCATCGTCGAAGACCAGGCCGACATCCGCAAGTTGATCCGCATGACCCTCGAGTTCGGCGACTACGAACTGCACGAGGCCGACAACGGCGTCGGTGGCCTGCGCATGCTGGAGGGCATCAAGCCGCACCTGATGCTGCTGGACGTGATGATGCCGGGCGAACTGGACGGCTTCCAGGTATGCGAACGGGTCAAGCGAGATGCCCGCCTGGCCACCACGCGGGTGGTGATGCTGACGGCGCGCGGCCAGCAGACCGATCTCGAGGCCGGCACCCGGGCCGGTGCCGACGCCTATCTGACCAAACCCTTCAGCCCGCTGGAATTGATCGACACGGTGGAGGCGATGCTGGACCAGCAGGCCGCCGAGACTGTCTGAGGAGAACGGCATGAACGTGAATATCCGTCGCCGCCAGTGCCTGGCGGCCAGCGCTGCCCTCGTTGGTCTCGGGCTTGCCCCGCGACTGGTCCACGCCGCCCGGCCGCGGCCGGTGGTGATCGGACTGGACGCCGAATTCCGCGATCGCACCAGTACCTCGGACGAAGCGATCCGCCGCGGCATCGAGTTTGCGATTGCCGACATCGAGCAGGCGGGTGGTGTGCTGGGGGGGCGTCCGCTGCAGCTGCTGAGCCTCGACAATCGCAGCCTGCCGGCACGCGGCGTCGACAACGTGCGCAGGTTCGTCGCCATGGAAGACGTCGTCGCCTACTTCTGCGGCAAGTTCAGCCCGGTGGTGCTCGAGTGCCTGCCCATCGTCCATGAGTTCGGCCTTCCGCTATTGGATCCATGGGCTGCCGCCGACCGCATCGTCGACAATGGTTATTCGCCGAACTACGCTTTCCGGCTGGGCCTGCGCGACAGTTGGGCGATGCAGGTGCTGATCGACGAGCTGGCCGGTCGCGGCATCCGCGACATCGCGCTGTTCGTGCCCAACAGCGGCTGGGGACGCAGCAACGTGGCGGCGGCGACCAAGCATCTGGAGAGCCGGCCCGAGCTGCGGATGTGCAGCATCGAGTGGCACAACTGGGGTGGCGAGACCGACCTCCTCGACCGCTACCTGACCATGCTCGAGAAGGGTGCCAAGGGGCTCGTGCTGGTGGCCAACGAGGCGGAGGGTGCCGTGCTGGTGAAGAACATCGCCAGCCTGCCCGCGTCACGCCACATCCCGGTGGTCAGCCACTGGGGCGTGACCGGCGGGCGCTTCGCGGAACTGTGCGGTGGCGCACTGCAGGAGATCGACTTCTGTGTGGTCCAGACCTTCAGTTTCGCTCGGCAGCGCAACGACGCAGCCCGCCGCCTCGCCGAGCGCAGCGTCGCCGCCTACGGCGTCGACGATCCGCTCGACATCCCTTCCGCACTGGGCATTGCCCAGGCCTACGACCTGACCCGGTTGCTGGCGCTGGCGATCGACCGAGCCGGGGTCACCGATCGCGCGGTGGTCCGCGCAGCCCTCGAGGACCTGCCGCCCCATGACGGCGTGGTTCGCAGCTATCCGCGCGCCTTCACGCCGGATTCGCATGAAGCGATGGCGCTCGAGGACTTGTTCCTCGCACGCTTCGACGCACGGGGTCGCCTGCTGCCGATCGGATCGGAGCAGTGACGATGGCCGCCAGCACACTCGCCCAGCGTTACCAGCGGTGGGTCGACAGCAGCTTGGCGAACCGTTTCACGGTGGCCGCCGTCGGCCTGGTCGGGATCGCGGTGATGTTGCTCTCGGTGCTCACCTACGCGGTCATCGGCACCCTGCTCAACGATCGCGAACACGCGCGCATCGAGGCCCATGCCGGCGCGGCGGCGCTACGCATGCAGTCCCAGCTCGAGAACATCGTTCGTGCCAGTCGGGATCTCGCCCGGCGCACGCTGGTGCGCACGGCGCTCGCCGACTCCGCCGGTCGCCAGGCCTACCTGGGACCCTTCGTGCGCGAATTTCGGGATGGTCTGGACGGCGTGGCGGCGGTCGAGATTGCCGACTTCAAGGGGCGGACGCTGATCCGCAGTGGTGCGTCCTCGGTTGCCTCCGAGGTCGAGACGCTGGCCGCACGGGTCGCGGCCGATGGGCGCTGGCGGGCCAAGCTGCGGCAGCATGCCGGGCGCCCCCGCCTGCTGCTCGCCTACCCGGTGATCTACGCGCCGACCGGCACCTCCGAGGGCGCGGCGCTGGTCGAGGTGGATCTCGCCGGATTGTTCGAGACCACCTTCGGGCCGGTCGCCGGCGATTTTCGGCTGCACCTGCGAAACGAGCGCGGCGAAGATCTGCTTGCGCTCGGGCGTGGCTTCCCGGAGAACGGAATCGGGGCGTCGCTGCCAGTGACCTCGGGACTGGAAGCGGGAATCCCTCGGCTGTCCGTGCGGGCCGAAATCAGCGTGGTCGAGGCCTACCAGCCGCTGCTGGCACTGGCGATGGCCTATCTGCTGGTGGCCGCCGCTGCGCTGGCGGCGACACGCAGTCTGGCGACCCGCACGGCGCGTCGGCTTACCCGGCCGCTACGTGCGCTGGCGGGCGCGGCACGGAAGATCGCCGAACACGGCGTCGGCGCCGGCTGTTGCGTGGCCGCGGACGGCAGCGACGAGATCGGCGCCGTCGGTCGGGCCTTCAACCACATGCTGGATACCGTGTGCAGCGCCCAGGACAGCCTCGAGCGCGCGGTCGCTCGGCGCACCCAGGCGCTGGCCGAGGCCCAGGCGCGGCTCGCCGGCATCCTCGAATCGATCCAGGACGTGCTCTATTCGGTGAGCCCCGACCTGCGCCGCACGCTGTACATGAGCCCGAGCATCTACCGCATCACCGGCACCCGCTCGCTCGATCCGCGGGTCGATCTCACCTGGTTGCGCTCGCTGGTGCACGAGGCCGACCGCGCCCGTGTGGAGGACGCCCAACGGCGGCTCTTCGACGAAGGCTTCACGGAACTGCGCTATCGCATCGTGTGCCCGGACAACAGCCACCGCTGGCTGTTCGAGCGCATCTACCTCGTGTTCGACGAACACGGCGCGCCGGCGCACATCGACGGCATCATCAGCGACGTCACCACCCAGGTCGAATCCGACGCCGCACGCAAGGCGGCGGAGCGCACGCTGCGTCTGAAGGACCGGGCGCTGGAGTCGAGCCGCAGCGGCATTCTGATCATCGCGGTGTCGCACGACACGGAGGAACGCATCGAGTACGCCAATCCGGCTTTTGCGGCGCTGACCGGCTTCGAAGCGCGCGAGGCCGTCGGCCGCGACTGGCGCTTCCTGCAAGCCGACCGGCGCGATGCGGACGCCGTGGCTACGCTGCGGGCGGCCGTGCGCAGCCGCAGCGAATGCGCGGTGACCCTGCGGCTGCGCTGCCGTGCCGACACCCGACGCTGGTGCGAGCTGACGATCTCGCCGGTGCGCGACGCCACCGGTGCCGAGGTCACCCACATGATCGGCGTGCTCAACGACATCTCGGAACGCATCCGCTCGGAGCGTCGCTACCAGTCGGTGGTCGAGAGCGTCAAGGACGTGATCTTCCAGGCCGACGCCGACGGCCGCTGGACCTTCCTCAACCCGGCCTGGGAAGAGATCACCGGTTTCGGTGCGAAGACTTCGCTCGGCAGACCGCTCGGCGATTTCATCCACCGGGACGACGCCGACGCGGCACTCGCCGAACTCGATGCCTTGCACGACGGCACGCGGGACGCCTGTACCTTCGACGCACGCTTGTGCACCGCCGATGGCGGCTGGCGCCGAATCAAGCTGTACGCCCGTGCCAGCCACGACGAACTGGGCCTGCCGTCCGGCATCAGCGGCACCCTCAGCGACATTACCGAGCGCTACAACGCGGAAGAGGAACTGCGCATTCGCGACCGGGCGCTCCAGGCCAGTTCGAACGGGATCGTGATCTCGGACATGACCTTGCCCGACCAGCCGATCGTCTATGCCAACGCAGCCTTCACCCGTATCACCGGCTACTCGGAAGAGGAGGTGCTGGGCAACAACTGTCGGTTTCTGCAGGCCGGCGAGACGGGCCAGGCCGAGATCGAGACGCTGCGCGAGGCGATCGCCGCGGAACGGGAATGTCACGTCGTCATGCGCAACTTCCGCAAGGACGGGACGATGTTCTGGAACGAACTGTCGATGGCGCCGGTGCGCGACCCCCAGAGCGGGCGCGTCACGCATTACGTCGGTGTGCAGAACGACGTCACCGAGCAGCGCGCGGCCGAAGCCCGCATGTTCGAGTGGTTCGTGCGGCTCGACACGGTGTTCACCCTCAGCCCCGACGGCTTCGTCTCGTTCGACGACGAGGGCCGGCTGGCCTTCGCCAATCCGTCGTTCGAGCGCATGGTCGGCCTCAACATCGGCGACATGGCCGGTATGAGCGTTGCCGAACTCGATCAGGTGCTGCGCGAGCGCTGTGACCCGGCGCAGCCCTTTCCGGCCCTTGCCGACGGCTTCAGTGCGGTCGACGACGACGAAGGCGACGATGCCGGCCGGCCCGCGCGCAATCACATTACGCTGTTGCAGCCGATCCACCGCGTGTTGTCGAGGCGCATCCGCCAGGCCGGCTCGCAGGCCGGCAGCCGGGTGGTCTATTTCCGCGACGTCACTCGCGAGACCGAGGTCGACCGCATGAAGAGCGAGTTCCTGTCCACCGCCGCCCACGAACTGCGTACGCCGATGGCCAGCATCATGGGCTTCTCCGAATTGCTGCTCAACCGCAGCTACGACGAGGACCGCACCCGTGACCTGCTCGAAACCATCAATCGGCAGTCGAGTCGGCTTACGCACCTGCTCAACGAGCTGCTGGATCTCGCGCGCATCGAAGCCCGCGCCGGCAAGGATTTCAAGGTGGCCCGCGTCGGCCTCGGCGCAATCATCGACGAGACCTTGAAGGCGCTGATGATCCCCGGCGACGCGAGGCGGGTGCGTGTCAGCGTGCCGGATCCGACCCCGCAGGTGACGGTGGACGTGGCGAAGATGCAGCAGGCGCTCACCAACGTCCTGTCGAACGCCTACAAGTACTCGCCGGCCGGTGGCGAGATCACGCTGACCCTGTTGTTCGATGGCGACGGTTCGAACCGTCGGGTCGGCATCGAAGTCACCGACCAGGGCATCGGCATGACGCCCGAACAATGCGCGCGCGCCTTCGAGCGCTTCTTCCGTGCCGACACCTCGGGCAACATCCCCGGTACCGGTCTCGGCCTGTCGCTGGTCAAGGAGATCGTCGAACTCCATGGCGGCCAGGTCACGCTGGACAGCGCCAGTGGTCACGGCACCCGCTTCGTCCTGTGGCTGCCGGTTGCCGACGAATCGGCCGAAGTCCGTGGCGAGCTGACCGCCGAGGAGTACTGACATGCCACGGAACATGACGACATTCGGGACCGAAACGGAGATCTTCCTGTCGGACGCGGACGTGCCCTTCGCCGTCTCTTCGAACGGTTCCGCGCCGCTCCGGCCGGCTTTGGGCGGCGACCGGCTGGAGCGAGTGGCTGCCTTCAAGCAGATGTATCGTTTGATGGACGATTTCCACCGTGTGCGCTGCGAGCGCGATGCGGCCTTCCGCGAACTGACCCGCGCCCATCACGAGACCTTGTTCCGGCTGGCCTACGCTGCCGAGTTGAAGGCGGGTCGCAGCGGCGGGCGGATCGTGCGCATCGGTGCGTTGTCGGCCATTCTCGGCCGAGCCATGGGCCGCCCCCAGGGCTGGTGCGAGATGTTGCTGCTGGCCGCGCCGATGCTCGACGTGGGCACGATCGGCGTGCCCGACCGCCCGGCGCCCGACGCCGCGACCACATCCGGCACCGCGCATGAGACTGAGGCGGCCCTCCACCACACCGAACTGGGGGCGCGAATTCTGGGCGGATCCGACATCCCGGTGCTCAACATGGCCTGCGAGATCGCCTTGTGCCACCACGAGCGTTGGGACGGACAGGGCCGTCCGGGTGGGCTGGCCGGACGCCGGATTCCGTTGTCGGCCCGTATCGTCGCGGTGGTCGATGCCTTCGACGGGTTCGACCGCAAGGAACATCCGGGCGAGTTCGGCGACGGCGCCGTGGCGCACCTGCAGGCGATGGCCGGCAGCCGCTTCGATCCGACCATCGTCGCGGCTTTGGCGGAAAACGCTGCGCGGCTTGCGTCGGCGCGCGCGTTCGTCGACGGGCAGCGGCTCGGCTGCGACGGGAACCCCTGGGAGGGGGACTGGTGGACGGTGTTTTGATGCTGTCGGCAGTCAGCCGCCAGCCTCCTCGGCAGAGCGCCGCCGCCGCCGCATCAGACGATGCAAGGCCACCACCTTGGCCTGCAGATAGCCACGCAGCTCACTGAACGGGACCGGCTTGCCGTAGCGCGTGACCCCTTCCGGCAAGCCGCCGCGCTCTTCGATCTCGTCGTCCGGCATGCCGCTGACGACCACCAGATCGGTCTCCTCCAACAGCGGATTGCCGGCCACGCGACGCAGCATCTCGAAACCGTCGACCAGCGGCATGACCAGATCGGCGATCAGCACGTCGGGGGGATTTCGCCCCAACTCCAGCACCGCATCGACGCCGTTGGACACCATCTTGACGTCGAGCGGCAGCCGCCACGCCTCGAAGTTGTGGGCGTAGAGCTTGCGCATGATCTCGTCGTCCTCGGCCACCAGCACGCGCAGCTTCTCGTGGGGTTCGGTCTGGGGCGTGCCGCCGCCCGAACGCGCCAGGAAGGCTTCGACCGATGCGGTCAGGATGCGCCGGTGGCCGCCGGCGGTCTTCCAGGCCTCCAGGGTGCCGTTCTCGACCATCTGCTGCACCGTGCCCGGCGACAGGCCGAGCCGCTTGGCGGCCACCGAGGTGCTGCAATAGGAAGTGAGGTCCGTCGGTCGGGGCATTGGAAATTCGGAAAAATCGGCAAATTCTTCGAAATCTTACACGATCGCCGTGGTTCCGGGGCGGGGACGGCCGGCATGCCGTCGGCTCGACCGGCACGCCGCGTTGAATCGCCTTGCCGCCGGCGCGTCACCGCGGCGCGATGCGGCGAGGGGTGGTTCGGTCCGACGCGACCGGTGGACGCCTTCCCTGCGGTCGAGAAGCGTGCATGCCGGGCGCGCTCGGGCCCGACCAACGGGCGCACGTGGGCACCCGATTCGAACGCGTTCGGCCGCAGTTTTCAGGATAATTCTCGGATGCCTCGCGTTTCCTCGACCGGGCCGGACACACCGCGGCACCTATCGCCGCTCAAGGGCCTCTGGCCCTTCCTGCGGCCCTACCGCGCGCGCATCGCGCTGGCCTTCGTGCTGCTGTGCCTGGCCTCGGTCACGATCCTGCTGGTGCCGCTGGCCTTTCGCGACCTGGTGGACTTCGGCTTCGGCACCACGATGCCGGACCGTGACAGCCTGCTCGGGCAGCTCTCGCTGAACGGCCAGTTTCTGGCCCTGTTCGGCCTCGCCAGCTTCTGGGCGGCAGCAGTGGCGGCGCGCTACTACACCGTGTCGTGGCTCGGCGAGCGCGCCACCGCCGACCTGCGCAGCGCCGTCTATGCGCGGGTGCTGCGCCAGTCGCCCCAGTTCTTCGAGACCTTGCAGACCGGCGAGGTGCTGTCGCGCCTGACCGGCGACACCACGCTGATCAAGACCGTGGTCGTCAGCTCGATCTCGATGGGCCTGCGCAGCCTGTTTCAGTTCGTCGGCGGCATGGTGATGCTGGCGGTCACCAGCTTCC
>JAGRFZ010000084.1 GCA_020445785.1 Rhodocyclaceae bacterium
CTGCGACAAGATCACCCCGGGCATGTTGATGGCGGCATTGCGGCTCAACATCCCCGCGGTGTTCGTTTCCGGTGGCCCGATGGAGGCCGGCAAGGTCAAGTGGGAGAACAAGGTCATCGCCCTCGATCTGGTCGATGCGATGGTCAAGGCCGCCGACAGCAGTTGCTCGGACGAGGAGGTCGCGGCGATCGAGCGCTCGGCCTGCCCGACCTGTGGATCGTGTTCGGGCATGTTCACGGCCAATTCGATGAACTGTCTGACCGAAGCGCTGGGCCTGTCCCTGCCCGGCAACGGCACCATCGTCGCGACCCACGCCGACCGCGAGAAGCTGTTCCGCGAGGCCGGTCGACGCGTCGTCGACCTGGCCCGGCGCTACTATGAACAGGACGACGCCAGTGTGTTGCCGCGTTCGATCGCGAGCTTCAAGGCATTCGAGAATGCGATCAGCCTCGACGTGGCGATGGGCGGTTCGACCAACACCGTGCTCCACCTGTTGGCGGCGGCGCGCGAGGCCGGTGTGGATTTCACGATGCAGGACATCGATCGCGTCTCGCGCCAAGTGCCCTGCCTGTGCAAGGTCGCCCCCGCGGTGCCGGACGTGCATATCGAGGACGTCCATCGGGCCGGCGGCATCATGGGCATTCTCGGCGAGCTCGATCGCGCCGGTCTGTTGCACCGTGACGTGCCGACCGTACACAGCAAGACCATGGGCGAGGCCCTGTCACGCTGGGACATCATGGGCGCCCACGACAGTGCGGTGTTCGAGTTTTTCAAGGCAGCGCCGGGTGGTGTGCCGACCCAGCAGGCCTTCAGCCAGGACCGGCGATGGAACGAGCTCGACATGGACCGCACTGCCGGTGTCATCCGCGACAAGGCCAGCGCCTTTACCCGTGACGGCGGCCTCGCGGTGCTCTACGGCAACATCGCNNGCCGAGAAGGGCTGCATCGTCAAGACCGCCGGTGTGGACGAGTCGATCTGGACGTTCCGCGGCCGCGCGCGCGTGTTCGAGAGCCAGGATGCGGCGGTGGAAGGAATCCTCGGCGACCGCATCGAGGCGGGCGACGTCGTGGTCATCCGCTATGAGGGGCCGAAGGGGGGGCCGGGCATGCAGGAAATGCTCTATCCCACCAGCTACCTCAAGTCCAAGGGACTCGGCAAGAGCTGCGCGCTGTTGACCGACGGTCGCTTCTCCGGCGGCACGTCGGGCCTGTCGATCGGCCACGCCTCGCCCGAAGCGGCCTGCGGCGGAGCCATCGCGCTGGTCGAGGAGGGTGACATGATCGACATCGACATTCCGAACCGGCGCATCCGGCTGGACATCGGCGATGACGAGCTCGCCCGCCGGCGCGCGGCGATGGAAGGCCGTGGTGCCCAGGCCTGGAAGCCGGCACAGAGAAATCGTGTGGTGTCGCCGGCGCTGCGCGCCTACGCGGCACTGACGACTTCGGCCGACACTGGCGCCGTGCGCGACGTCGGCCAGGTCGAGTCCTGAATTTCCCGGGGCGCGTACCGCCTGCCGGGGAACGGACCTGCCGCCGACGCAGTCAACCGGTCGACCTGGAGGCCGTATCCGGGCGTTCGACGCCCTGACCCGCATCGGCCGCGTGGAGGCCGCCCGAGCGTTTCCATCGGCGTGTCGCGCCAGGGATTGTGGGATGTCGGCGGCTGCGGCGACCCGGTTCGAACCTCGGGAGCGACGTGCATGGCCGAAAGGAATCGACCGATTGCGCCGACGCCGTTGCTCGCCTGGTGGCGGGCTGCGGAGCAGGTGCTGTTCGCACTGGGCGTCTTGAATCTGTCGGGCGCGGTCGTGGTCAAGCTCATGGGTCGCGGCCTGCATCCGATGTTTTCCGACCCCGACGCCGCCCTGCTGTTCCTGACCACCGGACTGGGTATCCTCGCCCACGCGCTGGTGCTGGTGCTGATGCGCTGGCGCTTGTGCGCCGATCAGCCGGACGCCCGCGGACCGTTGCGCCGTCTCCGTTCCTTCATGCGCTTGCCGCTCACTGCCGATTTCGAGCCCCAGCGGCGCTGCGCCCGGCTGCGCATGGGCGGCCGGCCGGCCCGGCGCCCAGGGCTGTCGCCAAGGCGCCCGGTTCGGCCGCGACGGCCCTCAGTCGGCGGCCGGGATTGACCCGGGCAGCGTGATCGACTGTGGCGTCGACGGCCAATGGCCGCGATCGCTGCTGCGCCCGTCCTCGAACACGACCCAGCCATAGCGCCCGAGGTGCGGGAGCGCGCGCGCGGCAGCCTGGGCCGCGTTGGCACTTGCGGCGCTGACCACCAGCAACGGCTGGCCGTTTCCATGACGGCCCGCCCAGGCCTGCACATCGCCGCTCTTGCCGACCTCCTGAGGCCGAGGGGCTGCGCCGTGGTGTGCGAGCCATCCATCCACTGCGTCGGGCGGGCCCACCACCAGCAGCGGCAGATCGTCGGCCGGCTGCCCGCTGTCGACCGGTGAGGCCGGGGCATCCAGCAACCGGTGGGCCAGTTCCTCGGCGGCGCCCGCCAGAATGCCGTCGCCGAGCACGGTCAACTGGGCCGAGCCGGCCAGATTGACATCTCGCAGGGTCGGCGGAATCTCGTCGGCCGCAAGGCGGCGCAGCAAGCGGAAGTCGGGATCGAGCAGCAACCTGCCGCCGCCGGGGGGCGGCGCGACGACATGGCTTGGGCCGGAAAGCGTTTCGATGAGAATCTGCCGCGCACTGTCCTCGTGCCATTCCAGCGGCACCGTGAGCTGGTAGCCCGACTCGTCCTGCTGCAACTCGGCACCCCCCGTTTCGTTGCGCACCAGACGTAGTCGTGGCAGCCCCTCGCGTTCGACCCACTGGGCGAAAAATGCTTCGAGGGATTGTCCCGATGTGGCCTCGAATGCTTCCCGCAGGGCCGGCCACCCCGCCACCTTGAAGCGATTGGTGCGCCAGAATCGGCGGATCCCCTTGTCGAAGTTCGCCTGGCCGATGCGTTCGCGGAGCATGTAGAACAGCATGGCCGACTTGCCGTAGCCCACCGCGGCAGCGACGCCGTGCTTGCGCGAGGTGAAGCGGGCCAGGGCCAGCCCCTTGCCCGGCGGTATCGCCGAGAGGTCGCGCAGCCAGCCGAGCCGCATCAATCGCGCCTTGTCCGTGGAATTGCTTTCGGCGTAGTGGTAGTCCGCCATGAAGGTGGTCAGCCCTTCGCTCCAATTGCCGCCCTCGTAGTCCGGATAGACGCCATTGCCCCACCAGTTGTGCAACACCTCGTGGCCGAGCGAGGTGTCACGGATGAAGGGCAGCTTGAGCACGTTGATGCCCAGGTAGGTCAGGCTCGGCAGGCCGAGGCCGGTGGGCGTCGGACTCGAGACGATCGTGAAATCGTCGAACGGATAGGGGCCGATCCACTTCTCGTAGCGTTCGAAGTAGCCTGCCAACGAGTCGAGATAGTCGTCGGCACTGGCTTCGATTTCCGGATGGAACAGGGTGCGCAGGCTCAGCGCGCGCCCATCGATCGAATCGATCCTGCGCTCGGCCACGCGGTAGGGGCCGGCGATCAGGTCGATGCCCTCGGCCGGCACGTCCATGCGATAGGTGATCGTCCGGCCGGCATCGTCGTCGGCCTCCTCGACGAGGCGCCCGGGTACGATCGCACGCTGTCCGGGTGGGGTGATCACCGTCACCCGCCAGCGCTGCATGGTCGGCTCCCCGTCGACTTGCACGCTGGGATACCAGTGGGCCGCGGCCGGCAGGAAGCTGCCGAGCGCCGCCGCCGTGGCGTCGGCCCGCCCGATCGTCGCGCGATGGTCGAGATGGGTCGGCGTCGGCTCCAGCGTCTGTCCCCAGCGGACGTCGACGACCTGGGCACGGGCCGGGAGGGACCAGCTTCGCAGCGCACCGCGTACCCGCTGGCGCCGGCGTGCAGGCTGGTCGTCGATCGACAACGCGCGCAATTGGGCCGCGGCGGCCAGTTGCAGTCGGCGGGATCTGCCGTCGGGCAGTCGCAACTGAGCTTCGCCCTCGATCGTGCGGGCAGCGGGGTCGAGCCGAAGCGTCATGTCGATGTCGACGGTGGCATCCGCGGCCAGGCCGTGGCCACTCGCGGCGGCGAGCGAGAGCAGTGCGCAAAACAGGAGCTGGATCGGCATCCGGTCGTCAGGCGGTCGTTGAGCAGGGTTCAAGCGGGCGGCTCGAGCGCATCCGCGGGAATGCCCATCCGCTCGCGCACGAAGGGTTCCCAGCATGCCCACTCCTCCGGACGGATCGATGCGCAGCGGCGGCGGCCGATGGCAATCGCGGCGCTCAGAATGCGAGACTCGTCCGGTTGTCGATCGTCCGGTTCGGGTGGGGTGTGATGCAGTGCGATGGCGTCGCAGACTGCTTCCGGCAGCTTCCAGTTACGGGCGACGTGGGCGCCGATCGCGGCGTGGTTGACCTCGATCATGCCGTCCACGTGCAGGCCCGCGTCATCGACATTGCCGAAATTGACGTCGAAGTGTGCGAGGAAGTCCGGATGGCGGCGGAGGATCAGGGCGATGCCGACGTCGTGCATCAGTGCCGCGAGAAAAGCGTCGTCGGCCAACCGCGGCGTATTGGAGGCGTGCATCACGCTCCAACTCTCCTGGGCCACCGCGAAGCAGACGTCCCAGATCGCGGTAACCACCCGTGCCGGGACGTCACCGAGCTTGCTGCGCAGGGCCGTGCTGGTGGCGATGGCCAGGACCTTGACCTTGCCCAGCAGCACCACCGCCTCGAGCACGGTCTTGCGCGGTCTGACCTGACCGAAAACGGGTGAGGATGCCACCCGGAACACCGCACCGGTGGTGGCCGGGGTGCGCGATACGGCGCGGGCCACCTCGTCCAGGCCACTGTCTTCGTCGGCCGCGATGCGCATCAGTTCGAGCAGTTGTGCATCGGGCGCCGGCAGGGTAATGCCGCTGGCGAGGATGGCGTCGATCAGGGCTTCTTCCTGAGGGCTCATTTCGGCAGCTTTCTCCAGTGGTTGCGGGCCGGAACCGGGCCAAGCCGTCACGAACGCCGGGGCGGCCGGACGGCCGTCGGATGCTCCGCAGACGGATCATGGATCGTGTGTCCAGCGATCGAGTGTCGAATTCTAGGACGATGTGGTGAATTGGTGCATGCCGTCGCGATGAATGTGCCGTCGACGCGTTTCGCGACGGCGGGGCGGGGACCGCGGCGCTGGTCGCCGGGCGCCGGCGCGGTGGCCAAGCGCGGTTAGAATGTCGGCCTCGAAGCGCTGGACCGATTGCCGATGTCGAAGAAGGATGCACGCCGCCGGGTGCCGGGCGGTACCCGGCCGCCGATCGAGCCGGGCGACGCGATGGTCGCCGACGAGGGCCGGGGCCGGCTCCCGCCGAAATTCATCGTGACCAGCCTGGCGGCGACGCTGAATTTGACCGCAGCGATGCTCGGACTGGGTTTTCCGCAGGAGTTTCCGGCGCTGGCGGCGAGGCCGGTCATGCTGACCCTGTTCGCCGTCGGCATCGGGCTGGAGGTGTGGGCCGTGCGGCAGTTGCTGGCCGCGCGCCGCGCCGAACGCGGTCGCGCGCGCTGAGCGTTCGCCCGGGCGAACGGCGCACGGCGATCGTGCGCCATTCGCCAGCGCTCAGAAGCGGTCGTTGTTGAACACCAGGTCACCGCCCGGGGCCGCCCGGTGGCAGGCAATGCAACCTTTGGGCGCGCCCTTGGCGACGCGGCCGGCGAGCGCTGCGCCCTTGGGGTTGGTGTCGAGACTGCCATCGGGCAGATACTTGGCCCAGAACCAGTCGGCATTGTCGGAATCGTAGCCCTTCTCGCGGCGGAACATCACCGTCACCGCCTTCAAATGGCGGGCGGGATCGTCGGCTACCGCGGCCTTGCTGACGCCTTCCCCGCCGTAATTGCGCTTGACGATGATCTCGCCGCGGCGGCCGCCCACGCTGAGGGTGGTGTCGAGCGTGTCGAGGATCGCCCCATGGGGGTGCTGACCGGTGTAGGGCGTGCCCTGCAGCGCGCCGCCGCCGGCGAGTCCGGCTGCCGTCATGGCCTGCCAGAGGTCGGCAGCAAAGGCGACGCTGGCGGGGCCGCCGAACGGCGCATCGTCGGACTCGGTGGATCGCATCGACGTTCCTGCGCAGGCGGCCAGTACGCCGGCGGCGGCGAGCGCGGTGATGAGGCTTCGATTGTTCATGGTTTTTCCCTCCTCGGGTTGGTGCACGGATTCAACGGAAACGATCGTTGTTGAATACGTAGTCGCCGCCCGGTGCGCCCTGATGACATGCGATGCAGCCCTGGGCGGCGCCTTTTGCGACGCGGCCGGCGAGGGCCATGCCCTTGGGGTTGGTGTCGGGGCTGCCATCGGGCTTGTACTTGACCCAGAACCAGTCGCGGTTCTCCTCGTCGTAGCCCGCTTCGCGTTTGAACATGACCGTCACGGCGCCCAGGTAGCGCGCCGCGTCGTCGGCCACTGCGGCCTTGCTGACGCCTTCCCCACCGTAATTGCGCTTGACGATCACCGTACCGCGGTGGCCGCCGACGGTGATGGTCTTGTCGAGCGTTTCGAGAATCGCCCCATGGGGGTGTTGGCCCTGATAGGGCACCGAGTTGATCATGCCGGGCCCGACCAGGCGTTCCTGCTGCAGCACCTTCCACAGGCGCGCGGCATCTTCCAGGTCTGCGGCGTTGCCGAACGGTGCGGCGGCCACATTGCCGCCCAGTCCGACCAGCGCGGCCAGGGCACAGGCTTGCGCGATTTTGGATCTCATCGGGAGGTCTCCTTCATTCGGTCCTTCGGGGGGCGGTCCGCACCCTCGACTGCGGACCACGGGAGGACGGAAGGGGCGCGCCCTTCCGCATCGATCAGGAGCCAGCGTCCGCTTGCCATGACCGCGGTGGCTCCACTTTCGGCTGCCGGCAACTTGGCCCGAGCAATCCAGCGTCGCCGGCCCGGGCTCAGGCGGCCGGCCTCGCCGGACTCGGCGATCAACAGGACTTCGCCGCCGGCGAACGCCGGACCTTGCACGATGCGGCTGCCGAGCCGCCCCTGCCACACGTTGCGACCGTCGTCGAGGGTGCGCAGTCGAAGCCGTCCGTCCATGCCGATCACGAGGAGTTCGTCGCCGACCACCAAGGGGGGAAGGGCGCCCGGCAGGCCGGCCACCCGCCAGAGCGGATCACCCCGGTGATCGAAGTGCAGAAGCGTGCCCGCATACGTACGGGCGACGACGCCGCGGGCGGTCGCCACCGGTGCCGCCACCAATTCCTGGTCGAGATCGCGGCGGCGCAGGACGCTGCCGCTGCCGGCGTCGATCCACCACAGGGCCGCTGCGCTGCCGCCGGCGACCAGCTGGCCCCGGCTCCAGGCCGGGGAATAGACCCAGCCGTCCAGTCGGCGGCGCCAGCGCTCGGTGCCGCTGAGGGCGTCGATTGCCAGCAATTCGCCGCCCAAGGTACCTGCATACAACGTGTCGTCGACGGCCAGCGGGCTGAATACGGTCTTCCCGCGTGCAGCGCGCCAGAGCAGGCGTCCGCTCGCCCGGTCGAGTGCGGCCAGCCCGTCGCTGCTGCCCACGAACAGGCGCTGGCCAACGGCGGTCGGTGGATAGGTCTGGAGGCGTGGCAGCGCCTGCCAGGCCGGTCGACGGTCATCCAGCGCAAGCGCGCGAACTCCGTCGCCCGAGACCAGGGCCAGTCCGCCCACCGCGACTGCTGTGCCAGGGTCGTAAGTCACTTGGCCCGCCGCCCAGGCGGGCGCCAGCGGCGCGAGGCCCAGAGCGCAGAGCATGAGGTTGCGAAGAGCAGTGACCATGGCGCTATGACGTCCGGCCAGGGTGCGCCCTTACACTCTGATCGCCCCGATCGCGGCGTGCGCGGTCGGCCCGTCGGCCTTCCGAGGCTTCAGTCGGCGGTCCGGAAGCGGCCGACCAGATCGTTCAATTCGCCGGCGAGCCGGTCCAGCTCCTGCGACGCCTGCTCGCTGGCAACCGCCGCCGCGCGGCCGCTTTCCGTCATCTGCGCGATGCGCTCGGCGCCGCGCGCGAGATCCTGGCTCGCGGTGCGCTGTTCCGAGACGGAGCGGCCGATGTCGTCGATGCCGTTGGTCGAATCGCCGACCGCCTGATCCGCCTGTTGCAGGCTCTCGACCACGGCCGCGGCGCACTCGCGACTCGACGCGAGCGCGGCCCGCCCCTGCACGAGCGTTGCTTCCACCTGCCCGGAACGTCCGGCGAGCTCCTGGGTGACGGTGTCGATGCGCCCGACCGCTTCGGCGGAGCGTTCTGCGAGTTTTCGCACCTCGTCCGCGACCACGGCGAATCCTCGCCCCTGTTCGCCGGCCCTGGCCGCCTCGATCGCGGCATTGAGGGCGAGCAGATTGGTCTGATCCGCGATTTCGCGAACCTGGCGCGTCATGTCGGAAATGATCTCCGTACTGTGGACGAAAGCGTCGGCGGCCTCGGCGAGCTGGCTGACGGTCGAAGCCACTTCATCGACACGGGCGAGCAGGTCACTCAGTCTTTCCTTGCCGTCGCGGGTTCTGTCGCGGCTGGCGGTGGCGAGTTGCCTGACCTCGTCGGCGCCATCGGCGATCGAACCGATGCTCACCGTCAGCTCTTCGATGGTCGCCGCCGTGGCTTCGGCCGCCTCGCTTTGCTCGGCCGCACCGTTCGACAGGCGGCGCGCGCTTGCTGCCACCTCGCCGGCATTGTCGCCGAGGCGCGAGGCCACGCGCTTCGTGTCCGCCACGAGTTTGCCGAGGGTCACCATGAAGTGGTTGAACTCCCGCGCCGTGGCGGCGATCTCGTCGTGCCCGTCTTCCGGCAGGCGGTGGGTGAGATCGGCATCGGCACCGGCGAGCTTGCTGGCGAATGCGGTGAGTTGGGCCAGGCGACGGTGGATGCCGGCAGCGGACAGCACCGCCAAGGCCAACAGCACCGGTATCGCCACCGCCAGCACGGTCAGCATCAATCGACTTTCCGCCGCGGCGGCCTGCTCGGCCTCCTGCTGCGCGGCCTGCGTGCGTTCCAGCATCACGTTGGCGAGGGCTTCGAGCTCGACCTCCAGACGATCGAACAGGCGGTCGAACCCGCTCTTCTCGGACAACGCCTGCTGGTTGGCACCAAATGCCATGTCCACCAGTCGGCGCGCCCCAGCCACATAGTCTGCGACCGGCTGCTGCGCGTGCGCGACGCGCGCCAGGACCTCGGAATCCAAGGGCAGTGCCGCGACCCGATCGAGGTCCGCCTTCATGGCTTCGCCCTGCTCGGTGACATCCGCACGCGCGGCTTCCCAGCCTTCCCGGTCGTCGCGAAGGCCGGCGATCAGGGCCGCATTGACGACACTGGCCAGGCCATCGTGGAACATGTCGGTCTCGACCTGGTAGCGAATGCCTTCGGCGTACGCGGCGGCCGCGCGATTGGCCTCGGTCAGATGCTGGATCGCGCGATAGCCGACGATGCCGATGCCACTCGCCAAGGCGATGAAACAGGCCGAAGCCGCGATGATCTTGTGCTGGATGTTGAGTTTGAGTCGCATGGGTCTTCCGTTCCGCATCGGTGGTGTGAGCCCGCTTGGAGGCCGACGAACACTTGATCGGAACGTGCAGCGGAAACTTCAGTGAAATTCAATGGCTTGTGGTGATTTTTCGACGGGCGGGGTATTACGAAAGTCTTATATTTGATCGTGATCAATCTTCCGTGCCCCGGAGGGCCTCCGCCCGCGCCAGCAGCAGCGCCCGTTCGCGGACATTGCCGGTCATGGCGGCGGCACGCTCGAATTCGCGGCGCGCCTCGGCCGTGCGCCCGAGGCGGTCGAGCAGGTCTCCTCGCACGCTGGGCAGGAGGTGGTAGCCGGCGAGTTGCGGCGTGCCGGTCAGGGTCTCGACGATCTCGAGACCGGCCTGGGGGCCGAAGGCCATCGATACGGCGACGGCGCGGTTGAGGCTGACCACCGGCGACGGCGAAACCCCGGCGAGTGCATCGTAGAGTGCCGAAATACGCACCCAGTCCGTGTCTTCGGGCCGATGCGCATGGGCGTGGCAGGCGGCGATCGCGGCCTGCAGCGCATAGGGGCCGAGGGGCCCGCCGCAGGCTTCGGCAACGGCCAGGGCGTCGAGGCCGCGCCGGATCAGCAGGGGATCCCAGCGGCCACGGTCCTGGTCCATCAGCAGGATCGGGTCGCCGCTGGCGGTAAGGCGGGCCGGGAAGCGTGAGGCCGTGAGTTCCATCAGCGCGGCGAGACCGAAGACCTCGCCCTGACCGGGCATCAAGCCGCACAGCACCCGCCCCAGCCGCAGCGCCTGGTCGCACAGCCCGGGCCGCAACCAGTCCTCGCCGGAGGTTGCCGCGTGGGCCTCGTTGAAAATCAGATAGACGACTTCGAGCACCGAGCTCAGCCGTGGCGCGAGTTCGGCCTTGCGCGGGACCTCGAACGGCACCCGTGCCGCCGCCAGCGTGCGCTTGGCACGAACGATGCGCTGGGCGACCGTGGCCTCCGGCCGAAGGTAGGCGCGGGCGATCTCGGCCGTGGTGAGGCCGCCCATCACCTTCAAGGTCAGCGCGCAGCGAGCTTCCGGCGACAGGATCGGATGGCACGCAGTAAAGATGAGACGCAACAGATCGTCGCCGATGTCGTCGTCGAGACCGTCGTCGACGCGCGCTGCGGCCTCGTCGGTACGCGCCAGGTGCAGGAAGTCGAGTTCGAAGCCGATCTCCGTGGCCTTGCCGCCGGCCATCTGGCGATGGCGCAGGAAGTCGAGTGCGCGGCGTCGGGCGGTGGTGGTCAGCCAGGCCACCGGCTGTTCGGGTTCGCCGTCCCGTGGCCACTGCTCGAGGGCGGCCACCAGGGCGTCGTGGGCGAATTCCTCGGCGAGCCCGACATCTCGCACGATCCGCCCGACGCGGGCGATGATGCGCGCCGCGTCGAGTCGCCATACGGCCTCGAGACGGCGCCGGGTGGCGGCGGCCCGGTCTTCCGTCACGACGGGCGGCTGGATGACGAGACGGCGCCGATCCGCCCGATCAGGCGTTGCACGGCGCGCATTCGCGGACCTCGACGGTGGCCCAACGGGCCGCCGGGCAGCGGGCGGCGATCGTGACCGCTTCATCCATGTCGGCCGCGTCGATCAGGAAGAAGCCACCAATCATTTCCTTGGCCTCGGCAAACGGGCCGTCGCGCAATTGGGTGCGGCCGTCCGCGATCGCGACACGCACCCCGTGCTGATCGGGGCGCAGCGACTCGGCCGCGCGCAGCAGGCCGCGCGACTGCAGATCGGCGCCGTAGGCGACCATTTCATCGTAGGCCTGTTGGGCTTCGTCGGCATTGCGGGCGGCGCGCTGGCCGCGCGGTTCGACGATCAACATCACGTAGGGCATGGCAGGTCTCCTGTCTTCGGATCGAATGGGTTCGGTGCCGTGGGGCGATTTTCCGGGCGGCTCGGGCTCCCGCCCCGGTGGCATTGCGGGCTGTCCCTCGCAGATCGACTACTCGTTCCACCTCCGGATGTCGAACGACAACGTGCCGGTTCGACAGCCATTCGGGGCCGGGCGCCATCCAGGGTGCCACCGGAATCGGAGCCAAGGTGGAAAGCTTCTTTCCGGTCGGCGCTCGGTCCGGCCTCGTCGGGCCGCTCGGAGTGCGTTGAAAAACAAGCGTTTCAGAGCGCTTCGGGGGGATGGCACATTTCTTGGGTCGGCCCCAACCGAGCGCGCAAGCGCAACGGACGATCCGGGGGGAGCATCGCATGACCGAAACCTTCTACGAAGTGCTGCGCCGGCAGGGCATCACCCGCCGCAGCTTTCTCAAATTCTGTTCCCTGACCGCCACCTCGCTCGGTCTCG
Source organism: Rhodocyclaceae bacterium (assembly GCA_020445785.1). GTDB lineage: Bacteria > Pseudomonadota > Gammaproteobacteria > Burkholderiales > Rhodocyclaceae > Cognatazoarcus. The sequence goes on from JAGRFZ010000084.1 coordinate 11,808, forward strand.
GCTCGACGGCGGTGCCCCGCATCGCCCATGCGCTCGAGACCCGGCCACGCACGCCGGTGCTGTGGCTGCACGGGCTGGAATGCACCTGCTGCAGCGAATCCTTCATCCGCTCGGCCCACCCGCTGACCAAGGACGTGGTGCTGTCGATGCTCTCGCTCGACTACGACGATACGCTGATGGCGGCGGCCGGCCACCAGGCGGAGGCCATCCTCGAGGAGGTCCGGGCCAAGTACAAGGGCAACTACATCGTCGCGGTCGAGGGCAACCCGCCGCTCAACGAGGACGGCATGTTCTGCATCCAGAGCGGACGCCCGTTCGTCGAGAAACTGCGGGAAACGGCCGCCGACTGCAAGGCGATCATCTCTTGGGGCTCGTGCGCGTCGTGGGGATGCGTGCAGGCGGCCAGGCCCAATCCGACCCGGGCGACGCCGGTGCACAAGGTGATCCACGACAAGCCGATCATCAAGGTGCCGGGCTGTCCGCCGATCGCCGAGGTGATGACCGGTGTCGTCACCTACATGCTGACCTTCGACCGGATTCCGGAACTCGATCGCCAGGGTCGGCCGAAGATGTTCTACGGCCAACGCATCCACGACAAGTGCTATCGCCGGCCCCACTTCGACGCCGGTCAGTTCGTCGAGCAATGGGACGACGAGAACGCCCGCCGCGGCTACTGCCTGTACAAGGTCGGCTGCAAGGGGCCGACGACCTACAATGCCTGTTCGACGGTGCGTTGGAACGAAGGCGTGTCCTTTCCGATCCAGTCGGGACACGGTTGCATCGGTTGTTCCGAGGACGGCTTCTGGGACAAGGGGGCCTTCTACGATCGTCTGACCGACATCCAGCAGTTCGGCGTCGAGAAGAACGCCGACGAAGTCGGCCTGGCGGCGGCCGGCGCGGTCGGCGCCGCAGTCGCCGCCCATGCCGCGGCGTCGGCGCTCAGTCGCCTGCGGAGCCGGCCCGGCACGGACCAGCCGAAAGGGGAGGACTGATCATGGCGGCGTACGAGACCCAGGGCTTTTCCCTCGACGACAGCGGCCGGCGGGTGGTGGTCGATCCGGTGACCCGGATCGAGGGCCACATGCGGGTCGAGGTCAACCTCGACGAGAACAACGTGATCCGCAATGCGGTATCGACCGGCACCATGTGGCGCGGCCTCGAGGTCATCCTCAAGGGGCGCGACCCGCGCGACGCCTGGGCGTTCACCGAGCGCATCTGTGGCGTGTGTACCGGCACCCACGCGCTGACCTCGGTGCGTGCCGTCGAGGACGCGCTCGGCATCGAGATTCCGGAGAACGCCAACTCGATCCGCAACATCATGCAGCTCACGCTGCAGGTGCATGATCACCTGGTGCATTTCTACCACCTCCACGCCCTCGACTGGGTGGACGTGGTATCCGCCCTGTCGGCCGACCCGAAGGCCACCTCGCAACTCGCCCAGAGCATCTCCAGCTGGCCGAATTCGTCGCCCGGCTACTTCCGCGACGTGCAGAGCCGGCTGAAGAAGTTCGTCGAATCGGGCCAGCTCGGGCCCTTCATGAACGGCTACTGGGGCAACCCCGCCTACAAGCTGCCGCCCGAGGCCAACCTGATGGCGGTCACCCATTATCTGGAAGCGCTCGACTTCCAGAAGGAGATCGTCAAGATCCACACCATCTTCGGCGGCAAGAATCCGCATCCGAACTGGCTGGTGGGCGGCATGCCTTGTGCAATCAACCTCGACGGCGTCGGTGCGGTCGGGGCGATCAACATGGAGCGGCTGAACATGGTCGCGGGCATCATCGACCGCAGCATCGAGTTCATCGATCAGGTCTACCTGCCCGATCTCAAGGCGATCGCATCGTTCTACAAGGATTGGACCCACGGTGGCGGCTTGGCGGGGCTTTCGGTGATGAGCTACGGCGACATTCCGGATCGCGCCAACGACCATTCGGCGGCCAATCTGATGTTGCCGCGTGGTGCGATCATCGATGGCGATCTCACCCGCGTGCACGAGGTGGATCTGCGCGATCCCGAGCAGATCCAGGAGTTCGTCACCCATTCCTGGTACCGCTACGCCGACGAGCGCAAGGGGCTGCACCCGTGGGACGGCGTCACCGAGCCCAACTTCGAACTGGGCCCGAAGACCCGCGGCGAGCGCACCCGCATCGAGTCGCTCGACGAGGAAGGCAAATACAGCTGGATCAAGTCGCCGCGCTGGCGCGGCCATGCGATGGAGGTCGGTCCGCTGGCGCGCTACGTGATCGGCTACGTCCAGGGCAAGCCGGAGTTCAAGGAGCCGGTCGACCGCCTGCTGAGCGACCTCGGGTTGCCGCTCGAAGCGATCTTCTCGACGCTGGGTCGCACCGCAGCGCGGGGCCTCGAGGCCTCCTGGGCGGCCCACAAGATGCGCTATTTCTTCGACAAGATGATCGGCAACATCAAGGCCGGCGACACCGCCACCGCCAATGTCGGCAAGTGGTCGCCGGACAAGTGGCCGGCCGAAGCCAAGGGCGTCGGCTTCAGCGAGGCGCCGCGCGGTGCGCTGGGTCACTGGATACGCATTCGCGATGGCCGCATCGAAAACTACCAAGCAGTCGTTCCGACCACCTGGAACGGCAGCCCGCGCGACCACAAGGGGCAGATCGGCGCCTTCGAAGCGGCGCTGATGAACACGCCGATGGCCGTCGCCGACCAGCCCTTGGAGATCCTGCGCACGCTGCACAGTTTCGATCCCTGCCTGGCCTGCTCGACCCACGTGATGAGCCCGGACGGGCAGGAGATGAGTCGCGTCCAGGTGCGCTGAGGCGGAAGACGACGGGAGAAGGCCGATGACCGATCACAGTATGGCGAACGCGACCGGCGTGGACGACGATGCCGTCGCCCATGCGCCGAGCATCAAGTCGATCTACGTATACGAAGCGCCGGTGCGAGTGTGGCACTGGGTCAATGCGCTGGCGATCACGGTGTTGTGCCTGACCGGCTATTTCATCGGCTCGCCGCTGCCGTCGGTGCCCGGCGAGGCCAGTGACAGTTTCCTGATGGGCTATATCCGCTTCGCCCACTTCAGTGCCGGCTATGTGCTCGCGATCGGGCTCGTCGGCCGCGCCTATTGGGCGCTGGTCGGCAATCACCATGCGCGGGAACTGTTTACGCTGCCGTTGCTGTCGCTGGCCTATTGGCGCGAGGTCTGGGCGATGCTGCGCTGGTACAGCTTCACCCGGCCCTACCCGAACCGCTACGTCGGCCACAATCCGCTGGCCCGCTTCGCGATGGTCGTGGTCTTCCTGCTGACCGCCCTGTTCATGGTCGCCAGCGGCTTCGCATTGTATGGGGAGGGTGCCCAGGAAGGCCATTGGGCGCACCTGCTGTTCAGTTCCTGGCTGATTCCGCTGATGGGCCAGTCCCAGGATGTCCATACTTGGCATCACCTGGGTATGTGGGTGATCGTGTGCTTCGTCATCCTCCACGTCTATGCCGCGATCCGAGAAGACATCATGGGGCGCCAGAGCGTGGTCAGTACCATGATCAGCGGCTATCGCATGTTCAAGAAGTAGGGCATGGTTCGCGCGCTCACGGAACGACCCTCTCGTTACTTCGTGGCAGCCACCCCCGGGCGGGATCGCGCGCGCTTCGGGCGGCCGGGCATGCGCGCTCACTCGACCGGCCGCGGCGGAACCGGCGCACCCTGTCGGCCGTACGCCGACGGCGTACGGCCGATTTCTCGAAACCCGATTCATGCGCCCGGCAGGCCTCAGCCAGCAGGCGCTGGCCGAGGCGCTCGGCATTTCCGGCCGTCGGGTGAATGCGCTGATCCGTGGCCGCTGCGCGCCGTCCACCGACACCGGCCCGCGCCTGGCCCGCTACTTTCGCACCGACCCGTGCCTGTGGTCGGGGCTTCAGGCTGCCTCGGACGTCCATGCCGCTCGCCGGCAACTGCGCGTCACGCGGGGTGGAAAGTCACTAACCGCTTCGGCGTCGCACGAGACCGCTTCGTATCCTGATCGCACCTGGCGACGAGCCGGGCGTTCTCCCGCAATCCGCCGCCGGCCGGGCGAATTCGCCGATGGCGGCAGGCTGGCACGGGCTCTGCAAAGGTAACGCCGACCGTTACACGGAGTGGCCATGAGCAACGCACGCGACCGCATCCTGATCCTGGGCATCGGCAATCTGCTGTGGGCCGACGAAGGCTTCGGCGTGCGTTGCGTCGAGGTGCTCGGCGCCGAGTCGGCATTGCCGCCGTCGGTTCGACTGATGGACGGCGGCACCCAGGGACTGTATCTGTTGCCCTACGTCACCCAGGCCTCCCACCTGTTGGTGTTCGATGCGATCGACTATGGACTCGCCCCCGGCAGCCTGAAGCTCGTGCGCGGAGACGAGGTGCCGCGCTTCATGGGGGCCAAGAAGATGAGCCTGCACCAGACCGGCTTCCAGGAAGTGATCGCCGCGGCCGCGCTGCTCGGGCGCCTGCCGCGGGAACTGGTGCTGATCGGGGTGCAGCCTGCGCAACTGGAAGACTTCGGCGGCAGCCTGAGTGAACCGGTGAGAGGCTGCATCGGCGACGCGATCGCGCTGGCGGGCGAGGTGCTCGCGTCATGGGGCGCGTCGCTGCGACCGCGCACCGAAGGCCGCGTGGATGCGGATGCGTTGGCGATCGACCGCTACGAATGCGGACGGCCGAGTGCCGCACTGGCCTGTCGCCACGGCGACGCTCGCTTCCTGCCGGCGGGGGAACACTGAGATGTGCCTCGGTGTTCCGATGCAGGTGCTCGGTCCGGGGCTGCTGGCGAGGTGCCGCGACCGGAGCGGTCGCGAACACGTCGTCGATCTGCTACTGGTCGGCGAGCAGCCCGCCGGTATCTGGGTGCTGACCCATCTGGGGGCTGCCCGCGAAGTGATCGACGACACGCGCGCCCGCCACATCGGCCGTGCGCTCGAGGCTCTGGCCCAGATCGGCGCCGGGCACGTTCCGGATCTGGATGCCGCCTTCGGCGACCTGTTGGGGCGGGATCCCGAGTTGCCGGAATTTCTGAAACACGAACGCTGAATGGGAAGACACTGCCGGCGCGGTGGCGCCGCCCGGGCACAGGAGACGACGATGGCGGACAACCCCGACCTGCAGGGACTGGCAGGGCTGATCGAGCGTCAGCGCGCGCGCGGCCTGGAAAGCTGCGCCGACGCGGGCGTGCTGCTGGACAAGGCCGCCGCCGCCGCCGACCTGGTGGCGTTGCTAACGGACGACCCGGCGCGCAGCCCCGAGAGCTGGGACATGGCAGTGATTCTGCCCGAGTTGCTGCGGGACTTCCCGGGGCGGCTGACCGCGGTCGCCCTGCTGCCCGACGCGGCGCGCGAAGTGGCGCGGCGCTTCGGTGTGGGGCGGCTGCCGTCTTTGCTGTTTCTGCGGGGCGGCCACTACGTCGGCGTCCTCGAAGGCGTCTACGACTGGGCCATGCTGGCGCCCGCAGTCGAACGTCTGCTGGCGACACCGCCGTCACGCCCACCCGGTATCGGCATTCCAGTCACTGCATCGCCCACGTCCTGTCGCTGATGGAGACCCCGTGATGAACCCGTTTCCGATTCCCGTGGTCGCCCTCGGTGCCGGCAGTCAGCCCGACGAGCCGCCCCCAGACTATCTGCCGACGCCCGGCGACATGCGCACCTTTTCCCCGCCGAGCCTGCGTGAGGGCGGCGACCCGGCGGCCCGGACGCTTGCGGAGCACGCGCTGTCCGGCCTGCTGGCGGCCATGCAGCGGTGGCGTTTCGGCAGTGGCGATGCGCCCGAACTCGACCTCCTGCGGCTGCTGACGCCGGTCCGCCTGGCGATCAACGAACTGCTCGGCGAAGGCGAAGTGAGTGCGATCGCCACGGGCACGCCGACCCTGCGCATCCTGGAAACGGTGTTCGCCGGCGTGTGGCGGATCGTCGGCGTCGACGGCGACAAGGTGGTCAGCGATCTGGTGCGGGCCTGCCCGGTGCCGGCGGAGTTGCGACAGCGTGCGCTCGCGGCGACGATGCCCGCCGCGGCCGGCCCCGCGCCAGGCGACGACGTCATGAACGCACCGTCGGTGCTTGCCGAGCTGGCGGCCCGGGCCGAGCGTTTTCGCGAGGGAGACGCTGCCCACGTCGTCAACCTGAGTCTGCTGCCGATGTCGCCGGCAGACCATGTCCATCTGTCGGCGGCGCTGGGCGGCGGTAGCGTCCAGGTACTGTCCCGCGGTTACGGCAACTGCCGGATCAGCAGCACCGCGCGTCCCAACACCTGGTGGGTGCAGTACTTCAACAGCGTCGATACGGTGATCCTGAGCACCATCGAGGTGACCGCCTTGCCCGATGTCGTACCGGCCGCCGAAGACGACTTTGCCGACAGCATCGAGCGCCTCGGCGAATGGCTCGCGACCCTGCGGCAGTGGGAGGAACGATGAGGGCCCACGGCCTCGACGGCGATCGATTCGACGGCGGCCACCTCGCAGGGGACGATCGGCTGCGGGACGACGCCCGTCTCGAGTGCGGCATCTGCTGGCACGTCTACGACCCTGCCGAGGGCGACCCGGTCTGGCAGGTCCCGGCCGGCACACCGTTCTCGGCCCTGCCGGCGCACTGGCGTTGCCCCGTGTGCGACGGACCGCGCGAGAAGTTCCTGCTGCTCGGGAGCGAGAGGTGAGCGCGCCCCGCGCGACCGTCCGAACCGGGTGCCCGCCCTCGAGGCGGGTGCCGCGGGGCGACAGGATGGCCGTCCGGTGAGTGCTCGGGCGGACGATCCGGCGGCGCGCATTCGCGAATATTTCGTCGCGGTCGCGCAGGGCCCCATGGCGGGCCTGCCGATCGTCAATCCCGCCCTCGAGGTGGCGACGATCGGCTTTGCGCGCCAAGGGGAAGCCTGGTTCGGCGTGCTGCTGACGCCGTGGTGCATGAATCTGATGCTGGTGCCGGACCCCAGTTGCCCATGCCTGCGCGGGGAAGGCGATACCCAGTGGTGGCCGTTCGCGTCGGGCGACTATCCCTTCGTCGTCCACCACTGCCACCGGCTCGGCTGCTACCACGCCAGTTCGCTGTTTTCGCCGATGTTCGCGTTCACCACCCAGGCCGAGGCCGAAGCGGTGGCGTGGCAGACCCTGGCACAGCTCCACCGCCCGCCCGAACGTGATGCCGGGGGCGACGCAAAGCGGCTTTCCCGTCGTGGCTTCCTGCGCAGCGTGCTGGCCGGAGGCGGGCCATGAGCACCGCCGCCCGGCCGCCCGAAGGCGGTGATCAAACCTCCCTCGGGGAGGGTGTCGCGAA
>JAGRFZ010000085.1 GCA_020445785.1 Rhodocyclaceae bacterium
GATGTATTCCTTGTCTTCCCAGCCGTTGTCGAAGATGTGCCACAGCAGGCCCCAGACGAAGGCCACGTCCGACCCCGGGCGCAGCCGCAGGTACTGGTCGGCCTTGGCCGCAGTGCGGGTGAAACGGGGATCGGCGACGATCAGCTTGGACTTGTTGCGCTCCTTGGCGTAGAGGATGTGCTGCATCGCCACCGGGTGGGCCTCGGTCGGGTTCGATCCGATCAGGATCATCGCCTTCGAGTTGTGCATGTCGTTGTACGAGTTCGTCATCGCACCGTAGCCCCAGGTGTTGGCGACACCCGCCACCGTGGTGGAGTGGCAGATGCGGGCCTGGTGGTCCACGTTGTTGGTGCCCCACAGCGCGGCGAACTTGCGGAACAGGTAGGCCTGCTCGTTATTGTGCTTGGCCGAGCCGAGCCAATACACCGCGTCGGGGCCGGACTCGTCGCGAATCTTGAGGATGCGGTCGCCGACCTCGTTGATCGCTTCGTCCCAGCTCATCTTCTGCCACTTGCCGCCGGAGAGCTTCATCGGGTACTTCAGGCGGCGCTCGCCGTGGCCGTGTTCACGCACCGAGGCGCCCTTGGCGCAGTGGGCGCCACGATTGAAGGGGTGGTCGAAGGCCGGCTCCTGGCCGGTCCATACGCCGTCCTGCACTTCGGCGTAGATGCCGCAGCCGACCGAGCAGTGGGTGCAGATGGTGCGCTTGATCTCGGTCTTGGCCTCGGCCGAGGTGCTCTTGGCCGAGGCCTTGCGGATCATCGGCGGGGCCAGCATGGTGCCCGCGGCGACGCCGCCGGCGATGGCTCCGGATTGGCTCAGGAAGCTGCGACGGGACAGACCGCCCGTGGGGCGACCGTCCTGCGCCCCGTTTTCCGACGGGGCCGATTTCGGTGTCAGTTTCATGGTCTCCTGCTCCTGCGTCTGGTGTGGGCGCGCCGCGCGATCAGATGCGCGCAGTCTTGTAGTAAGCGCGTACGTGCTCCGTCTCTCGATAGCCCTGGCTGCGCTTGGGTGGGGCGTCGTCGACCACTTGCGGCGCAGCGGAGACGCCGGTCGCCACTGCGGCCGCGGCGGCGCCACCGGCGAGGCCGGCCTTGCGCAGGAAGCCGCGTCGCGCGGCATCGACCGGCTGTTGCTTGGTTTTCATGTCCATTCCGCTCTCCTCCTCCTTGTGCGGCAGGGTTGCTCAGGCCTCCAGCCGGAGCGACTCCTCGCCGATGAAAATCGCCCCGAAACCGCCGACGGCGCGGTAGAAACGCGCCGATGGGCAGGTTCCGAGATCCTCGAAAAAACGGGCGCACCAGCCCTTCAGGTGGCGCGCGAAGAACGCCTGTTGTTGGGCGCGCGCATAGTTCTCGCCCGGGCGCAGCAGCAGCGACATCACTTCGCACAGAGCCGCCACGTGGTCTTCCGGCTCATGTCGCTCGGGGTCCGCCTCGAGCCCGAGGCGGCGCAGGTCCGCGCGTAGTTCGACCAGCGGCTGCTCCATCAGGTACCCGGTCTTGTACCAGGAGCCGTAGGGAACGATCTCGCCCTTGCCGAGGCCGATGAAGAGCTGCTGGAACTCGTCGGCGAGCGCCTCCGCTCGGGCGCCGGCGGCCGCCGCCGAGAGCGACCGCCAGGCTTCGGTCAGGCGCGTGCCGTCGCCGGCATCCAATGCGAGGGCGGCCAGCCAGTCGAGCAACGCCTGTTGTGGCGGCGCCGCCAGCAGCGAGCCGAGCAGGGCAAAGGTGTCGGCACGGAAAGCGTCTTCGACCGCGGTTCGGGTGGGCATCGGCGTCGGCTTCGTCCGGGTAGTGGAAGACATCAGTGATGGTCCCCCGGTGGGCGTGGCGGCGAGACGGCCTCGCCGAGGCCGACCAGGCCAGCGTCCTCCTCGCTCATCGCGATGTCGATGACGCGGCAGTCCGCGCACATTTCGAGCCGGCGGGCGGCGTCGCCGGCGAACATGTGGTGGCCGGCCAGCCGCAGCTGCATCGCGCGGATCATGCTGCGTGTGGCGAACGGCTTGCCGCAACGGATGCATTCGAAGGGCGCCTCCTCCTTGAGCGTCCGCGGCCGCGCACGGACGTCCGGGTCGAGCTGGTAGCGGGCGGTCAGGGACAACACCCGCTCCGGGCAGGACTGCACGCACAGACCACACTGGACACAGCGCTCCTCGACGAAGGAAAGCAGCGGCCGTTCGCGGCCGGATCCCAGGGCCTTGACCGGACAGGCGGCGACACAGGCATTGCACAGGGTGCAGCCGTCCGCCTCGATGTCGACCGCGCCGAAGGCGGCGCCGGCCGCCAGTGGCACCGCGAGATCCCCGACCGGCAAGCCGGAGTTGCGGTAGAGGTGGGCGGTGGCGGCCGAGATCAGCGCCCGCTTGTCGGCGTTTCCGGCCTGGGTGGTGAGCGGGGGCAGGGCGCGCACCGTGGGCGACGGGCGCGCGAGGAGTCGATCCGGGTCTTCGATCAATGCCACGCGGCGGTCGCCGCCGACGGCTTGCAGAATGCGATCCGCCACCGCCAGCTCGCGGCCGAGGTCGGCGCGCACCGCAGCGGTCAGGGCGGGCGCCAGCAGCACCACTTCGACCGCACCGCGGGCCAGGGCCTGCAGCCAGGTGTCGAGACCGGCGGCGCCGATCTCTTCGATCTGCAGGGGCAGCCAGTGGCCGGCGAGCGCTTCGCCGTGGGCTTCGAGCCAGTGGGCGCCGGCGTCCGCGTCCACCAGCAGCAGCCGTGGTGCCGCACCGCCGGACGCGAGGTAGGTCGATAGCAGGTGTTCGAGCCGGGCTTGCAGGATTGCCGGCTGTGGGTGGTCGTAGCGGATCGCGCCGGTCGGGCAGACGCTGGCGCAGCCGCCGGCGCCGTGGCAGAGATGGCTGTCGAGTTCGATGGCACCGTCGACGCTGCGGATGGCATCCGCCGGGCAGGCATCGAGGCAGCGGCTGCAACCGGTCATGCCGTTGGCCGAGTGGGCGCAGACGCTCGAATCGAGGCGCACGTAGCGTGGCTTGTCGAACTCGCCGACGAGGTCGAGCACCGACTCGGCCAGGCGCTCCGGGGGGCGGTCCGGCGTGGCATGCAAATAGCCGGGGGGCAGCAACTCCCGCGCGATCAGCGGCTGGTCGCCGAGGTCGACGACGATGTCGCAAAAGGCCCGGGCGAAGACCGTCCGGGCGATGTCCACGGTGTCGCCGCCCACTTCGGTGGTCAGCCGGAAGCGACCGAGGTGGCCATCGACGGTCGGTTTCGGCACCTGCAGCACGGTCAGTTGCGGGGCGAGGGCGGCGGCGGCCTCGATCTCCGGCATGATCTGTCCGGGCAGCGCCTGGGTCACGATGCCGCAGGTCGGAACGCGATCGGCGAGCGCCGCCGCGAGCCGACGGATGCGATCCTCGGGTCCGAGGATCGCCGTGTGGCCGGCCGATTCGTAGGCTATCGGCGGGCCGCCGGCGCCGGGCGCGCCGCCGATCGCGGCGAGGGCCGCGCGGCGGGCATGACGGTCGGCGCTGTCTCGTGGGGTCGGCTCGGGCGTGGTCATGGGCAATTGGTTCGTGGTGGCTCAGGCGTGGGGGGCCGCATCGGTTGCATCGGCGTCGTCGTCCAGGTCGGCGGTCGCGGACCGTGCGTTCGCATCCTCGCCGCGGTCGGCGGGCGTGGCCGCCCGCGGCGCCTGCTCCGACGGCTCGGCGGCGAGTGCCCGGCGGGCCTTCTCCTCGGCCCACTGCCTCATCTGGTAGGTCACCGTCGTGCCCAGCTCCTCGAGCTTGGTGTAGTCGTCGTCGTAGTCGTTGAGACCGTCGAGCACGCCGCACATGGGCAGCCGGAACAGCCGGTCCAGGGCCTGCCGGCGCAGGCCTTCCGAAACCCCTTCGGAGAGGAAGCAGGAGAAGTCGGAGGATTCGTCCAGGCTCTCCACCGGGGGCATGTCCGCATCGCCGAGCACTGGTTGCCCGGTCTCGGTCGACGCCGGGTCCGCTGCCGGCATCGGGTTCGCCGACTCCGTCGGCACGTCTTCTCCGCGCTTCATGCGCGACCAACGGCCGATGAACGTGTGGGGCGGTACCGGTGTGTCAGCCATGGTCGTCGGCATCCTTGTGGCGTTTGCCGCGCTGCCGGCGACGGCTCTTGCCGAGCGCGATCTCGGGTTCTCCGTGGCGCGCGATGAATGCTTCGATCCAGCATTGCACGGCGCTCGGCATCGGGCACGAGAACACATCCTCGTCGCCACCGTCCATATAGGCGGCGGCCACGTCCTGGCTGGCCGTCACGAGGGTCGGCACCATCGTGCCGCCGTCGTCGGCCTCGCAGTGGACGAACAGGCGCGGCGTGCGCGACGACAGGTTGAAGCGGTAGGCGGCGCGTTCGTCGCGGTGCAGCGTCAGCCCCAGGCCGTCCCAGACATGGATCTCATCGCCGCTGTCGGGGTCGCGCCGCAGTGCCGTTCGTGTCGGCCTGCGGGGATCGGTTCGATCTCGATCGCTGTCGACCGCCAGCAGCGACCAACTCTCGCAGGTCCACAGCGCGTTGCCGATCGAGCGGCGCTGCAGATGGAGCCGCAAGGCCCAGCTGTCGCGGGTGTCGGGCGTGGGCGAGGGGGCAAGGGTCTGGACGTCAGGCACCGGTTCGGACTCCACCGATGTTCACGCGCGGCATCACGGCCGACCGGATTGGGTCGAAAAGCAGAATTGTCTCCGTCCTCGAATTGTCGTGCGGCCCCTTGTCCGGCAGACCGCATCACTTGTGTTTGGTTTCATTTAAGCATCGGTCGTACCCTACATATTGGATTAAAACTTACCAAATCGGAGTAATTCTCCGTTCAATCCGTGGTGCCGCCGACCGGCCTTGGGACGCAATGTTCCACATGGGCCAATTTGCGCCGCCCCCAGGACGGTCGGCCCGCGGCGACGCCGCGCCCTTCGCGATGGCCTGTGCGTGGGCGGCCGGGCGATTGACAAGGCTCGGCTTCGTGCAACAATCGATGCGCCGAATCTTCGAACCGATCGCCGTGCCGAGACCCCTACTGACCGACGCGCGCCGCCCGCTGACCTTCAGCATCGATGCGGTGAATGAACTCGGCGAAGCCGTGCCGACCCGTATCGCCGGCGAGCATCCGCTGACGATCTTCGTCGACAAGCAGGAACTGGTCACCTTGATGACCCTCGGAGGGGCTCCCGAGGCGCTGACCATCGGCTACCTGCGCAACCAGCGCCTGGTCGGCTCGATCGACGAGATTGTCGCGGTGCAAGTGGACTGGGCGGTCAATGCGGTTGCGGTGCGCACGCGGCGGGGTGCGGGCATCGCGCCCGAGCGCACCGAAAAGCGCACGGTGACCACCGGCTGCGGTCAGGGCACGGTGTTCGGCGACCTGATGGACGAGATCGAGCGTGTGCACCTGCCCGTGGATCGTCGGCTCGACCAGGCCACGCTGTATGCGCTGCTCGATTCGGTGCGGGTGCACGAATCGATCTACAAGCAGGCGGGCGCGGTGCATGGCTGTGCGCTCGCGCGCGGTGCGGAGATTCTGATGTTCGTCGAGGACGTCGGCCGGCACAACGCGGTCGACGCCATCGCCGGGCAGATGTGGCTCGACGGCCTCGAAGGGGACGACAAGCTCTTCTACACCACCGGCCGACTGACCTCGGAGATGGTGATCAAAGCGGCTCAGATGGGCATTCCCTTCCTCGTCTCGCGCTCGGGCCTGACCCAGATGGGCTATGAACTGGCGTGCCGGGTCGGGATCACCATGATCGGTCGCGCCCAGGGCAAGCACTACCTGCTGTTTACGGGGGGGGAACGTTTCGAACGATGATCTGCGCGAATCGGGGTGTCACGGGCGTGGTGCTGGCCGGCGGGCTCGGTCGCCGCATGGGGGGCGTCGACAAGGGGCTGCAGGATCTCGGCGGCCGCCCGATGGTGGCCTGGGTGATCGACCGCCTCGCGGCCCAGGTCGATCAGCTCGTCGTCAACGCCAACCAGAATCCGGATGCCTACGGTGCCTTCGGATACGTCGTGGTGGCCGATCGGGTGCCGGGCTTCGCCGGCCCCCTGGCCGGGCTCCACGCCGGTCTGTCGATCGCCGACCATCCGCTGGTGGTCACGGCCCCGTGCGATTCGCCCTTCCTGCCGGCGGATCTGGTCAGCCGGCTGCGCGCCGGGCTCGAGGCTGCCGACGCCCAGCTCGCGGTGGCGCGCACCTTCGACCAGCCCCATCCGGTGTTCAGCCTGGTGCGCCGGGACGTCCGCGATCACCTCGCGGCCTTCCTCGCGGGTGGTGGCCGCAAGATCGATCGCTGGTACGCCGAGCTCGATACCGTCGAGGTCGCCTTCGACGACGAAGCCGAGAGCTTCAGCAACATCAACACCCCCGACGAACTGGCCCGGCATGCCCGCCGATGAGTGCCTCCGACCGGCCGCCCAAAGGAGGCGCTCACCCTGCCGGACCGGGGGGGGTCGCGAAGCACCGCTGCGGGGGGTAGTCCCGTGAGCGAGCCCCTCCGTCGACCCCGCTCGCCGTGCAATGCCGGCGCGGGACCTCGCAGGGCGGCGGGAGGATAGTCCCGTGAGTGCGGAGCCGGAGCGCCCCCACCTCACCGCACGCCAGGCGGCGGCGTACCTCCAGATCAACGAAAAGAAGCTCTACGAACTGGCCAACGCGCGGGAACTGCCGGCGGCGCGGGTCGGCGGCAAATGGTTGTTTCCGAGACTGCTGCTCGACCAGTGGCTGGCGGAACAGGCCCATGGCGGCTTGTTTGCCGATCGCCTGCTGATCGGCGGCGCGGCCGATCCGCTGCTCGAGGCGGCGGCCATGGCGCTGGCCGGCGCGCTCGGCGACGCCGCCCTGGTGGCCCATGTGCCGTCGAGCACCGCCGGCGGACTGCAGCAACTGGCGGCGCGGCGAATCGACGCCACCGTGCTGCACTGGGGGCGTGCCGACGACAGCGATGCCCGCCACACGACCCTCTTGCAACGTCAGCGGGACCACCGCGAGTGGACGGCCGTGCGCGTCGCCTGGCGCGAGTTCGGCATCATGTTGCGTCCGCAACTCGAGGTGGCCGACATCAACACCTTGGTCGCCTACGACTACCGCTGGGGTCTCCAGCCGGGCGGCGCGGGTTGTCGCTATGGTCTGCAATTGGCGCTGGAGGCCGGTGGCTTCCGGGTCGAGGATTGCGGTCAGGCGATCGAAGTGCCGAGCGCGCGGCGGGCCGCTGCGGCGGTGGCGATGGGGCAGGTCGATTGTGCGCCGGGCTGCCGTGCCCTGGCCGGCGAGCACGGCCTCGGGTTTCTCCCGCTGGGCGTCGAATCACTCGACCTCGCCTTGCCCAAGGGGGTGTTCTTCCGCCGCATCTTCCGCCAGTTGCTCGACGTGTTGACGGCGCCGGAGCTGGTGGAGCGGGCGCGTCTGCTGGGCGGATACGATCTCACGCCCCTCGGTCGGGTGTTGCCGCTGGAAGCGTGAGGGCCGGTGTCGTCGCCTGGCCGCCACGGCGCCAAGCGCAACTTCGCAAGGGTGGCAATAGGCTCTCTCTTGCCTATTTGGCGTCCCCGCCAGCGGTGCTAGTTTGCCGGGCGCGGCAGGACGCCATGCCTGCCTCGAACGACAACCACCGGAGATCGACCCGATGAATTACCGATCGATCGCGATCGTCGTGGCCGGCATCGCGAGTGCCCCCGCGTTTGCGCAATCCCATGTCACCATCTACGGCATCGCCGATGTCGGCGTCGGCTATGCCAAGGCCGGCGACACGACGTTTGCCGGCATCATCAACGGCGTGCTGTCCGGGCCGAGGATCGGTTTCAAGGGAAGCGAGGATCTGGGCAATGGGTTGAAGGCCGTGTTCGTGCTCGAACAGGGCTATAGCGTCGGCACCGGCGAGCCCGCCAGCACCAGCCGGCAGTTCCATCGTCAGGCCTGGGCGGGGCTGCGCGGCGGCTTCGGTACGGTCGCCCTCGGTCGCCAATACGCACCGGGCTACAAGTACCCGGGCAAGTTCTCGGCGGGCGTGCCCGGGACGGTGTTCAATTCGCAGGCCGTTCTCGTCAATTCGATTCCGGGCGCATCGATCCACCCCGGCACCGACGCGCGCTGGAACAACTCGATCGCCTACATTCTCGGCAAGGCCGGCGGCGTCATGGCCGAGGCGATCTACTCGTTCCAGAACGACCAAAGCGGCGACGACCGTGACGAGGACGACCGCGCCGGCGTCGGCGTCGGCTATGCGTCGGGTCCGTTCGGTGTGGGCGTGGTCTATCACCATTCCAAGCGGCCCGACGACGACCTGAAGGAAGTCTATGTCGGCGGTTCCTTCGACTTCGGCGGGGCCAAGGTCTATGCCAGCTACCAGACCGCAGAAGAAGACGACGTGGTGGACGCCGCCGTCGCCTATCTCGGTGTTTCGGTCGCGCTCGGTGCGGGTACGCTGCATGCAGACGTCGGCCAGCTCAGCGATGACCAGAACGACGACAACGACACCACCTCGGTCACCCTCGGCTATACCCACAACCTGTCCAAGCGCACCACCCTGTACGCGATGGTGAATCGCATGGACAACGACGACGCCGCAGGTCGTGGCGCGGCGTTCGCGGACACCGAGGACGGAGAAGGCACGACTGCGGTCGGCCTCGGGTTGCGCCACAAGTTCTGACGGCGGGCGATTTCAGTCGCCGCGGGGGCGCCGCCAGACCGAAAGCAGCGTGGAGGCTTTTTCGCGGATCGTGATTCGTTCGTCCGACAGGGCGTCGAGGAAGTCGGACAGCCCCTTGGACTTCATCACGGTATAGAAGGCAAGCCACGTGACGGCGGCCAGCAGGCCGCCGAAATAGATGAGTTTGTGCGGCGTCGACAGGTCCTCCATCGACAACAGGTTCATGCCGAAGAACCCGGTCACGGTGGAGCCGATCAGGCCGAAGGCGGTGACCACGGTCAGGCGCACGACGGTGTTCGCCTGACGCCGCACCGAGTCCGATTCGAGATACTCGGACATGTCCTGGATGCGTTCCCGCACCTCCCGGTAGAGCTCTTCGGTGGCGAGGAACTCGGCGGCCATGCGGTACAGGTCGCGGGCCTGGATCTGGTCCGAGACGCGATGGAACCAGTAGCGGTGGGTGAAGCGCAGGAAGATCTCGCGCATCTGGCGGATCTCGCGCTTGAAGCGCTTGACCGTGTCGGGCTGCTGGATGTCGAGCCGCTTCAAGGAATGGAGCAGGCGGTCGGCCATCATCAGCAGCGCTGCCTTGTGCACGTGCGGGATCAGGAAGAGCAGGAAATACTGGTGACGAAACTCTTCCAGCAGGCTGCCGCCGGGCTCGAAGAAATAGCGCTGCCGAGCGCTGCCGAGCAACACGAAGGCTTCGCCGCAGCACAGGTAGCGCGAACCCGGCGGGCCGCCGTGCGCCGCCTTCCAGAAGCGGTCGTAGCAATAGCGCTGCTCGAAATCCGGCACCGTCAGCGGCATGCGTCCAGCCGGGCCCGATGCCGTGACCAGGCCGAGGCGGACGAAATCGGAGGCATGCAGGTCGCGCGGATCGCCGTCCACGGCCACGTAGGCCATCACCGGCATGCGGTGGTATTCGAGCTGGCGGTAGCGCAAGGGGCCGGTCTCGTCCGAGTGGTGGGCGACCAAGGGGCGCAGCAGGAAGTCCCAGTGGGCGGCGACGCGGGGGGCCCGGTAGCGGTTCACGTGGCCGCGGAAATCCTCCTGCAGCTCGAAATCGGACGTGGCCAGGACCTGCCCGTCGGCGGCCAGCCACTCGGTCTTCTTGAGGCAATGGCCGGGGTCGCCGTTCGCCTCCCAATAGGTCGGATAGGCCCGCCCGAGCCGGAACAGGGTTTCCTGGGCGTATTCGAGGGCGATGTCGGACGCGTGGAGTTCGACATTGAGCACCGCGATGTCCAGGTCGAAGAAAAAATAGAGATCGATGTGGGCGATCTCGAACTCGGTCGGCGCGAAGGCCGGGTCGGGATAGGTGCAGCGCACGCGGGCGATGTCGTGGCGGCGAAAGACGCGGATCGGCGACTCGCCCGGTGCGCCGCCGCGGCTGCGTCCTTCGCCGTAGAGGAAGCGCTGGACGTGGGGCAGGAAGGTGACGAACTCGCTGTAGTGGCGCTGCTGGAAGCCGGCCGGGTCTTCGGTGAATTCGTCATCGACCTCGCGCCATGGGTTGTCGGGCCGGGCTTCCTCGAGCCACTCCCAATGGCGATGGATCTGGCTGGTGGCACGCAATGGCATCAATTGCAGCGGCCACAACAGGATCTGTCGGAAATGCCCGAGCCGGCGCGCGTCCCCCTCGCTTGCTTCCGCCACCGTCGTCCCTCCCCGAGTCTGGCCGCAACGAGATCGCAGTATAGGCGCCCGTTCGCGCTCGGGTGGCGGTTGGCCGGGCGCGTCGTTCAGTCCGGCAGCGAGGCGGCGTCCGGCGCGATGCGAGCGAACAGGTCGCCGAGCGCAGCGAGACTCGCTGCCTGCACCGCCGCTGCCGGCAGGATGCGGCCATCGACGGCCGGCAGCGGCCGGGTCGCGGTCGCCGTGGCGACGACGGTCGGCTGCAGCCCCAGGTTGAACGCGCCGCGGGCCGTCGAGTTGATGCACATGTGGGTCATGAAGCCGGCGAGCACGATCTGCGTGCGGCCGGTCTTGGCGATGTGCCCGGCGAGGTCGGTGCCGGCGAACGAATTCGGCAGGCCCTTGACGATGACCACTTCGCCGTCGACGGGCGACACCGGATCGGCGATCGCGCCGATCTCGGTACGGATGTCGTAAGGACTGCCGGGACCGCTGTCGTGCTGGATGTGGAACACCGGGCACCCGGCGGCGCGGGCTCGTTCGAGCAGGGTGGTGGCCTCGGCCAGGGCCGCTTCGACGCCCTCGAGCGCCATCAGGCCGTGGCGGTAGGTGTTCTGGCAGTCGACCAGGACGAGCGTGCAATCGCGGAGCGGCGGCAGGTCATCCGGCAGGCCGGCGAGATTGCGCAAGGTGTGGGGCTTGGACATGATCGGCTCCTGGACAATGGAAGTCGTCACGATAGCCGCAGGAGGCACAGGCGCAATGCACACCGATGCAGCCGCGATCGGCACCAACGCAGGGAACTTCGACTGGAACGACGTGCGCTTCCTGCTGGCGATCGCACGCAACGGCACTTTGGCCGCTGCCGGCGCCGAACTCGATGTGGACCAGACGACCGTTTCGCGGCGCCTGAAGGGGCTGGAGGCGCGACTCGGCACGCGCCTGTTCGAGCGCCGCCAGGGGCAGTTGCTGCCGACCGGCGCCGGCGAGCGCGTGCTCGAACACGGGCGCCGGATCGAACGGGAGGTCGCGGCCCTCGCTCACGTTGCCAGCGATTTGGACGCCCGTGTCCGTGGCGTCACCCGCATCACCGCGGTCGATTCGCTGGCCGCGAACTACCTGGCGGGCCTGACCGCCGACGCCCGTTCCCGTTTTCCGAGCCTGGTGCTCGAGCTGGTGGCCGGCAACCGCAATCTCGACCTGGTGCGGCGCGAGGCCGACATCGCGATCCGGCTGGCGCGTCCGACCCGTGGCGATCTGGTGATCCGCCGCCTCGGCACGATCACGTTCGGTGTCTATGCCGCGCCCGGCTACGCCGAGCGCCGGCGCGGCCAGATCGATGCCACGGGCGACTGGGTCGCCTACGATCGGGAAATGATGGATCTGCCGGAAATGCGCTGGTTGCAGGAACACGTCGAGGCGGCGCGCATCGTGTTCCGCAGCAACGCGGTGGATGTGCTGGTCCGGGCCGCCGAAGGCGGACTCGGCTACGCGGTGCTGCCGGCGATCATCGCGGCTCGGCGGCGCGGACTGGTGCGCCTGCCGGCGGTGCTGCCGGCGCGCGAGTTGTGGCTGGCGACGCCGCGCGAATTGCGCGATGTCGCCCGGGTTCGGGCGGTCGTCGACTGGCTGGTAGCGTGCTTCGCGCGGGATGCGGCGCTCTTCGACGGCGCCGGTGGGGGCGCCGTCGAAGACTGAACGGGGTGCTCTAGCTTGCGTTCGCGAAGAACAACTGCTCGCCGCCGATCGTGTATTCGGCGATTGCGGCCTGACCCTCGTCCGACACCAGCCAATCGATGAAGCGCTGCACCAGCGCCTGCTTGACGTGGGCGTGGCGCGCGGGATTGACCATCATTACGCCGTATTGATTGAACAGTGCCCGATCGCCTTCGACCAGGATTGCCAGGTTCTGCCGGTTCTTGAAGTTGAGCCAGGTGCCGCGGTCGGACAGTACGTAGGCGTCGAGCGAGGCAGCGGTGTTCAGCGCGGCCCCCATACCGCTGCCGGTATCCCGGTACCAAGGCCCCTTGGCGGCATCGAGATCGACGCCGGCGGCTTTCCAGAAGCGCAGTTCCGCACTGTGGGTTCCCGACTTGTCGCCGCGGGAGACGAAGGGCGGCTTGGTCGCGGCGACCTTCTGCAGGGCGTGCTTGATGTCGCTGCCGCCTTTCACGCCTGCCGGATCGCTGGCAGGGCCGATCAGCACGAAATCGTTGTACATGACGTCGCGGCGGCCGATGCCGTGGCCCTCTTCGACGAATTTCGCCTCCTTGGTCTTGTCGTGCACCAGCAGCGCGTCGGCGTCGCCTCGTTTGCCCATGTCCAGCGCCTGGCCGGTGCCGACCGCGACGACCCGGACCTCGATGCCGGTATCGGCCGTGAACTTGGGGAGCAGGTGGTCGAACAGGCCGGAATTCTGCGTCGACGTGGTCGATGCGACGGTGATGAAGTCGGCGGCCTGTGCAGTCGAGAAAGGCTGCAGCAGCAGCGCTGCGCCAGCCAGCAGGGCAGTCAGTAGGCTGCGGCGGGTGAGCGTCATGGAGATCTCCTTGGCATTCTGTGAATTCGCTTTTGCTTGCCTATTGGATAGGAAGTAACGTATACATGGCAGGCCGATCAAGCCTACGCCGGGACGGCCGGCGATCAAATATGCACAGTGGTGCCGATGCGCGCCTGCACATCAGGGCGCATACCAGCCTCGAACTGGGGCAGGGAGAGTTGGATCTCGCCGCACTTGCTGCGTTGCTCAATGCAGTCGCCGACACCGGTTCGCTGCAGGGCGGGGCGGAGCGCACCGGTCGCTCCTATCGTGGCGCGTGGGGCCGCATCAAGGAGGCCGAGGCGCTGTTGGGTTGCCGGCTGGTGGACAAGACCAAGGGGCACGGCAGCCGATTGACGCCGGCGGGTCATGGCATCGCGATGCTGGTCGGCAAGATCGAGGCGCGTGTGCACGACCTCGTCCAGCGCGAACTCGCCGTGCTCGGCCGTGAGTTGCGCGACTGTCTGAAACTCGGCGAGCCTCGCCTGCGGCTCGCCTGCAGCCACGATCTGGTCCTGCAGCAATGCATCGGCGAGGGCCGCCTGCCCCATCTCGATGCCCGGTTCATGGGCTCGCCCAAGGCGGTGACTGCCCTGCGCGAGGGGCGCGCCGAGATCGCCGGCTTCCATGTGCCGGACGGTTTGCCGATGGATCTGTTCATCAAGCGCAGCCTCGACGGCGATCCGCCGGTCTACCTCCGCCCGCTTCTGCGGCGCGAGCAGGGCCTGGTGGTCGCCCGTGGCAATCCGCTCGGGATTCGCAGCATCGCGGACCTGGCGCGCCCGTCGGTGCGTTTCATCAATCGCCAGCGCGGCTCCGGTACCCGGGTCTGGTTCGACTACCTGCTGCGCGAGCACGGCCTCAATCCGAGCAGCATCCGCGGTTATCCGGTCGAGGAGTTCACCCACTTCGCGGTGGTCGCCGCGGTCGCCGCAGGTGCTGCGGATGCGGCCTTTGCCCTCAGGGCCACGGCCTACGCCCTGGGGCTGGACTTCGTGCCGCTGGGATTCGAGACCTACTATCTGTGTGGGCCCCGAATGGTCTTCGACGACGAGCGCTGCGGGTCGCTCGTGCTCGCCATGCAGACGGGGCTGGCGGGGCAGCCGGGGTATTCGATGCCGCAGTCCGAGGGACTGATCCGCCCGATTGGCTGAAGGCTGAACCGGTAGCACAGTGCCAGTACGAAGGCAAAGTTGCTCCAATCTGGATGGAGCAGTTGTTGCGTTATTGTGCGGTGCGCAAATAACCACAAAACCTTAACAAAAATAAGGGCATAGCTTGGAATCCCTTGCCAGGGGCGGGATCGAGCGGATTCCGTCGGGCCGATGGCTGGCTTGGCATGCCCCCTGCGAATGAGTGTGTCAGCGCGACATTGCGCGACAACGAATTCGCTAAGGAGGTGGTTCATGCAATACGCTTTTCCCGGTCAGGACGGTGCCAAGGTCCAGTACAAGTCCCAATACGACAATTTCATCGGCGGCAAGTGGGTCGCCCCGGTCAAAGGGGAGTATTTCGACGTCATCACGCCGATCACCGGTCGGCCCTACACCAAGGCCGCCCGCTCGACCGCCGAAGACGTCAACCTGGCGCTGGACGCTGCCCACGCCGCAGCCGACAAGTGGGGCCGCACGGCGCCGGCCGAGCGTGCCAACCTGCTGCTGAAGATCGCCGACCGCATCGACCAGAACATCGAACTGCTGGCCTACGCCGAGACGGTGGACAACGGCAAGGCGATTCGCGAGACGCTGAATGCCGACGTGCCGCTGTCGGCCGACCACTTTCGCTACTTCGCCGGCTGCCTGCGGGCGCAGGAAGGCGGCATCAGCGAGATCGACGAGAACACGGTCGCCTACCATTTCCACGAGCCGCTGGGCGTGGTCGGCCAGATCATTCCGTGGAACTTCCCGCTGCTGATGGCAGCGTGGAAGCTCGCGCCGGCGATCGGTGCCGGCAACTGCGTGGTGCTGAAGCCGGCGGAATCGACCCCGATCAGCATCCTGGTGCTGGCCGAGCTGATCGCCGACCTGCTGCCGCCGGGCGTGCTCAACATCGTGAACGGCTATGGCCGTGAAGCCGGCGTTCCGCTGGCGACCTCGGACCGCATCGCCAAGATCGCATTCACCGGCTCGACCTCGACCGGTCGCCTGATCGGCCAGGCCGCCGCCAACAACCTGATTCCGGCCACGCTGGAACTGGGCGGAAAGTCGCCGAACGTGTTCTTCGAAGACGTCTGCGCCGCCGACGACGAATTCTTCGACAAGGCAATCGAAGGCCTGGTGCTGTTCGCCTTCAACC